>JALIDO010000002.1 GCA_022865265.1 Candidatus Nanohalarchaeota archaeon QJJ-5
TGATTGATACGGTTCTCCGCGGTGATCGAGAATGACACTGCGGGTCTATGACTCGAACGATGGCGAGAAACAGCGGTTCGAGCCGATCGATGATGACCGTGTCCGGATGTATGTCTGTGGCCAGACCGTGTATGACTACATGCATATCGGGCATGGCCGTACCTACATCGCCTTCGATATCATCCGGCGCTGGCTGGAGTTCAAGGGCTATGCGGTCCAGACGGTCATCAACATCACCGATGTGAATGATAAGATCAACAACCGGGCCGAGGAAGAGGACCGCGAACCACACGAGGTGGCCGAAGAGTACGCCCAGATCAATCTTGAGGACTTCGAGAGTCTCGGTGTGACGGCTGATGCGTACCCGAAGGCGTCCGAATACGTGGATGAGATGATCGAGATGGTCCAGGAGCTGATAGACAACGGGCTTGCCTATGAATCAGAGGGCAATGTCTTTTTCGATGTGCATGCCTTCGAGGACTACGGCAAGCTCTCGAATCAGGATCTCGAACACATCTCACCTGAGCGCGATGATATCCTCGGGATGGATGCGAAAGAGCATCCTGAGGACTTCGTGCTGTGGCGTGCACGGACACATGGTCCGACATGGGACAGTCCATGGGGTGAAGGGATCCCTGGCTGGCATATCGAGTGTTCGGCCATGAGTTCTGCGCTGCTGGGGGAGCAGTTCGATATCCACGGTGGTGGCAGTGATCTGGTCTTCCCACACCATGAGGATGAGATTGCCCAGGCAGAAGGCGCAACAGGCGAGAAGCCATGGGTCAACTACTGGATGCACAGTGGCCTGGTCCGGATGAAGGATGAGAAGATGTCCAAATCACTCGGAAACTTCGTCCCGACCCGTGAGCTACTCGAGGAATACGATCCAGCGGTACTGCGTCTGATGATCGCGTCCACACATTACCGGAAGCCGTTCGAATACAGTGAAGAGGCTCTACAAGAGGCAAAGAACAATGTAGCCAAGCTCCGCAATGCTGTTGAGAATGTCAAGGCAGAGCTTCGTGCTGTAGACACGGTTCCGGCCAAGTATGATGCGGCCGATCATGCGGCACTGAATGCACTATACGAACACCGGGAACAGTTCATCGATGCGATGGATGATGATTTCAACACACCGAAGGCACTCTCGCATCTCTATGCGATAGCTGAACAGGCCAACAAGTATGTTGGATCCGCTGATCCGAAACGTCCGGTCCTGGAGAAAGCTGCACAGTTCTTACAGGAACTGGGTCAGGTCATCGGTGTGCTTGAGGATGTCGAAGTGAGCAGTGATGCTGGTCCATTCATCGATCTGCTTGTTGATGTCCGGGAACAGCTCCGTGAGAATGAGCAGTATGAACCAGCAGATATGATTCGTGATCGGTTACAGGACCACGGTGTGGTGCTTGAGGATACAGATGATGGTGGACGATGGGCCTGGGATCAGTCCTGATCCAGGTCTCGTTTCCGTCCATCATCTTCATCGAGGAGTTCTGCTGCTCGGTCGCCCAGGAATCCGCGTAGTTCTTTCTTCTTCTGTCGTCGTTCTTTCTCGTCCATCTATATCTCCAGTGATTCGATCGTCTCTTTGAACTCGTTTGTCATCTCATCAGTAGGGGTGACGTTCACATGGCCGTCATGGGAGATGAACACGGTCACATGTTCGCCTTCGAACCCGATATCGAACAGGCCGAGGTCCAACAGATCATGGCAGATCTCGACTGCGTCTTCTACATCGATGGCCTCTGGTGTCTCGAGATCGTATCGTTCCAGGAAGGCATCGACAGAGATCTCTAGTGCTTCATAGTACGGCAATGGCATGCGTTGTTCATCGAGGATGAGGTCGACGGTCTGTTCATCGAATCGTTCAAGGACCTGTTCGACCAGATCTGCATACTGTGTTGCCTGCGGGACCAGGAAGAGATCGACTGAGGCATAATCGCCTCTGATATTGGTATCGAGTTCGAGATTGTGCATCGTAGGTCATGACGCGATATCCAGCTTTATAGCCTTTATGACCATGTGGCCCGGTAGAGCTTATAAGGTCATCGTGACCGATATGTGATATATGTCCGAGTGGACCAAACTACGCTATATCCTCGCGGGCTCGGAACCGAATATCCCGTTGCGTCTGGCTGCGATCGTGGCCGTGTTGGCGGATACGGTCACCACACTGTATATCCTGTATCTG
The DNA here is from genome assembly GCA_022865265.1 of Candidatus Nanohalarchaeota archaeon QJJ-5. Classification (GTDB taxonomy): domain Archaea; phylum Nanohalarchaeota; class Nanosalinia; order Nanosalinales; family Nanoanaerosalinaceae; genus JALIDO01. Next base: position 2,192 of record JALIDO010000002.1, read on the forward strand.
TCCGATCTGCCGGTCGGTGAATTCAATCCGCTGATCTATCTGACCGAACTCGGGTTCATCGGTGATGTCTTGTTCATCAGTGTGCCGCTTTTCACGGTTCTTGCTGCCTTCTATCTGCCAGGGCTGTTCGGTGATGCTGTCGCATTGACGCTTCTGTTCATCAATGGGCTGGCTGCTGTTGTGAACTTCATCCACAGTCAAGGGCTGATGGTCGAGGCTGTGATCGGTATACCGGTCGAGACGGTCTACCTGTTCATTATCACATTCGGGACAGGTGTTGGTGTGTTGGTCCATCTTCCGGCCCTGTATCACCGTGATAAACAGTACGATGGGGAACAAGAATAGTTCGTCAGATTGAACGGTTCCGCATCAGTTGTGCATTGATGGCCACGATCACGGTGCTCATCGACATCACGAGTGCACCGATGGCCGGAGACAGCAGGATACCGATCGGTGCCAGGACACCGGCTGCAAGTGGGATCGCAACAGCATTGTACCCGGTCGCCCAAAAGAGGTTCTGTAGCATCTTGTGGTAGGAAAGCTGGCTGAGTGCTAGCAATGACACAACATCGAGTGGATTGTTCTTGACCAAAATGATATCGGCTGATTCGACTGCAACATCGGTCCCGGAACCGATCGCGATACCGATGTCGGCCCGTGCCAGTGCTGGTGCATCATTGACACCATCACCGACCATTGCGACGGTCTTGTCCTGGTCTTGAAGTTCCTGTATCTTGCTGTCTTTATCGTCTGGTAGGACTTCTGCGAAGTATGTATCGATATCGAGATCGGCTGCTACGGCCTCGGCTACTTCTTCACTGTCGCCGGTAAGCATCGCTACTTCGATGTCTCGTTCATGGAGCTTTTTGATCGCCTGTCTGCTTTCTTCACGGATGACATCGGCCAGTGAGATGGCAGCGATCGCTTCACCATCACGGAACAGATAGACAACAGTCTCCGCCTGGGCTGCTGCATCTTCGGCAAAGGTCTGTAAGGTGTCTGGTATCGTGAAGTCATTGTCTGCTGCGAGGTTTGGTCCACCGACATACAGGGTCTGGCCACCGATTGTGCCTTTGATGCCTTTTCCTTCGATTGCTGTGAACTCATCGACGTCCTGATATTCGATATCGCGTTCATCGGCTGTGTTCCGTATCGCTTCGGCGATCATGTGTTCAGAATCAGCTTCTAGTGATGCGATCAGACGGAGTGCCTCATCTTCATCGATTGCTGCCGTCTCGATGCCTGTTACACCCATCTCGCCTTTGGTGAGGGTGCCTGTCTTATCGAAGACGATGGTATCAAGGTCTTTCGCCTGTTCCATGGCGATCCGATCACGGACCAAGATCCCGTTCTGTGCTGCCATCGATGTATTGATGGCAACAACCAGTGGGACAGCAAGTCCGAGGGCGTGTGGGCAGGCGATAACAAGGACAGTAACGACCCGTTCGATCACAGTGACGTTAAATCCAGTGGCTACAGTCCAGGCAAGGCCTGTCAGGATGCCGGAGGCAAGGGCGATATAGAACAACCAGCCTGCTGCCTTATCGGCCAGTAACTGTGTCTTCGATTTGGACTCTTGTGCATCCTCAACCAGACGCATGATGCCAGAAAGGGCTGTTTCATCACCGGTCGCTGTCACCTCGACCCGCAGGCTTCCGCTTTTGTTGACTGTACCACCGATGACCTCATCGCCTGGGGTCTTTGCCACTGGCTTGGATTCCCCGGTGATCATCGATTCATTGATAGATGATTCGCCCTCGATGACGGTTCCGTCTGCTGGAACTGATGCACCTGGCCGTACAAGGACAGTATCACCGTCTTCGAGTTCGCTGACAGGGATTTCTTCTGTTTCTCCGTCATCGATCACACGTTCGGCTGTTTCTGGCATCAGTTTCGCCAGTTCATCCAATGCACCTGATGCCTGCCGGATGCTGCGCATCTCGATCCAGTGCCCGAGCAGCATGATATCGATCAGGGTTGCCAGTTCCCAGAAGAAGCTCGATTCGGTCGGGAGGAACAGGGCTGCCAGGCTGTAGACAAAGGCAACAGTGATAGCAAGTGAGATGAGCATCATCATGCCTGGCTGTCGGTCCTCGAGTTCGGAACGGGCCATCTTCAGGAACGGTATTCCGCCATAGAGAAAGATGATTGTCGAGACAACAGGTAAGATCCACTGGCTGCCGGTAAAGGTTGCAGGAGTATACCTTAGAAGGCCCGAGATGAACGGACTCATGTACAGGACCGGTATCGAGAGGACTGTCGAGATGATGAACTTACGTCTAAACATCAGTTCATGGTGCTTGTGGCCATGATCGTCATGGCCTTTTTGGTCTTCGTCGTGATCGTGGTCCATTATGCTGTAGCCTCTTCTCGATCAGTCGAGGTATCGGCCTGTCATATCGTAGATATAGATGCCTATCCATCCGATCATATATCCTGTGATGCCAGCACCAAGGATACCAGCACCAGCAGTCATCGGTTCGACAGTGGTGGTCGTATAGGTGGAGGAAAGGAAATGGCCGGCTTCAAGTGCATCGATAATGGTTTGACCAGCGCCAGACACAACTGCTCCAACCCATAAAGCATGTGTCAGGCCGAAAAGGATGCCGACTGTGATGCCTGTTCGCTTTCGTTTGTCTGTCATTGTTGTTCTTTTTCGTTCTCCTCTTTTTGATGTTGTTCCTGTTCCGTTATTCGCTGGTACAGATAGATGATACTAAGAATGACCAGTATCCAGAGGGAGATTCCAAATAGAAGCCCGAACCAGCCCATTCCCCACATGTCATAACCCATCATGTGTGTACCGGAATGCATCCAAGACCCATCCCCCATCATCATGCTGCTCCCGTGTGTGGTTTCATTTCCTTGATGGGCAATGACAGTAGAGCTGACCGTCAGGGCAGTGGCTGCAAGGAACAAACCGTTCCTGGCCAGGTCTTTTGCACGTCGAAGATTGTCGCTCATCTGGTACACCACATCAATTGTTGTCCAACAGTTCCGTGATTTCTGTTTCAAATGTACTGTACGGCTGAGCACCCTGGATCGGTGTTCCGGTGTCTGATTGGCTCTCGAAAAGGACGAACCCGGGGGTGCCGGTGATGCCTCGCTGGCGGGCCTGTTGGATATCTTGGGTGACTGTTTCGTCACTGATCTTGTCCATCGTTGTTCGAAGGGTTTCCTCATCAATACCCTCGACCTTACTCGCTGTATCCATGATGTCTTGCATGACTGATTGTTCATTCTGCTTCCGTATCTGTTGATCGTCATGGAGCTGCGAATGGAAGGCCCAGTAGGTATCGGGATCTGTTTCCCCGACCATGTCCCATGCTGCTTCTGATGCTTTAGCCAGCGTGATAGAGTTTTGCCCCATGGTGATCAAGTTCTTGTACACGATTTTTACATCGCCGGACTGGACGAAGGTATCCCTGAGCTGGGGGAGTGTCTGCTGTGCGAATCTGTAACAGTACATGCAATTGAAATCACCGAAGTAGACGAGTGTAACTGGAGCGTCCTGAGCACCCATTGTCCGTTCATCGGTGATATTGAGATCGCTCACTGATACGGGTTCTGTCTCTGTATCATCTTGTGAGGGTTGGTTTGGTTCTTGATTATCTGTTGGCGCCAGTTGTTCTATATCTGGCAGTGAGCCTGGATTATTCTGTAGTGTTATAGTGCTAGCACCTCCTATAACAGTGCCGAAAGAGATACCTAGCAGGAATACTGTTGCAAATGCCAGTCGTCGTGAGATTTTGATCGGTGTGTCGCCCATATCAATCAACAATGTATCATATTGTGATACATGTTTTTAAACCTGATCGCTACTGGGACACCAGGCCCCATTCTTGCATGCGTTCGATTTCTCGTTGTTGGGTCGCTATCATCTGTTCTTCGAGGTCGATGAGTTCGGCATTTTGGCCGCGCTCTGCGAATGATCGTGCCATCTGGATGCCGCCACGATGATGGGTGATCATCAATCTGGCAAAGCGTCGATCGAACTCCGCTCCGGTGCTGTTACGGAGCTGTTCCATTTCATGAGCAGAGGCCATGCCAGCCATTCGGTGGCCGTCTCGTGGTCGTTCGTATCCGAGCTGTCGTAACCAGTCGGCCATCTTTCTGTTCTCTTCCTGTTGTGCTTGTGAGATGTTCTGTGCGAGCTGGAGTATATTTTCATTATCTGTCCTGTTCGCTGCAAGTTCGGCCATCTGGATGGCCTGGTCATGATGGATGATCATCATGCTCATGAACATGATATCGGCATTGTTGAATGATTCCTCGTTGGTATCATCGAAAGCCCCCATCTGTCCTAAGGTGTAGAGCAGTATCGTTGATGCTGTTAGAGCCACGAGAATGATGGTTATTGGTCTTCTGTAGTGTCGTATCCATGTAGTTGCATCGATGGTCATGATGATCACATACTATGCGAGTACTTGAATGATGGTGCTGAACACGAGAAGGGATGTCAGCGTGATCAGGATTCCCTGGTAGTCGATGTGCTTGTCTCGTATCGCTGTCAGTTTCGCACTCATCGTCGGGGAAACGGTCACGATCAGTCCTCCGAGAAGAGCAGTCACTAGGGAAAGATCATACATATAGGTGTTGTGCAGGAGCGAACCGTAGCTCCCGTACCAGCCGATGAAAAGCGGTACTTGCTTGCCTATCACTGGGAGGAGAGGGATGACTGTCAAAACGAACGATGCCACGACTGTCGTGTGGTGCTGGTAGGGGATGTAGGTGCGTGGGATCTTTTTGGCAAACCAGCTCCCCATCGAAACACCCAGTGCTCCGATGAGGAGCCCGAGGACTGGTTTTGCAACACCAAGATAGGCGGCTCCTGCTGCTGCAGCACCAGCCCCTGCCGTACATAGTGGGCAGTGGGCGGCACTCATGGTGCTGAGGAAAAGGATGATGAGGGTGATGCCGGCTATGTGGAGGAACATCGGTCACACGGTCATGAATGCTTCTATGTTGCCGCTTTCGGTGAAGCTAGAGATCTGCCAGTCTCCCTGTTTTGGACCGGGCATACCAGGGCTTCCCTGTGGCATGCCAGGAAGTCCGATTCCGGAGACATCTGGTTCATTCTCTAGGAGTCGTGCGATACTCTCGACGGGAACGTGTCCTTCGACCACGTAATCGTCGAGAACTGTCGTATGGCATGATGAAAGCTCTTCAGGAACATTGTGCTCATCTTTGATCTGATCGAGGTTGTTGACTTCTTTCACCTCTACGTTCATTCCCTGCGATCGAGCATACTGTGCCCAGGCCCCACAGCATCCACAGTTGGGGGACTTATAGACAGTTGCATCGACATTCTGGATGATGCTGTTGGCTGTCGATGTTGTTCCTGAGGTTGTTATACCGGTAATGGCGAAAAGGGCCAGTCCGATGATGAGTGCTCCGCCGATCACATGTCTGTTCGAAAGAGTGTCAGTATTCATCTTCACGATATATCTCTATATGATATATTTTTAAATCTTCCGTAATGACCAATACACAGTATGGAACGGGAAGAACTCCATGACCGGCTCGAAAGTGATGTTGATGATCTCGATCTATCCCGGGATGAGGATCTCTCGATAGGGATTATGAATCTCATTTCGCTGGAAGAGCATCTGTTTTTCACACATGAAAAGACAGATGATCCTGAATATCTCGAAATGCTTTCTGAAGTACGAGAGATGCGTGCAAGGTCCATGGAAGAGATTGTAAACGATACAGAGGGCGAGGAATGGTGTATATCAAAACATTTACTTTCAGCAGCGATGCGGTTCAAAGAGACAGCCGATAAGATGCTTGATGAGGGCCGGGATGATGCAGAGAGATTCTATGATCGAGCATTTTCCCTCTATGCGATGTTCTGGGCTATCAATTACGATATTGATGGTGAAAACGGCATTATCGAGCATACAGATGCGGTACATGACCAGGACGAACAGGTATCGCTGACCAAGGATACGGAAGAGGTCGGGGATCAAATACGGGGAACAGATCAAGGTACTGGCAAAGGATCCTGGCTTGAAAACGCCAAGAGCGTGGTTAAGAGGGCAGTTAACTGTTGCAAGGAACTGTGACCACAGCCACGTTTATTAAGTCTTCTAGGAGATACAATAATCCATGGCTGAGATAGATCTATCCAACGTCAACCGGTTGTATACGGTCCTTTTGCTTGCCTCGGGTGGAAAACATGGTTACCAACTGATCAAAGAGATTGAAAACATCACGGGGACGAAACCGACCACCTCGCATATCTATCCGTTCCTCGATAAGCTGGCCGAGAAGGGTCTTGTCGAGGCTGAAAAACAGGGAAATCGTGGGAAGAAGGTCTATCATCTGACAGAGGCAGGAGAAGACCTGGTTGAAGAACAATTGAACTCATTCGGAACAATCCTGGAAGCCGCCATCGAAGGGGAAATCGAAGAGTGCACACACTGTGGCTGTGAAATCTACAAAGGAGGATATGAGGATGCGGGTGAACTGTTCTGTTGTGAGCACTGCGCTGCGGCCAGTAAGGAGGTATAACGGTGTTATACCGTTCACTTGTCTGTTAATGGACTGTTTTCCCATGTCCGTTCAAGGAACCCTTTCCGTCCTGAGGCACGCTCATAGGCTTCATACTGGTATTGGTTCCGTATCGAGTAGTTCTGGTGTCTATCTGCAGCACGGTAGAAGGTACTGGCGTTCAGTATCTCGGTGACGATCGGTTCATCGAAGGTTCCACTCTCGCTCAGGTTCTGTTTTGATTCTTTTGCCAATCGATACTGTCGATCGGTATGGGTATAGATGGCTGTTGTATAGTGATATCCCCGATCTGAGAACTGTCCACCGGCATCGGTTGGATCGATGCTTTTCCAGTACATATCGAGCAATTCTTTGTACGAGATCAAAGAAGGATAGTATCTGAGTTTAACGGCTTCTCTGTGATCGGTCTTACCGGTTACAACAAGGTTGTAGCTGGCGTTTTCTTCTGATCCACCGGTAAAGCCTGATACTGCTGATGCGATTCCTTTTTCTCCCTGATAAACGCCTTCGATACACCAGAAACAGCCGCCGGCGAATGTTGCTGTCTTCGGTGTCTCGTTCTGCACCATGGTGTGCCATTGTTCATCGTCTGCAGGGTTTGCAGTATCAGTTGCTGTTGCCTGCGTCGTGACGACTGCTGTCAGGACGGCGACACCGATCAATGTTGTGATAAAGATGTTCCGGTACATCGTGGCTCGGTCGGAATGATAGCCCCCCCCGGATTCGAACCAGGGCCACGCGGTCCAAAGCCGCGCGCACTTGACCGCTATGCTAGGGGGCTCTACAATGGTTCATGCGTGCAAGTTTCTTAAATTCATCAAGGGTTGCTGTCAGATGATGGTGATGATAATGCCAACTAGAGGCAGGATACCGATGACAGCGATCAACCAGCCCACGAAGCGGAGTTGCAGGTCTGGCTGGTCTGGTGTCAGTTTGTCAGTGGTTCCGTCTTGTTCTGCCACCACGACACTTCCTGCTATCCTGTCACCGAGTCGCTGGCTGAAGGGAGATGCGAATGCTGTCCCGATACCGGTGAGGTAGAAGGTCGAAAAATCGAGGATACGGAAAACATTACGTATCAGGGCTGCTTTTGGTGTGATTGGTTCAAGTGTCTCTTTCTGCACGATCTTCAGATCCATACGTTCTTTTGCAGGCGTTGTTCCATCTTTGCTCTCGAATCCGATGAAATAGAGGATGTTGGCTATGATGATGGTGGCTCCTGCCGGGATCGGCCACGGGATAGAGAGTGTGTGAGCAAGTCCGAATCCGATCGGTATACCGATGAGGCTACCAAGAATCGACGCGATGAGGTGATCCGCCATTACGGCTGATCGAGAAACTAATGAGGCTGCTTGTAGACCCATCAGTGTCTATTAGTTCGGGGTGACTTCTGTTTTCCGGAATTCGACGGTCTTGAGTGGGTAGATCTTCTTGCAGGCGTCGTTCAGTTCTGACTGGAGTTCGTTCTGGAACATATCCTGCATGAAGGTCTGGAAGTCACGGTCCTGTGCCTGTTCTGTGACAATCTCTTCCATCTGCTTCCGGATTTCGGTCTTGGCTGCTGATGTGGTCTTGTTGATGGTCGTAGCGATTAGCTTGACACGGACTTCACGGCCATCGCTTGTTTCCACATCGACGACCTGGTCGATTCGGTCGGTCTGTCGCCGTACCATCTTTGAGATGTATTCCTTCGATGTATCGTGGCCTGCGAGGACGGCTTTTGCCTTGTTGCCCTCGACGTCTTTGACCTGTAGATAGACATCCATGTAGTATTTATCAGAGGATGGCATCAGGTCTTGTAGATTGACCTTGACGCGTCGGTCATGTAGCTTCTGTTCCTTGTCTGCTGGTGTCTCTGCTACTTTCTCGTTGTCAAATACATCTGGAGCGATGATTTCGTACCAGTCTTTCTGTATTACTGATTTGGCCATGAGTATCACGCTTGGTGAGTCAGGGTGTCTTTTGACAGTGACTCTGTCAGCTCTTCTCTGATGACCTTTATAAACCTTTCTTGTTCTGTCCGGGGGATCTTGCCGCCTGCGGCTCGTTCGTGTCCACCGCCTTCACCCCCGACTGTCGTACAGCAGGTTTCCATCAGTTCGCTCATCGCGAGGCCTGTCTCGGTCACCTCGGAGGAGGCGCGTGCAGATATCTTGATCGCATCCTCGCCTTTGTGTGCCATCCCGATGATGATTGGATCATCCAGGATGTCGCTACGAATACAGATACTGGCGATGGTTCCGATCATATTGGCATGGATACTGTCGTCTGCCTGTATAAGAGTCCCGGGACCGATCTCCTGGATCACTTCTGTATCGTCCATGTTATCTTCCACGAAGGAAAGGTATCGTCCGATCTTGCGGCTGTACTTCCGTTTGATGGTCGCGGCCAGGTCGAAATCATCTTCACGTGCGATCGTCACACCATCAGCCGGCCGATCGAGGCGCCCGCATGCGTTCATCAATGAGGCGAATTCTCTGATCTCCCATCCGTTGTCCAGGATATAGACACTGCCGATGAGTTGTTCGATATCACCGTATCCTTTTTTGATAAGGCCATTGACAATCATCCGTTCTTCTTCAAGGCTCAGGTCTGCGAGTGACCGCCATTCTCCATTCTCGTCTGATAGTTCGATGCCAATCGAGCGGAGGAACTGGACGGCGCCGGATTCATTATCGGTGATGCCACTGAGATACGGGTCGGTCGTGTAGGTCAGGGCTTTCACGAGATTCCTGCCCCGTCGTCCATAGAGTTTCAGGCCCTGTTTGATGGTGATGTGGTCATGCTTTTGTGCTTCTTCGACAATCTCTTGGTTCAGGCCCTGATAGGTATCACCATCACGCTGCATATCACCGGTTGCACCGATAAGAGCATAAGGGCTCAGGTCGATGTTTGCCTGATCAAGTTCGCGGGCTACCACATAGGTCATCCCGGCACCAGAGATTTCTGAGCCGCCATCGATGCCGACTAGATGGGGGTTACAGTGATGCTCAAGGGTTCCGTCCTCGGATGGTTCGTGGTGATCGATGATGGCCACGTCGTGATGGTCCAAGACAGTATTTACTGTCGGGAGCTGGCCGCTTCCGAAGTCTGTCAACAAGACGGTCTCGTGGTCATGGTCTGTCACAACAGATGCAAGTTTCTCTTCGGTAAGTTCATCGAGGAAGACCTGGTCGAACTGTTTGTCTTCCCGTTCGAGCATTTCACGCACGATGACAGCAGAACTGATGCCATCACAATCGTAATGGCTGACACAGAGAATATCATCGTGGTCTTTGAGAAATGATGCGATTTGTGCAGCGCTGGTTGTCAGTTGTTGGTCCATCCTGTCTGCCTTCCTGTCTTATCGGTGGCGTTCAGGGGTGTAGGTCCAATCGTCATCGAGTTCATCGCCTCTGTAGTAATCAGCGAGGCGTCGTACTTTTGACTCGATGAGATCGAGGCTGCGCTGTGCTTCGAGATCGTTCTGGTTTTCATCCAGATGATCGCGGATGCTGACAGCCCGATCGATCAGGTTCTGAAGATCTTCTGGTAGGTCAGTTCCGAGGTCTTCGGCATCGAGAATATCGGTGACTGCCTGGCCGGTCATGGCCTGAACGTCAGGGATGCCATACCGATCTCGGAGGATGCGGCCGATATCTGAGGCTCTGTGGCCCTGGTTGGCAAGCTTGACGACCAGTTGTTCGACTTCATCGCTATCATAGGTAACCCAGCTTGTATCCATCGTTTTGGGTTTTGTCGATCCAGACTGGCCGCGTTGTTCTGAGTGCATCCGTGCCATGTATCATCACTACCTCTGAAAGGGTATAGTATGCTCTCGCAGGCAAGTTTTTTATACCCTTCAGGTGTATCGTTGTCGGTTCTCGATGCTATGCATGCGTTGTTCCACATCTTCGCTTTCATCATATGTATCATGATAGGTCTCCATGATGGTCGAGAAAGCGTCGTTCCAGATGGTATTGTGGGTGGCCTCTAGTGTCTGTCGCAGCAGACGGATATCGGTGGCACGGTCTTCGATTCGCTGTGAGAAATACCCAAGTCCGAAATCGATCACGATGATCTCATTGTCCTTTGAATACAGCATGTTCGAGGTGGTGAGATCGCCATGGATGATGTCATTAGCATGGAGGCGTCCGAGATATTCACCGATCGTTGGCCAGAGTGTCTCATCTGTCTCCAGATGTTCCCGTACAGGTGTGCCGCTGATCCATTCGATCTTGAGGGTGTGGTCATCGATCTGTTCGACAGCTGGGGTCGGGACACCGGCTTGCTGTGCTTTTTCCAGGAGACGTTTCTCCTGTGAGGTCCGATCGGCACGTATTGTCGCATCGATCTCAGGATGGCGATACTGTTTCGGGATTCGTTCTTTGATCACATGGTCATTGTCTCGTTTCAGGATGGCTTCGGCACCCTGGGCGATGATGGTCACTGGTTGATCACCGCCTCGATCTGTTCTTTGGTGACCGGTCCGTTCCGATGGATGGTTATCCCTGTTGCTGTCAGTTCGGCGACAGTTGATGATGGTGTCTGTTCGAGTGTGCCGGCATCGATGATCGTATCGACCTGTTCTCGTACGGTCGGGTCGATCTCATCGATGCTGTAGGATGCGGGTTGGCCTGATCGGTTCGCACTGGTTGCGATGATCGGTGCACCGAGTTCCCGCGATAATCGTCGGCAGCGTTCGTGTGCAGGGATACGGAAGGCAAATTTATGGTTCACGATAGAGGGTAATCGGTCATGTTTTTCTGTCACCAGGGTCAAAGGTCCTGGCATGAGGGTATCACAGATGTTCTGTTCTGCTGTTGTCAGGTCGCCATACTGGTCTGCCATCGATCGGTCGGCAACGATACAGGTGAGTTTCTTTTCACGCGGTCGTTGTTTGATATCGTATATCTGCCGGACAGCATCAGGGTTCGTGGCATCACAACCGATGCCATAACAGGTCTCGGTTGGATAGATGAGTGTGCCACCGTGTTCGAGTGTCGTGATGGCATCGTCAGTCATCGATCCATGGCACCTCGGTCTGGTCGGTCCGCCAGTTTGGATCGGTGCCCAGTGCTGAAAGCTCTTCGCCACCGGCTGCTCTGTACTGGCGGGCACCGGCCTGTGCGATCATGGCACCGTTGTCCATACAGTATGCATGTGGAACCTTGAAACGCTGACCATCCCGTTCCTCGGCCATGGTTGCAGCCATCTCCTGGAGTCGGTTGTTCGCGGCCACACCACCGGTCACGAGGAGTTCGTCTTTCCCGGTGTGTGCCATCGCCCGTTCTGCTGCTTCGATCAGCATGGCGAATGCGTATTCCTGGAAGGAGAAACACAAGTCATCGGTATCGACATCATCGATCTTCGATTGTGCTTCGGTTACAAGGCCTGAGAATGAGAAATCCATCCCTTTGACCACATATGGCAGATCGATTAGTGTCTCCCCCTGTCGTGCTCGTTGTTCGATCTCTGGACCACCAGGATGTGGAATATCCAGGGCACGGGCGAATTTATCGAGGGCATTCCCGATGGCGATATCGAGGGTCTCACCGAAAACACGGTATCGTCCACCACTGTAGGCAATGATCTGTGCGTTGCCTCCGGAGACATACAGGGTGACGGGGTCTGTAGCATCGGTTGTCAGTTTTCCGATCTCGATGTGGGCGACACAATGGTTGACACCGACGATCGGGATATCATGCTGGGCTGCGAGGCTCCGGGCTACGGTACCACCGATCTGGAGGCATTGTGGAAGGCCAGGTCCTCGCGAGAAGGCGATACAATCGATATCTTCGATGTCATGGTCAGTCTGTGCCAGTGCCTGATCGAGGACCGTGTCTGCTTTCCGATAATGGTGTTCGGAGGCTTCGCTTGGATGTATGCCGCCTTCCTCGGGGGTGTACTGGTCTTTGCTGTTGGCCTGTATGGTGCCATCTTCGATGATACCGATACCGAAGGTATGTGCTGTCGACTCTATCCCGAGGGTGATCATCTCGGCTCACGGAGAGAAAAAAGGGTTACTTCTGGATCTTCGAGTACCCACACTTGCCACAGCTCTTGCGGCCGTCATGCTGTGCGAGCAATGAGCTGCATCGTGGGCACTGTTCGCCATCGAGTTCTCCGTCGTCGCTGTATTTTTCCCAGCGTTCAACGTTGGCGTGTTTCGGCATTATGCATCATCCTCTTCTTGTGTATCTTCTGTTTCGTCCTGTCCGTCTTCTGTGTCTTCCTCATCTTCGGGTTCGTGGACAGGTTCGTCCCAGACAGTGAGGACTGCTCGTGAGATTCCGTTTCCGTATTCTGTCTGGATGGTCTCGACACTGACTGTATTGCGGTCGAAGTCCTGTTGTGCTGCGAAGTTCTTTCTGACATCATCGCCTGCCGGTGTAACCTCACCGGTGTGGTCGATTGTCAGCTCATACTCGTCTCGTCCGAGCAGAGGGTTCTGTTTCTCTGCTGTGATTGATAGTTCCATGGTGGTTCACCTCATCCTTTCACACGGACGGCATATTTGCCTGGTGTGGATATGTCTGCTTCCTCGGCGATCTCAGATTGATCTGCATCGTAGATGATGATCATGCCGTTCCATGCTGTTGTTAGATCATTGTTTTTACAGATCGGGCAGGTGTTGCCTTCTTCGACGATTCTGTTACAGTCGGGGCATGCTTTGTCTGGCATGATTACTCGTCCTCCTCTTCTTCATCGTCTTCCAGTTCTTCCTCGATCCATTCGAGCTTGCCAAGTGCTGGCTGTCGCATGGTGAGGTTGACTTTGTTGTCGGCTGAATCATCGAGGCTGACAGCCGTGATTCGTGCACGAACTGTATCGCCTTGCTGTAGTGTCTTCGATCCTTCTTCGCCGACAAGCATTTCCTGTGTCTCATCATAGTCGACGTACTGGTTCATGATCTGTGAGATATGACACAGGCCATCGATGGGTCCGATGCGGATGAATGCGCCGAAATCGGTCACATCGACGACTTCACCTTCGACGACTTCGTGTAGTTCTGGTTCAAAGCTCAGGGTCTCGTACGTGACTGGATAATGAACGCCGGCGTCTTCTGGTTCGATATCGCCTTCACCGATATTTGTCACATCGGTGATCGCTAGCACTACGCCAAGATCCTTATGGATCGTGCCTTCGAGTTGGCGTGCGAGGCTCTGATGGACGGATTCCTGGAGATCACGGCCCAGTAGTTCCGGATCGACGCGGATGCGCTCTTCGATGGTAAGTTCTCTGTACATTCTTAGTTACCGTATTTTCGTTTGTATAGTTCGACGGAGTGGTTTACTGCCTTTTTCGCATCTTCCTTATCATCCCAGCCGTTGACAGCTACTTCTTTTCCTTCTTCAAGGTCCTTGTATGTCTTGAAGAACTGTGCAACTTCTTTCTTGATATGTTCTGGAACATCGTCGATATCGGTCATGTGGTCATATCGTGGATCTTCTGTCGGTACAGCGAGGATCTTATCGTCTTTCTCGCCTGAATCGACCATACGCATCAGACCCACTGGTCGTGCTTCGATGATACAACCCGGGAAGGTCTGTTCATCCATCAGCACGATGATATCCATCGGATCGCCGTCATCATAGGTCGTCTTCGGGATGAATCCGTATTCGCCTGGATAATGTTGTGGGCTGTACAGGACACGATCGAGAACATAGGTGCCAAAGTCTTTGGAGTATTCGAATTTGTTCCTGCTTCCTTTCGGAATCTCGATGACTGCGTTTACGATGTTCGGTACTTCGGGGCCGGTCGGAAGGTCTCGCCAGTGATCGTCAACCATGTGATATCTACCTCTGTCCTGTAATAGAACAGTTGTTAAACCACAAGGCACCTTTTTAAGTGTTTCTCTGAGTGGCGGTCTAGAACGTGAGCATATCGAGATGCTTCCCCTCAAGGTGGTTCTGCTGTCTGAGGAAGATATGTGGGAGGTTGTGATGGTCGACGCGTCGTTTTAGTTCTGTATCATTCGTACAGAGGATATACCCATCCTGTGCATATTCGAGGAGTTGTTGATCGACCGGGACGTCGGCTGCTGTCTCGATGATGTGGACGTCTTTCACTGCAACGAGTTTCTGGACCAACTGGTGATACTGTTGGTCTTCGAGGTTCAGTGCCTCATTGTAGGTGCGTTCAAGGGTATTACATGCATGATCTGGCCCGATGAGGCGTTCGATCTCATCGAAGACAGGAACATTGAACTGGAACGGGAGGACGAGGAAGTTGGCATCAAGGAGGACCTGGTGCATGTCTTTATGTATGGTCAGTATCATTTTATACTCATGGAACAACGGGTACTGCATACCTTTGAAATGCTGGATGGGAGCTATGAGCTTGAATGCTGGGAGATTGGGAACGGTGATCCTGTCTGTCTGTTGATCGCTGGTATTCATGGTGATGAATATCTTTCGATGGAGATCGCAGAACATGTCAGTGACAATCTAGAGCCAGCAACAGGGACGGTACGGATTATTCCTGTGGCGAATATTTTTGCTGCCTTCCGACGGGCCCGAGCGACACCGTGGCCTGAGTTCGATTCACACGAGAGTGAGGAGCGTAATCTGAACCGGTCCTTCGATGCTGCGAAGGCGGCTGATGATCCGCGTGAATTGAGTCTCACTGCGGCTGTTGCATACTATATTTTGAACGAGGTCGAGACGGCTGATTATGTGATCGATATGCATACGGCAAGCTGGCCGGACCGGAAACTTCCACATGGACGTATCAAGGTATCTGAAAGCTACGATAGCGATGTTGTTGATGCAATGGAGGATCTGCTCCAGTGGAGTGGGCTTGAACATGCTTTGAAGACGGATCCAGCAGAGATCGGGTCTGGTGTCTTGAGCGATATCGTGCCACAACTCGGGACGCCAGCGATAACCTTAGAGATCGGCGGGGCGGGGAACTATCGTGAAGAGGACTGGGAGACCTACCGGACCGTGATCAGGAATCTGTTACAGGGGGTCGGTATCAAGGAGGGTGAAAGTGTGATTGGAGAACCATCAATCTTCCATGGGCTCCGGACCGTCTATGCACCGCGGTCTGGAACACTGGAACATGTAAAAGAGCTCGGTGATTCGGTAACAAAGGGTGATGTGATTGCACGGGTCCGTGATACAACAGGTACGATCATTGATACAGTTGAGGCACCTGTAGCAGGAGTTATCGAGGCAGTCACCCAGCGTGATGCGGTGAACAGAGGGAACAGGGTTGCGAAGATTGCGATTGAATGAGCTCATGGTAAAGATAAAAAAGCCGTCATGGTAACAGGGATATGACAATGCAGCTCGATTATGACTACAAGGCCTCATCATTAAAGCGTATCGAACTTTCGTCTGATGCACGGATTGAACAAAGTGGTCACAAGCCCCAGACCGGTGATGTGATCGCTGTCCGGATCACGGAACAACGCGGGGAGTACGGAGAACTTGATCTTCCTGGCGGTGATCTCGTCGATCTCGAAGAAGGTGATGTCGTTCTTGGGTGTTTTGGTAATCGGGCTGGTGTGAAAGGCTATATCGGGACGGTTCCAGAACGGATCGAGGAAGGTGATGATGTCTTTTTCCTTGGTTCGGGAGGGATCTTTGGTGCGTACAAATCAGCGACGAAAGAGCTTGGTCTTCCGTATCGAGCCGAATTCATCGGCTATGTATCTGATGGGGAGAATATTCTCAATATGAAGGATTTCGGTGTTCAGAGTCATGAGGATCTGGAGGAAGAACCAGTCATCGTGGCTGTGGTCGCCAGTCGTATGGATGCTGGAAAGACGACGATCGCCTCGGAGTTGATCGAAGGGTTGACAGATGATGGCTATGCGGTTGGGTCTGTCAAGCTAACAGGATCGGCCCGTGAACGTGACCGTGTGCAGATGTATGAATCAGGATCGCAGGTATCGCTTGACTTCGTCGATGGCGGGATGCCCTCGACCGTTGATGATGCTGATCAGGTCATCGATACAGCCAAAGGGATTGTTGATGCAGCCTGGATGGAGACTGATCTCGATGTGATCGTGGCCGAGTTCGGTGCCGGGATCATCAGTAACTATAATGTGAAAGAGACACTGCAGGATCTCGATATTCGTGATCGTGTCGCCTCGGTGGTCGTTGTTTCACTGGATGTTGCCGGGGCCTATGGGGTCAAGAAGGTCTTATCAGAGATCGATTACGATCTTGATCTGGTCTCTGGCCCTATCACCGATACAACAGCTGGTGTTGAAAAGATCGAGGACACGGTCGGTGTTCCTGCATTGAATGCCTTCCGCGATGATGATGTCGAACAAGCGGTTTCTATCGTTGCTGAAAAGATCGATTCCTTTGAAGACTAGATACCGCGTTCGGACTGGAACGCATGGGTCTTGCGGTAGATGAATTCCATGACTCTGTCTGCCATGTCGATCCCGACCGCTTCATCTGTAGATTCGACACCAGGTGACATGTTGATCTCACCGATATAGAAGCCATCCTCACCCTCCAGGATATCGATCCCACAGAAATCGAAGCCACACAGGCGTGCTGCTTTCCGTGATACTTCTCGCATCTCTTCTGTAGCATCGTGCTGTTGTCGTTCGCCACCGGCCGAGATATTGGATCGCCATTCGTCTTCACCGCCGACACGTTTGTAGGAGAAGGTCTCGTCTCCGAGGACGATCACTCTGATATCTTCACCTGGGTTCTCGATGTACCGCTGGAGTGAAACGTCTTGTTCGAACAATGTCAAGGTATCGATGATCGGGCTCAGGCCGGATTCGTCCTCTGCTCGCATCACGCCTTTGCCACCATAGCCGGAGATGAGTTTGATGATGACAGGATAGCCGAGTTCTTTGGCTGCTCGTTCGGTCTCTTTGGTCGAAAGCGTATATGTGGAATCAGGGACCGGGATACCGCCTTCTCCGAGGGTCTTGACGCTGTAGAATTTGTTCGAGGCAATGGTCAGCGAATCGGTCTCGAGCTGAGTGTATACATCATGTTCTTCCAGTATCTCTGGGATGTGTTCTCCATACAGGAGATCGCTCCCAAGGAATCTGATAAAGACGGCATCGAACTCATTCAGGTTGGTGTTCCGATACATCAGGCGTGTGTCTTCTTCACCATAGACGATGCGGACACTTTCAAGTGGAACACCGAGAACCGTATCGAAGTATTCTTTTCCTTTCTCGATGAAATGATGGTGTTGTGCAGATTTCTTGCCATAGATAACAGCACACTTAATCATCATCACCTCGCAGCATATCTGCCACTTTTCCATAGACGTTTTTGCCACTGTGTTCCTGGAAGAGATCGAGTCGTGGTTCGTTCTCGACGCCAACGATAGTGTTGCCGATCAGTCGCACACGGCACATCTTGGTACCGATGGCCTGGGCGGTCTCGTTCACCGCTTTGCTCTGTTCTGTCGAGAGTTTGCTGTACTGTATCTTGTCATTGTTATCGAGATGCCAGGCGTCGCCTTCGAGTTCGAGCGAGACGAGGTCGCCGTCGATATACAGGACATCATAGACATCGCCATCAACGTATTCCTGGAGGATGATGACATTTTCCTCGTGGTTGGCCGACTGTGCGAATGAGTGAAGGTCATCGCTGTCATCGATGGTTTTCATACCGGCGCTTGTGAATTGTTCATACATCTTTGCCACGGCCGGGAACTCGATATCGTCTTCGATTTCGGTGAGTGCTTTCTCGGTCGAGAAGGCGATAGTCTGTGGGATATTAACATCGCGTTGATGGAGTACATGGAAGAGATAATGGCGTTTCATCATCAGAAACAGCGCTGTCGAGTCCATGTTTGTCTGGATATGGTGATCCTGGATGGTCTCGAGGAATGTCTTAGCGTAGATGGCTGCCCGTGGCTCTGGATTCAGGTAGACAGCATCATACTCGGTGATCGGTGTGCCCTCGACGGCTGCTGTCGTGGTGGTGTCTTTGTGGCTGATCTTGGCATCGGCCAGTGAATAATGATCCCACTGATCGAAATGCTCGGTCAGTCCATCGACCTCGGTCTCGTTATTCGTCAGTATCAGTAAATTCATCGAGCTGTTTCTCACCTGTATCGTTCTTCTGGTCGGGTTTCCACACGCGGTCGACTTTTTCTTCTCGGCGCCACTGGTCGAGGAAGTCTTCGACACTGTCAGGCATGACGCTTTTCAGGATACGGCCCTTACGCATGATCTTCCGGAGTCGTACCTCGAGTGTCTTTGAGAGGCTATCGTAGTAGTTCTTGTCGGCGTAGATGAGTCCTTCCTTGATACGCCAGTATGCTGTTGTTCCTTCTGGCGCCATGATGATGTATCCGCGTTTCCGGTCTTCCCACTCCTGCATGGCATCCAGCATCTCGTCTTTGTCGACGTAATAGACACCGCCTGAGGTAGTATGGGCTGATGGATCGACGATCAGTAGTTCATCTCCCTCGACGCCCACGGACAAGACATAATGACCCGTGTTTGCCTGTGGGAACAACATCGGTTTGGCGAAGTTCGGGACAACCAGACCGCCATCGTTGAACCATGTCTTGAACTCATCGCCGAGATCGGTGATATTGTCGTATTCGACCCACGCTGCACGGATTTCACCATCTGTCTCGTTTTCGATACCTTCGATCAGATCATCGGGCATCACGCCTTTGCCGACTTCGGTACCGGTCACTTCTGCAAGTCGTCCTTGATCAATATCATAGCCAAACAGTGTTAGGGCCATTTCTGCTGATGCAGGGCCACAGTATGAGGGCTCCTGAGCGACAAAGTACTTCTTGATATCTTCAAGTGTTTCGATATCGGCCTGGACGCGTTTGAACAGGACTTTCCGATCCATCAGTTCGCTGTTCGGTGTCAGCATGAAGTACCCGGAATCGGTCGAGATGGTGGTACCGAATGCGGATATGTCTCTGATCTCGCCTGTTTCGTCTTCAAACTTGACCTTCTTCCCTGGTTTGAGGACATCTGAGCTCCTGAGATACAGGCCCGCTGCGTAGTTCCGGATCAGGTCTTTGAAGCCGAAGAAGGCCAACAGACCGATGACTCCGATCATCCCGTATGATGCTGCGATGACAGCATTGCTCAAGATCTGGGACTGGATGCCCAGTTGAACGAGTGCAATATCGATGATGACGAGATACAGCAGTACCTTGAGTCCTTTGAACGACAGTTCCATGATCTTCGGCGAGAAGCCAAGTTCCTGGAAATACTTCTTCAGCCCCACTGTATCGATGAACCGCATCATGAAGTTGACACTCAGGTTGATCACAAAGATACCAAGGATCACTGTCAGGATGGCCGTCATCACGATCGGTGCGTTCTCGATCACGGTCCGATAGAGATCGCTGCTCGCTGGGGCATTCAGATACAGGAGGGCAAGACCGATAGTCGCGATGGTAAAGATATATTCGATCGGTTTGTGTGGTTGTTTATCTCTATTACGGATTTTTTCCACGACATCCTCTGATGCGCGTCGCTGGTAGAAGTATTTGAATATTGTGCTGGCTATCCGTCCCAGTAAGAAGCCACCTGCTAGGATACCAAAGGTAACAAGTATACGGACGGGCGTTGGTTGTTCAAGAACGATGTTCAGGAATTCTGACATGGGCTGGGAGGTAAAATCCATAGACCACACGTAGGGTTAACCTGTTCTGTTGTTTATATACCTTGTGCTTGATTCCTGTCTTCAATCGGTGCAGAAACGTTATTTGATCGTTCCATGGCCGATAAGGCGCCACCGTGAGCCCATTCTTCGTGAAATAGCGACCCGTTCTCCTTCTTCAACACAGACTGGTCGTTTGAGCTGGATCTTGACGGTTTCACCAGCCTGGGTCACAACACCGGATGTCTTCGCTGTGCCTATGTTGAGGAGCAATGGTTCTTTCTCTTTGATGTTCTCTACGGTCTTGTCTTCTTCGCTCCCGACGACACGGTCCATGAGTTCAACGTTCATGGTTAGTTGCTCTTCTATCGGTGGTAATTTTCCTTTCTTTCCGAGAACATTGCCTGCAAGATTGTCTGACTTTGTCATGTTCGGGTCAAGACCGGTCTCGATACCTAAGAGCCCGCCTGGTGTCCCTGTCGAGACAGAGCCGCTGCCTTGCATGATACTGCGTACTGTCGTGGTGACTACTTCCCAATCGTCGTCTTCATCATTGATACCGGGTCTGAGTTCGATCTCATCACCTTCTTCGAGTTCGCCTTCTACGAGGCTTCCACCGACAACGCCACCACTGAGATCATCAGCCTCTGTTCCTGGCTTGTTGATGTCGAAACTACGTGCAACAAGCATGCGTGGTTCAGCGCCAGCATCACGGTCTGGTGTCGGGATTTCTTCTTCGATGGCTTCGACGAGCTTATCGATATTGACCTCGTGCTGGGCCGAGATGGGGATGATCGGTGCGTCTTCTGCTACCGTCCCTTCGATGAATTCCTGTATCTGTTGATAATTCTGTTTTGCTTCTTCCTTCGAGACGAGATCGATCTTATTCTGTACGATGATGATGTTCTCGATCCCCACTATATTCAATGCTTCAAGATGTTCCCGTGTCTGTGGTTGTGGACAGTCTTCATTTGCCGAGACGAGAAGCAAAGCACCGTCCATGATGCTTGCACCGGAGAGTACATTGGCCATCAGTGTCTCGTGGCCTGGTGCATCGACGAGTGATACTGCACGTGCTGGGCTCGTCTCTCCACCACAGTCACATGTTTCAGAAACAGTATAGGTATCACAGTCGTCACACTGCCGGATGACGATATCAGCATACCCGAGGCGGATCGTGATGCCTCGTTTTAGTTCTTCTGAATGTTCATCTGTCCACTTACCGGACAGTGCACGTGTCAATGTCGTCTTCCCGTGGTCAACGTGGCCTACAAGCCCTATATTGGCTTCCGGGATCAGCGATTCACTCACGCTTCATCCTCTTCGAGGAGGGCTTCGATCGTTTCGGAACCGGATTCAACGACTTGACAGTTCAACTGCACGATTTCCTCGGACACCGTGTTACCACGAACCGATTTCCTGGTACGTTCACCATCTTCCAGGTTTCTGGCACCAGTCCCTTCGGAAAGAAGGACTTTTTTCCGACCGGTTCCCTGGATTTGTCGTTTCATCGGGAAGCCTTCACTATCACTCCCTCCTGTCACAGCCAGCGTATAGCCGTCAAGGCCTACGACAGACCCATCGAATTCGTCACCGATCTGGCGTCCGTTGAGGGTTTGTGCTGTATCGTCATCGACCTCGATTGAGGCCGTCGTTCCATCTTCCTGTCCGATTACGAGTTGCATTGGTCATCACCGCGCTCAGTACTTGATTCCCAGAGCGTGGTTATAGAATGAGGTCTAAGGTTTAAAAGGATGTGATCGATCTGCGGTGCTGGTGGCACCTACCTTAAAGTATCAACTGGTCCCATGGCAGGATGATGGCACAGGTCGGTGAGATACTTGATTCAGCATGGGCAGCGATGAGTGAATACATGCAGGTCTCGAATCTTACTCAAGGAGAGGTAACCTCGGCTGTCATCATAATCGTTGTTGGGCTGATCGGGGGCCGGATCGTTGCTCAGGTGGTCCGACGGCTTCTCAAGATGACAGCATTGGATGACCTCGCTGTCAAGGCCGATATCCAGCAGCTCCTGCGGAAATTGGATTATTCGGGATCGCTTTCTGACCTGTTAGCCGATATCACCAAGTATATCATCTATCTCTTTGTCCTGTTTGCCCTATTCACGATGCTTGAGGTGCAGTTCCTCAGTCAGCAGCTCCAGTCGTTGTTCACCTATCTGCCTCGGTTGTTCATCGCATTGTTGGCTGTCATCATCGGGTCGATCATTTCCTCACATGTTGGAAGTATCACGATGAAGATATTCCGTGCTGGGCCGATGTCACAGCGAATCGATGAATCTGAAGCCTCATTGCCAGCATATCGTCTTGTTGGTGGCGGTGTCAAATTCATCGGGTATATCGCAACAATATTGATCGCCCTAGCAATCCTTGGAATCAACAGGATCGTGATCTATATGTTGCTTGCGATATTCATGACTGGCTTGACGGTACTGGTCATTATCGGGATGAAAGACGTGGTCCGTAATGTAGCGGTATCGATCTACTTCCAGCTCTCACGGACTGTCTCGGCAGGGGACACGATCGAGACGGAGGAGTGTTCTGGGGAGATTAT
This sequence comes from Candidatus Nanohalarchaeota archaeon QJJ-5, assembly GCA_022865265.1. Classification (GTDB taxonomy): domain Archaea; phylum Nanohalarchaeota; class Nanosalinia; order Nanosalinales; family Nanoanaerosalinaceae; genus JALIDO01. The sequence continues at coordinate 24,835 of JALIDO010000002.1, forward strand.
TCGTATAACACCGTTATACACTGTCATCAATGATAGTGGTGAGCATTTCTACGTACCGAATACCGCCCTTATTTCAAACACGATGCGGCATGAATCATAGGTACCGATGGACCGAATTGTCGCCTATTATCTTGGTCTCTTTCTCAAGATCTATTCGGCGTTTCTGCTAGTTCCGGTTGCGGTTGGTCGGTATTTTGGTGAATCGTTTGTCCAGATGGAGCCGTTCATCTATGCGGCGTTTATCTCGATCGTGCTCGGCTATGCGCTCGATTACTGGGGTGTGAAAAAGGAACCAGATGCGATCGAAGGGATGCTTGCAGCGACAACAGGGTGGATCGCTGCTGTGGCGATTGGTGCGCTCCCGTTCATGGCGATGTTAAACATGGGCTTCGTTGATGCGTTTTTCGAATTGATGGCCGGGTTCACGACGACAGGGATGTCGATTCTTCCTGATCCTGCTGTTATGCCACATTCATTATCTTTCTGGCGTGGGTTCAGTCAATGGATCGGCGGGTTAGGAATGCTGACGTTCTTTGTAGCTGTCATCATCGAGGCAGGTGGTGTGGCCCAGAGTCTTTTGTTTGCTGAAGCAGACAAGACGGATGCTGGCACGATCCGGCCGTCGCCGATCAATGCAATCAAGTCACTCTGGTATGTCTATATCGTCTTTACGGCATTGCAGGCGACGATCCTCTATCTCCTTGATCTTTCTGTCTTCGATGCCGTGATGTATGCCTTCCAGACCCTACCGACTGGCGGGTTCTCCCATACGGCTGGTGGGATCGCAGCATTTGATTCGCTAGCGATCGAGGCGACGTTCACGGTGTTTATGTTCATCGGTGGAACCAATTTCCTGTTGTTGTATCTTTTGCTGAAGGGACGTCCGTGGGCTGTACTTCGAAACTATGAGTTCCGTTTGATGACAAAGGTACTGGCATTGGCACTGGTCATCATCGGTCTGGATGTCTGGATGAATAGTGGTCGAACGATCATAGAAACAGTCAGAGTTACGGTATTCATGACAGTTTCTGTGATGAGTTCGACCGGGTTCGAGCCGACAGGGGTCCGAACATTCCCGGAGCTTTCCAAGATGATCTTTCTGATGCTGATGTTTGTCGGTGCCTCGCTCGGGTCGACGACAGGCGGTATCAAGATGCTCCGATTCGGTGTCTTGTTGCGGGTTGTCATCAGAGAGGTCCGCAGTTTCTCCATGCCCCGGTCGGCTGTCAATCCGATCATGATCGGTGCCAGGCGGATCAAGACAGAAGAGTTGTTACGGATCATCACGATCGTCACGGTCTGGTTGACCATGATCATGGGTGGTGCCGTGATAACGATCGTGTTCTCTGATCTGGCGATGATCGAGGCGATCCAGGGAATGACATCATCGATGGGCACGATGGGGCCGTTGTTCATCGAACCCGGGGAATTGATCGGATTGCATCCTGTTGTGAAACTGTTGTGGTGTCTCGGGATGCTTGCTGGTCGTCTTGAGATTCTACCGATCTTGATCTTGATGAATGTCGAGGTTGTCAAGCGGATCCGTGGTTAAAAGCACAAACTTCTATAAGTTACAGCGGGAAAGGTAGACTGTATGTATGTCATTGTCGCTGGGGTCAACACTATTTCGAAGAAACTGATCGAGGATCTCGTACAGAACCATGATCTGGTCGTTGTGGAAGAAGATGAGAAAAAGGCTGAACGGATCTACTCGAAGACAGGGGCCAAAGTCATCAATGGATCACCGACGCGGCTCTCGATCTTGGAGGATGCGGGGATCTCGAAGGCGGATGTGTTGGTCTCGACGTTGGAAGGAGCGAATGAGAACATGATTGTTTCGATGCTCGGGCGGAAATATGGTGTCCCAAAGGTTGTGGCCCGGGTAGAGGATACTGATTATCTGGATATCTACAAGATGTTAGAAGTGAACACGATCGAGTACACGGATCTGGTGTATGGTGAGTTCATGTCTGTCATCGAGCATCCATCGATTCGGAAGATTGCTAATGTAGGGGCTGAAAAGGAGGTGCTTGAATTGCTTGTCGACCGCGGCTCACCGATCCAGAATCTCCGGATCGATGAGGTCAAGTCTCTTGATAAGTTCCCGAAGGAGGATGTCGTGTTCACGGCTGTGCTACGTGATGGCGAGGTTCATGACCCATCTGAGACGTTCAGATTGCAGCAAGGTGATTCTGTGATCGTGATCATCGATCCTGGCGCGAAGAAAGGGATCAATGCAGTGCTGGATTAAAGGACCACGCGTGCCCCGATGTACCCGATACCGAGCAATACAATGCTTATGATTGCGGTTTCTATGCTTGTTCTGGACAGAGTCTCTGGCATCGAAAGTATCTGGCTCGATCGTGCTACAAGAATACCGAACAGTCCGATGAGTCCGACCATGAGGAGATGAATGCGCATGTATGATCACTCCAGTATCTGGACAGCATCCTCGATTGTTGATACTTCGATGGTTTGCATATCGTACTGTGCGGTCATCGTCGTGATATCGACCTGCTGGACGGTATAATCATCGGCACTGTACCGGCCGAAGGGATCGGGTTGACTATTGTTTTTTCGTGTATAATACGTGATGCTGCTTTGTCCTTCGGGGACGAGGAATGTTTTTTTGCCTGCTGTGCCTGCGGCCATCGCTTTTTCCAAGATGCCACCGACACGTCCGATTCTGCCATCTGGCTGTATGGTGCCGGTGATCACAGCTGTATCAGGAACGGTCCTGTTCTGGATCGCAGCAATAATCCCAAGTGTCATCGCTGCACCGGCTGATGGTCCTCCCAATTGGGCTGCATCGATATTGAACCGTATGGTGATGTCTTTCTCAGCAAGTGATGTCTGTGTATACTGTTCCGCGATCTGTTTTGCCGTCCGTCCTGATGCTTGTGTATCGAGGTCGATGAATGGGTCTGTGTCGAGACGAACCCGTCCATTTCCTTCACTGATATCGATGCTGACGGTACTGATGCTTCCTTGGCCGTTCTCTGTGACGGTTGCGATGTTCACAGTGGTTGTTCGTTCGCCCGCAAATGCAGAAGTGGAGGGTGGTAGGTCTGGCTCTTGGACGGCCGTGCCCAACAGAAAGACGAATCCATGTGTGATGGCTAAAAGAAGGAGGATCTGTCGTCTCATGACTGGAGTTTCCACCGTGGATCGATGCTATCTTTGATATCGACGATCTCCTCGAGGGTGGATTGTTCACCGGCTGAGATATACTCGCTGTATTCTTTCAGGGTATTGTAGTCTTCTGCATCGATGTCTGTCAGGTATGTTCCACCTTCCTCGATCTGTCGGCCGACCTGCACATTCGTGAGTGAGAGTGCTACTTCGTCGCCTTTTGTCGCTAGATCGATCGATTCACCATCTTCCTGTACTGATTTGATCGTGCCCAGTTGCTCGCCTTCACTCGTCATGAATGTTGATCCTGGAGCTACAGCACCATCGATGATCTCGACGCCGACAACTGCAGGATTTGATGATCGAAAGACGTGATCGGGCATGATACGGAACTTGCCTGGTCGTGCAATACTGCCGAGTTCTTCCTGTCGTTCTTGTTCCTGCAAGGCGGTGAGCCATTCCTGATACTGGTCGACGAGTTCATAGATCACATCCGAGGTGAAGACCTGGATATCATCGTGGTTGGCCAGTTCTTCGCTGGCCGAGTCTGTCATACTCGTGTTGAACCCGAACAGTATCTTGTGCTCGCGATCAAGGCCTTCGAGATTGACGATATCTCGTTTCGTGATCTTACCGACTTCGGCCGAACCGATAGGGATTTGTTCTTCTCTGAACGTCTTCGACACGGCTTCGAGGCTTCCGAGGGAGTCTGCTTTTACGCTTACACCTTCTGGTTGTGTCGTGACATCGACTTCTTGTATCTGTTCGGTGATCGCTTCTCGGGCTGTATCGATGTCTTCGCTGTCATGGACGGCACGTAATGGTGCTCCGGCCACAACATCATCAAGATGTTTCGCTGAGATCTTGACACCGGCTGCTGGTTCGACCTGCTCGAGTCGGTCAAACTGCTGTTCGCGGCGCATCTCGGCCATTGCTTCTGGTTTCAGTAATGATTTGACGTCTGTCTGGACACATCCATCTGAGCCCCCGATGATGATCGTATCGTCGTTTCTGATCACGCCATCATAGAGGATGATATCGATCGTTGTTCCGAGGCCTTTGACTTCGTTGACCTCGAGGACGGTCGCTTTCCCGATGCCATCTTCTTCGATTTCGAGTCGCTCCCCGAGGAACTGCTGAGAGAGGCCTGAGATGGTCATGAGTAATTCAGGAATCCCTTCACCTGTCTGGGCTGAGATCGGGATGATGGCGACTTTCTTCTGGAAATCATCCACCCGATCAAAGCGTTCACAGGTGATGCCAAGATCGTGGAGGTCGCCCATGATCTCATAGATGGTCTCATCGAGTTCATTCTGCAGACGATCTGTCTGTTGTTGATAGTTGGCGGTCCAAGAGGTGGTTTCGGTCTGCCAGCCTGGTAGTGTATCGATCTTATTGAGGGCGATGACAAAGGGTGTCTCTGATTCTTTCAGGATCTCGACGGCTTCTTTCGTCTGTGGCTGGACGCCGTTTTTCACATCGACAACGAGGATGGCGATATCTGAAAGTGAGCCACCGCGTTTCCGCAGCGATGTAAAGGCAGCATGGCCTGGTGTATCGATGAACAGCAGACCAGGGATGGTAAGATCGACACCGATCTGGTCAGAAATATCTGCGGTGATCTCATCGATCGCACCGATCGGTACTTCGGTCGCACCGATCATCTGGGTGATGCTACCTGCTTCTTTCTCGACGACCAGTGATCCACGGATGTAATCAAGGAGTGTTGTCTTGCCGGCATCGACATGTCCCAGTACCGATACAATTGGCTGTCGTACCATGATTCACCATCTCGCTGCTGGGGTGCCGGCCTCAGGGCTCAGTTACGGTATTCAAGTCCGCGATCGTTGGCCCAGTTCTTCTCACACTTACCCGAGCAGAAGTATACTTTCTCGCCCGAGCTTTTGATAAGAAGCTTGCCGGTGGTCTTGCTGAGTTCCTCGCCGCAGTACTGGCATTCCATCTATGATCCCTCCATTTCGGTTTCTTGTAGCATCAGGATATCATCTTCTCGAACAGGGCCCATGACGCTTCGGACAAGGATTTTTCCTTCCTCGCTTCCTTCGACGACCTTACATCGAATCTTCTGGACGCCTCTGTGTCCGGTTCGTCCGAGGACCTGTACGACGCGTGCTGGAACTGCCATTGGTTATCACTCGCTCAGTTCCTCGACTTTGTCCTGGATTTCATCCAGCTCATCGTCTGAGTTGCCGGCATCACAGATCGCAATCGCTGCGGTCTGGACATTGATGCCTGAGGCAAGGCCGAGTTCTTCTTTGCTCGGTACGAATGTGTAACTAATATCTTTCTCCTGGCAGAGTGCTGGGAGATGCATGATGATCTCTTCAGGCTCAACATCGGACGCGATCACGACAAGATCTGCGTTTCCGCGCTCGATTGCCTTTGTTGCCTCATTGGTTCCTTTACGTAGTTCGCCTGTGTCTCGTGCTTTTTCGACGGCAGTGTATGTGGTTTCTGCCAGTCCGTCTGGTACTTCGAATTCAGCGTATCCCATTGTTGATCACCTCATGCGGCCATAGCGGCCGATCATTGGCTAAGATATACCAGTGCCTGCAAGTTTTTTAAATGTGCCCGGGGTCAAGAATGAATCGGTTCGTCATCTGCTGTGGTTTTTACGGGCTGACGATAGATTCGATACTTTTCATCGAATCCTGGAGCTTTTTGAGCCGTCCTTTGAGGTCGTTCTGGATGTCTTTGTCTTCTTCAAGTGTGTTCTGGAGACCGCCCATGTCCGTCTCGACGTCTTCGGACAGGTCCTGCATCTGATGGATGAGTTTTTTCGCTTCCTTGAATTTCTTCACTCGGATGAACAACGGCCCTTTCTCGATGTCGGGGACGTTGATCTCTTTGGTCTTCGGTGCTTCAGGGATATCTGGACGGTTCCTGGATGTCTGTCCTGTTTGTTCATCGTTCCTCTCTGGCTCGAATCGTTCTTTCGCCTGGATCGGTTCTTCCTGGTCTGATGACGTACTTTCGTCTTGTGATGCTGCTCCTGGTGGCGGTGGAAGATCATCGATCGAATCATCCGGTTCGGGTTCGGGACGATCTGGTGTCTGATGCTGTTCCTGCGGCCGTGCTGATCGTTGCTGTTGTCTTGCTTGTTCTTGCTGTGGCTTTTGTCGTTGTTGTGTATTTTGTTCGGACGATGCCTGTGGTCCTTGCTGTGATTGTGATCGTGACGGAGGATGCGAGGTCCGTTCCTGGCCCGGGCCATCTTGCGGTAGTGATTCCTGTTGCTGTTGTGCTGGTCCGGGTCGTTGTTCTGACTGGTTCTGGCCGCCAGGTGGCTGGTCCTGTCTACTCTGAGGGGCCACCGGGGTTGCTTGCTGTGATGTGTCCTGTGGTTCCTTCGATCCCTCGACCATGGAGCGGATTTCTTCGACGTTCTTGTCTATTTCTTCTTTTTTCTCAGAAGAGGACCCGAATAATTCGAACATAATGTACATATTTTAAGTGCAACTTCCTTTTAATGATTAGGTACCTGTGACGGTCACGACTGCACAACGAGGGCTCGCCCTTGCTATTCTGTTCGGTATGATCGCGGTTTTCCCAGCAGCTGCCTTCGAGATAGATACATTGCTATCAACACATGTTCTTGATGAAGGACAGAATGCGACATATGTCTTTACGGTACAGGGCGAAGGCGCAGGGGATGTATCTGTCGAGACATACGGCCCGATAGCCCGGTATCTTTCTATTGAAGAGGCCGAGTCTGGGCCTGATCTGTCGATCTATGATGTCACGTTGCTGGCTCCGACTGTCGATGAAGAAACATCATATGCTGGTGGTATCGCGATACAGGGAGAAAACGAATCGCAAGATCATCCAGTCGAGATGCGGGTTGTGGATAGTGATGCGGTCTCCTTTGAGTTCTCGGTACAGTTTGTCTCGACCACGATACGTTCGGCCGAGACCCCACAGGTGAATACCCAGATCCGTAACAATCAAGGGCGGAATGTAACGTTGAATGTTTCATATATATTCCAGCGTTCGTCAGATGCCGCTGAACTATTCAACACGACAGAGGCCATCGAGGTCGGCGGATCATCGGCGTCTCAGACTGTCGAGATCGATGATCTGGCTGAAGGATTGTCGGCAGGGTCATACTATGTGCGTGCCAATTTCATCTATGAGGATCGTGTGTATTCTGATATCGCTACGTTACGTGTGATCGAGCCGTTCTGGACACCGTTCCGGATCCGGCTTGTCTCGTTCCTTGCTATTGCTCTTCTCTTACTTGGTGGATCATGGAAAGGATATCAATGGTATCAGGAAAAGCGTGCTGAGGAGGCCCGTTATGTCTTCCCTGTCGATTACAATGACCTGCCTGATGACGAAGGGGGTTACTGGATGGGGAAGGTTGCTGAGACGTCGAAGCAGTCATATATCGATCCCAGTGATCTGACAACACACGCTATCGTGGCTGGGTCGACTGGTGCGGGCAAATCCGTGACTGCCTCTGTGCTGATCGAGGAAGCACTGGAACAGGATGTCCCGGTAGTTGTCTTCGATCCAACAGCACAGTGGACCGGGTTTGTGAAAGAGTGTCAGGATGAGAATGTGCTCGAACACTATGAACGATTCGGGCTCGATCCGGAAGAGGATACGAAACCATACAAGGGTCTGATCAAGAAATTCGAGACAGAGGATGTCGATGATCTTGATTTCACGCGGTTGATGGAGCCTGGTGAGGTGACAGTGTTCACGCTGAATCATCTCTCTACAGAGGAGTTCGATACCGTGGTCCGCGGGATCATCGATTCCCTGTTCGAGGTCGAGTGGGAAGAGTCGGCTGATCTCGAGCTCCTTGTGGTCTTCGATGAGGTCCACCGTCTATTGGAGGAGTATGGTGGCGAAGGCGGGTACAAGGCCCTGGAACGTGGTGCACGAGAGTTCCGTAAATGGGGTATCGGGCTTGTGATGGCTTCCCAGGTGACGGCTGACTTCAAGCAAGCTGTATCTGGTAACATCCTGACAGAGGTCCAGATGCAGACCAAGTCGATGGAGGATATCAAGCGGGCGGAGAGCAAGTACGGTGAACAGTATGCCAAACGGATCTCCTCGGTAGAGGTCGGAACAGGTATGATCCAGAATCCGGAATACAACGAAGGCCAGCCATGGTTTGTTGATTTCCGTCCACCGTATCATAATCCACACAAGATCCCTGATGAAGAGCTCGAGAAGTACTATGAATACACGGACTGGGCCGATGAGCTCGAGGACACGATCGATCAGATGGAAGAGGATGGTGAGGATGTCTATGATGAGCGACTGGAGCTCAAACTGGCCCGGGACAAACTGAAAGAAGGACGGTTCAAGATGGCAGAGGTCTATCTGAACTCACTCGATGAGAAGTTAGGGTCATGATATCAATACAAAGGCTTAAATTCCGCCGAGGGCTAAGGTGATACTATGTCGGCATCCGAGGACGAACCGGAAGACGAAAACAAGGACGTGGAACAAACGACAGAGGAACTCGAGGGAGAGGAACAAGCGTCCGAAGAACCAAAGCAGGAAGCACCTGAAGAGCCTGTAGAAGATGAATCAAAACAGGCAGATGAACCGGAGGCGTCTGACGACGATGCTGAACAGGATGCAGAGGAGCAAGAAGATGAAGATGCCGATGAGGACAAAAGCATCGGTGAGATCGCCAGGGAAGACCAGGATATCGACTGGGATCCACAACAGGCTGAAGAAGAGGAACAAGAACAGATCACGGTCCAGGATCTGATGCGTGATCTGGAGAAGTTAGAGGGTCGGCTTGAATCGACTGAAGAGCGTGGTGAATCGTTCAATACACGTGTTTCTGATCTGTCTGAGCGTATCGGTGAGGTCCGATCGATGGTCCTCCAGCGTGAACGTGAGATCGATGAGATGAAGGCATCGGTCGATCGTGTGGAAGATATCTTCGAGGAGATCGAACCGGACCGGTTCAAAAAGCGTCTTTCGAAGCTGGATTCGCGTATCGATGAGCAGAAGGCCGAGATCGAACAGAATACGGACATGCTGGATAAGATGAAGCATGATGTTCGTGAGATACAGGATACGATCGAGAATGTTGAATCATTCGAGAATATCGCTGATCTGTATGAAGATGTTCAGGACAAGATCTCTGAGGTCGATGAGAAAAAGCGCTATGTCGATAAGATGGCATCGAAGACAGAATCGATCTTCGGGGAGCTGAAAAAGCGTCTGCCGGAGCTCGATACTGCTGTCGACCGCACTGAACAGCATGAGGAAATGTTGAAGGAGCAGATGAAAGATCTCGACAGTCTTTCGCTGACTGTCGAGTCGATGCTCACAGAGGAAGAGATCGATGATAAGCTCGAATCGTTCGCTGAGTCAGAGGATTTCGGTGAGCGATTGCAGGAACTGCCGGCTTTTTCTGAATTGCAGGAAGAGATCGAGGAGACACGTGAATCGATCTCGCATGTCGAAAAGAACATGACAAAGATCACAGATGATATCAAAGAAGAAAAACGGGAGCTAGAAAAGAAGCTCGAGGATGAGCTGACCTCGAAGATCCATGAGTTGGAAGATCGGTTCGGGAATATGCAGTCCGATATCAAGCATCAGCTCTCAGATAAGGCCGATGCCGATGATGTGATCGATCTGGAGCGCGATGTTGAAGGGATGGATTATGAAATAGGAGAGCTTCAGGATGAGCTTGATCGAGTTGAAGAGGCGACAGCTGTTCTTGATGAGCTTCGTACGGATATAAGCGAGATTGGATCCCGTGTAGATGAACTGGAAGAGCGCCAGAAGGATATGAATGATATCGAGGCCATTATCCAGAGTTACACATCGATGGATGATGTCTCAGCGATCAAAGACGATGTCGAAGAGATCCGTGACCGTGTTGAGGAGGCAGAAGGTGTTCTCGAGGAGGTGAACCAGCTCGGATCACGGCTCGATTCGCTTTCGACGACGATTAATCAGATGCAACAGCGTGATGATGATCTGGATGATACGGTCTCGATGCTCGATGATGCTTTGGACAATCTTGAGGACCGTGTATCAGATCTTTCCTCCCGGGCACGGAAGATCGATGATCTCCAGCCACGTGTGAAAAAGCTCTATGGATCGATGGGCGATCTTAAAGAACGGCAGGAATCGATCCTTGATGCTGTCGATCTCAATGGCGATATGAACCAGCTCGAGGATCAGGTCGATGATGTCACACAGGAAGTGAACCAGCTCAGGTCCCGGTTGCAAGATCTTTCATCCAGTATGGATACTGTACAGGACGAGACATTGGCAGAGATGCAGGATGATCTGGCGACGGTGGATGAGCTTTCGCAGAAGCTGGATTCAGTCCGTGATGATCTCCATCAGCTATCGATGCATGTCGATGAGGTCCAGCAGGAGACGGCTGACCACGATGAACTGGAACAATTGATTGCCCAGCAGGTCGATGCGATGCGTAAAGAGGTCAAAAAAGAGGTGAAACAGGAGCTACGGGCTGAGATCGAGAGTTCGATCGTTGATGTACGGGAGCCACCATCACCACAAGAGCAGCAAAACGGTGCCCGTGATCGTGTCGAGACGAAGCTCCAGCAGGCGAACAAGGCCCTTGAACAAGGTGATTCTCAGCGGGCCAGGGAGCTCTATAAGGAACTGCTTCCATTGTACCGTGATATGGATGATTCGAAGACAGATCTGGCGTCCGATGTGAATGATCTGTACAGCCGGTTGACACAGGAGGGATAGGTAGTGCCGGCCCCGAATGTCGAGTGCACACGTTGTGGCCACCGATGGTATGCTGAGGAATTTGCGGAGCGGGATATCGTTCCACACTACTGTCCTCGTTGTTATCGTGAAGATATCCAAGAGATTCCAGAACCACCAACTGCTATCGAAAAACAGGTCAGGAAGGCACGTGATCAGGTCAGTGTGTGGCGGAAACGGTATGCGGAATACAGTAAACAGTTCACCTTATGGCGTGAGAATCATCGTGAATTGATCGAATTTGTCGGGTTCTTTTCAGGGATGTTCATCATCTTGGCGATTATCTATGTCTTTATCTTCGTCTGGGGCTGATCAGACATCGAACTGTTCGCCGTGTTTACGGAGTTCCCTGTTGAATGCACGGGCTTTCTTGGTCACTTTGTCCGTGTTCTCGATCGATGAATCTGTCTTCATCCGGTTGTAGAGTCGCTGCAGGTTCGATAAGGTGTTCAAAACTTTTTCTGTGTTCCCTTTCTTCAGCTGTGCTTCTGAAAGATCGAGCAACAGATAGACCCGCATTGCCATGCCCAGTTCACCGAAGAACTGGTTCCAGAAGCTCATCGATGGTGGCTGTCCATGGAGTTTGGTGTAGAGATCTTTTGCCTTGTTGTAGTGTTCGATGACCTTATCGAAGTTGTCCTGATCGAATTCCTCCTGCATCTGATCGAGCTGGTCCTGGAGTTGTTTCTTCCGTATACGTTCACGAACCGGTGTGATGATATCCCCGCGATATCGATAAATACCACCGGCTGCCAGCAGTACTGTGAGAAGTCCAAGGATCGGCACGAGTGGGACAGGAGTCCCCCTATCCACCGGCTGTTCGGGTTGTCGATAGACGCGATATGTTTCGATAGCTTGCTGTTCTTCTTCACCTTCGCACAGCACAGTGACCGTGTTCCATCCAACATCGAAGGAGCTATTGTAGGTATATGGTGGCTGGAAATTCCTTTCGATCGTCTGGTCGTTGATATCGAGTGAACACTGGTTTGCATTGCTTGTCTCGATGGACAGTGGTTGATAGCTGGATGAGATATTCCGGATGAGGTCCGGCATCATGATCGTTGGTGGTGGCGGGGTCTCCGGGGCAGGGAGTGAGTGGTTTTTCATCACCACGATCGGTGGATCGAACTCGAACGATCCATTTGCCTGTGTTCGGTAGGTGATATTGATACCTGTTCCCTCGGTGATGTTCTTTGTCGTGTATGCGATCTGTGTCGGGTTTGTCGAGAGGACGAGTTGTTCCATCTCTTCGGTCTCGCGACTGAAATCATCATAGCTGCTGTATTGTTGTGGAATGGTATCGAAGATCATGATCTCTTCGAGGAAGTCTGTACAGCTGTATCTGAGTGTCAATGTGGTATTCTTGTAGCCCTCGTCAAGCCCACGGTACCGTCGTACACCTGATAGACACTGGTCACGTGATGCCGTGTATGTCCGACTGACCATCGGATCTCGGGTGTCAAGGATCGCTCCCAGCGAATCACGGAGCTGTGGATGCTGGTCGAGTTGGTCAGCAAGAGCGGAACCGGCCTGATGGCTGAAATCATAGGTCTCATTCAGGATGGTTGGGTCTGGTTCCGGTGGTGTGATCGGGCCTGATCCACCGCCGCCTGATCCTGACCCACCATTTCCACCGCCGCCTGTGTCTTCTTCTTCGACACTGATGGTGGTGCTTGTCACATCGCCCCAGCCGCCGTCTGATTCTGCATTACAGGTGATTGTGTATTCGCCAGCACTATCTGCTGATACGCTGCTGGTCAGATTGGCACTTGTCAGTGGTGCAATTGTGTCTATCTCTTTTGAACTGTTACCCTCGATGGTAAGACTGTCTGTCTCAAGGGTGATGTTCACGTTGACAAGATCGGCACCATCTGCAACGACATTCTCGACATCACAGACCAGGTCGGTCGAATCGCCAGGGTTGAGGCTACTCGAGGTTACATCGAGGGTGATATCCCCGTTGAGATTCGAGAAGAAGTAGCTGAATCCCTGCCATGCGGCTGTGATCATCGATGCCTGCTGATCTGGGTCATCACACTGATAGCTTTGGTTCCAGATATCACAGGTCCGATTGGTGCCCGTGTCCAAAAGATCATACCCGGTATCGTGATAGGTCTCATTGTCTGTCTCACTGAACGCGGTCATACTGGTCTCGAAGGTCTGTGCGTAGGGGTATGGATCACAGTCATCGGAGATACAGGTATGTACTGTGTCGTTTGTCGTCGTGTTCACTGCTGTCTCGGCATCTGTGTTGGCTGTTGTCCCGGCTACATCCCAGAGGGCGGTTGTCAGTTCTGGATCCGAGGGGCTTGATGTGGCTGCGGAGACGAGCGACGATGCCTGATCGCGGTATGTTGTGTTACCGGTCGCAAGGTAGGCAGCACGCATGCCATCGATCATCGCTCCCTGTCCACGCTCACTGCCACAGCTATGATCGCCACTCCAGGGATCACAGTCATTTGGTGTGCCGTGGGTGTAATTATAGGCAAGTTCGCGGACGGTCTGGTTCCCGGTCAATGTGTATGTTTCCCACAATGCCTCGATGATCTTACCCTGACGGACCGAGCCATTCGGTGTCCGTGTTGCCTGGC
>JALIDO010000030.1 GCA_022865265.1 Candidatus Nanohalarchaeota archaeon QJJ-5
CTCCACCAGAATGCATAGATCATGTTCGACCGCTCGTGGGAAGATGGTCATCGACTCTCGGCCAGTCAGAAAAAACGTATCACCGCAACGGGACTATTTACCATCGCGATCAGTATCCTCGTTGTTGGATTGACCCAACCATGGGACCTGCCACCTGGCGACTATGCTGGACTCATCTTTGCTATCGGCACACTGGCATTCGGGATCTATCTATTCCTTGCAGGATTCAGCTGGTTCAGGAAACGGCAGCTTTTCAGAAGCGCACCGACACCGACACTTCGTAGCCTCTCGATGGGCTTTACACAGATCGAGGCCACCGCAGAGAAACACGAAGACACGGTCACGGCCCCATTCTCGGGCGATGATGTCCTGGCTTACTGGTACGAGATCGAACAACAGCATGGTGTCAAACAGAACAAGTGGAAGACCATCGACGATGGCCAAGACGGTGTGGTCTTTGAAGCCACTGATGAAACCGATACCATCCTTATCGACCCCCAAGGATCCGAACTCGAACTCGAAGGCATGACAAGCAAACAGTTCGATGCAGGAAAGAACCTACCTGAACCGATAGCAAGCGTCACAGGCAATGAAAAAGCACCAGCAAAACGACGCTACACCGAATTCACACTGGAACCAGGCGATGACATCTATGTGCTCGGGAAAGCGACCACACAGGACAACAAGACGGTTATCACCCGGGATCAGGACACACCACTGTTTCTGATCTCAGAAACCCCACAGGACCAACTCATCCTGTTCGCGACCATCTACACGATCGGCGGGTTCATTGGCGGGATCGGTGTCATCCTCTATGCCATCGATCAGTTCATCAGATTGCTCATGTAAGGGGGTATAACACCGTTATACCTGATACTCGTTAACACTTGCTGAAAGAGAACAGTGGGTTAATGTGGGTAGCGGTGTAGAGATAGATCATGTCAGAGGATGCCGTGATCATCGGACGGTTCCAGCCGATGCATGAAGGCCATCAGTACGGGCTGATCGAGCCGACACGCCGCGACTATGATCGTGTCATCATCGGGATCGGGGTCAGTACCGAGGAGCCATCATGTCATGATCCGCTGCTATATGAGGAACGAGCCCGGATGATCGAACAGGTCTATGATGATATCGAGACCGTCCCTATCTATGATCAGGGAGATGATACTGATTGGCAGGAAGAGGTCGAGGCAACCATCGATGATGTCCTTGAAGATGATTCGTTTACGGTCGTGACCGGTAATGACTGGGTTGCGTCCTGTCTTGATGACGATGATACCTCCTATGATGTTTCTTTACTCGATGAACCCGAGATGTATCAACGTGACACCTACAGTGGTACAGAGGTTCGTGAACGGGCAAGCAGAGGTGATAGATGGCACGAGCTTCTCGATGATGCCGTCGCGACATATCTTGACGATATCGGGTTCGAACAGCGCCTGACACTGGGTGGCTGCTATGATGCTGTGCGTGTCGAAGCGTGACAGTAGACCCGTACGATTGATAAGGCAGGTTTCCTCAAAGTAATGGGTATGGAACTGAAGACAGTCAACGATACTGCTGTTCCATCTATCGGGCTTGGTACCTGGCAGATGAAAGGATCGGAATGCGAACAAGCAGTGACACAGGCACTTGAGATGGGCTATCGACACGTTGATACAGCCCGTATCTATGATAACGAAAAGATGGTCGGCAACGGCATACAGAATGCAGCAATCGACCGTGATGATGTCTTTCTCACCACCAAGATCTGGCGGACCGAACTGGAAGCCGATGAGGTGCGGCCTGCGATGGAAGAAAGCCTCGAACGGTTGCAGACCGATCATGTAGACCTCGTGTTGATCCATTGGCCGAATATGGGCGTGCCACTGGATGAGACCCTACATGCATTCCAAGAGCTCCAGGATGATGGACTGGCACGGAACATCGGGGTGAGTAACTTTACCGAACGCTTACTCGACCGTGCACTTGAGATCGCACCCAGTATCATCACCAACCAGGTCGAGACCCATCCGTTCCACCAGCAACATGAGATGGCCTCGTTCTGTCAGGACAATGATCTCTTGCTGACAGCGTACTCTCCACTCGCACGCGGTCAGGCTGTCGAGAACGATGTGATAACAGATATAGCCGACAAACACGGCAAAGAACCAGCCCAGGTCGTGTTGCGCTGGCTGACACAGCGTGACAATGTCGTGGCTATTCCCAAGGCAGCTCCAAAACAGTATCAGCGCCAGAACCTGAACAGTATAGAGTTCTCACTCGATGCAGACGACATGGACAAGATCGGGGATCTCGACCGTGATGAGAAACTCGTCGATCCTGGCTTTGCCCCGTGGTAATGGAATAAGATTTTTTATTCCCCTCGTTTGAACACTTGTTCATGGTCTTTGGTCTCGGGTTTGAACAACAAATTGTCCTAGGCATCATCGCCACATTCTTGACAGTGTTCGGTGCCGAGAAGGTCGTCGAGAAGATGACCTCAGTGGCAGCCTATTACGATATTCCCGACGTTGTCATCGCTGTCTCTGTCATTTCGATCGGAACAAGCTTACCAGAGATAGCAGCCCACGCTACTGCATCGGTCGGTATACTATCAGGTTCTCTTGATTATCAGATCTCATCTTCGACTGTCCTCGGTGCGAATATCGGTTCTGATGTCGTTCAACAGACCTTACTGGTCGGTGTCGTCATCCTCGGAACAATCATCATCAAATTGATGCGATCTGATGATCTGAAAGGAGGTATCACATCTCGAGTCGACAATACCCTCAAGATCATCAACAATACAACATTCACCTTCGATAAACGCTTTCTGAAGACCACTTATTTCCCGATGATTGGGACGACATTGATGTGTACCGTCCTTGGTTGGGATGGTATCTTTTCACGACTCGATGGGCTTGTCCTGGTCGGGAGCTTTTTCGGGTACATGTATTTCACCTATCATACCCGTGAGGAACGACTCAATACAGACACAGATCCAAGTGACTATGTACGACGAGACCTGTTCGTCGGTCTGACAGCGATGGTCGTTGTGATCGTCTCAGCACATATTGTCCTGAGTGTCTCAGAGACCTTGGTCGAAGTAACAGGCCTGGGTGGATCGATCATCGGTGTTGTCTCATTAGGCATCGTTTCGGCCCTTCCTGAACTGTTCACCGCTCTCAGTGGTGTCTATCATAAAGCTGAAGGTATCTCACTTGGCACCTTGATCGGCTCGAATATTACGAATCCATTACTGGCCATCGGAGGCGGGAGCCTGTTATCGACGTACTGGGTACCGCGACCACTGGTCCTGTGGGATTTGCCGATGGAGACGTTCACGGCAGCAGCACTGTTGGTATATCTGCTCTTTGTCTCTGATCGAGAACTTGGCTGGAAAGGCGGCCTCTATCTCGTCGGACTCTATGTCTTTTACATCGTGATCCGGTTCACATACTTCGCCGTCGATTAATCATCGCCATAGACACGGAGACCGCGGAGAATAACACCAGTCACGACGATTGCGGTCACGACAGCTGCCCACGGATTATCGACATGAGGCTCGTGTGGACCGATACCGCTGAGAAAATCAGGGCCTGCTACAGTATCAGTTGAATTCGTCTGTGCTGTCACTGTCGGGACGAGAAAAAGCGTGATAATGACCCCGATAATAACCCATCGCATATTGTCAATATGGCGACCCAGTTAATTAAAATTGTTGAACCGGCAATACCATCACGAATCCTGGTCCCGATAGCATGGTCTTGAGTTTCGAATTTGTCCTGGCCCTGACAATCGTCTATGGCACCAACTATATGCTGATCCACCTGGAGAAATACGGTGTCCCTGTCCTCGGTATCGAGATCCTGGCCGGGATGATCTTTGGATCGTTCTTCGGGGTTTTATCACCAGCAACACCCGGATACAATCTCATCATTTCTCTCGCTGCTTTGGGTCTGATGTTGATCATGTTCGATGCAGGCCTTGAACTTGATCCATCACTCCTGCGGGACCACGCAAAAGTGGTCTCGGAACTGGGCCTGATGACGTTTCTGGTTCCGTTCGTGGCCGGGGTTGCCTTCGGTATCTGGTTGAACTTGTCGATCTTTGCCGCGGTCCTGATCGGGATCACGGTCTCGACCACCTCACTCGGCCTGGTCCATCCCTTACTGGAAGAGTTCGATCTCATCGAGAAAGAGATGGGACAGATCATCCTGTCCGTGACCGTGCTGAACGATATCCTGTCCGTGGTTGCTCTTGCCTACGCCCTGGCACTGACCTCTGGCCAGATCTTCCAGTCCGTCGCATCGGTGACCCTTGCCCTGGTCTTTTTCCTCTATATCGCTCCTGTTCATCTCTCGAAATGGCTGTCTTCGTTGTTCCAGGATACCATCTTCCATCACACCGTTCGGTTCTGTATGTTGACCATGGTCCTGTTTGCCTTGATCATGGAACAGGTCGGGATCCATGCTGTCCTTGGGAGTTTCTTCGCTGGCCTGTTGATCGCCGAGATCTCACACAAAGGCCATGATATCAACCAGTCGATGCGTCCGGTGACGAACCTGGCCGCACCGGTCTTTTTCTTCTTCGTGGGCATGCAGCTTCCGGTCTCCGAGTTCCCGATGGATCATCTCGGCCTGATCGGTGGTGTGTTGGCGATCGGGATCGGTGCGAAGGTCATCGGTGCCTACATCGGCAGTCACTGGGCCGGGGTACGTCACGACACCGAGCATCTCCTCGTTGCTGCGATGCCAGGACGGTTGAGTATCTCGGTGGCAGCAGCCGAGATCGGGCTCAGACAAGGCCTGATCCAGCAGCCCCTGTACTATGCCTTTATCATCCTCTCGATCATCTCGGTGTTCCTCTCAGCGATCATGTTCCGTATCTATGCACCGGAGGACTGATCGAACAGAGATGGTCGTTCATGAATGTATTCTGGGCCACATCGCTCGTTCATACCAGTGCCATATCATCTCATAGTAACGGCACCGATATGGTTGTTGGGCTTCGATAAACACTGTGGGCAATACTACTATTCTCACTCTCTCCCAGATGTAGAACCATTCACAAAATCTATAACACGTTGAAACAACCTCATATCCATTAAACACACTATAGAGGAGACCTATACCATACTGAGATTTTATAAACATTTGTTGCTCATTTCGACCCGGACATGGTAAAACTCGGTGAAGGTCTCACTTCCCTCCCGAGGGCACCCATGTCAAATCCGAGCCGGTAATCGATAAGTGAATACAACAACCGGTGAGGTAGGGTCAGGCCCCGGACGAATAATCCGGGGCAACGTTCCTTCATGTTTCGAGACGTTCTTATCGATGATAACGGGTAGACCTTATTTCAAGACTATTGAGATACATCAACGACGGGCGAGAGCCCGATCAACCATGAAGGAACAGAACAAGCTATCCCTAAAGGCCAAATTCTCACTGACAGTACGGCTTTACGGGATAGTGCGGCCCTCATTAAAGGCCCTCTGGGAGGCTCTGCCTCCCATGGTCTCTCTTGTTCCATCTTGACGGCCCTATTTGTGAGCGAAACCATCACCCTCACGACCGTACTTCGATTTCAGTGTCATCGTGGTCTTTATCTCGTGGATCCTGGCCCGTTAGACGATAAACATATCGAGTACCCTGTATCGTGTGATCCACTACCTGAGGCATCGTTGCACTATATCGTTTCGACACACAGTGAGACCGAAGAACCTGTGACGGGACAGGCGTATATAAACCATCTTTATCAAGGAGTCATGTGTAAGACTGAGATATGGAGCCGGTCCTCATCTTCCGGATGATCGTTGCCCTGTTGGGTATCGGTGGTACTGTTGTCTCCTATCAGTTGTTCCTGGCCGTGAACCAGGACGGAAAGACATCGATGGTCAAGCTCCAGTTGAACCCGGCCAAAACCAAACGACAGTTCGAGTTGATCTTGGGCTTTCTCATCATGGCTGTTGTGGCACTGTCGGTCTATCTCATCGGAGCTGTCTTTGCCCACCAAACCATCTTCACGATCGGCCGTGGACTGATCATCCTGGCTGCTGTGCCGATCGTCTATGTCTTCTATCAATGGTGGCAGGTGTTTTAGATGATCGTCGGTTCGGTGATCTTGGCGGTGGTCGGGTTGGGTTGTCTGTCGGTCTCGATCATCTATGTCATCCATATCCTCCGTGAACTCTATGGCAACGAAGACCTTGCACTGGCCCGGATCTTTCTCTCACAAGCTGTCCATCGGGCATTCCTCGTGTTATCGATCGGTGCCGGGGTCTTGAGTATCTGTATGATCCTGGCAGCTATCGGCACCATGGCTGCACCGCCATTGACCCTGTTGACAGAAGCACCAACAATCGGCGCGATCGCTGTCGCTAGCGGGTTCCTGTATTTCACCCGGACCATCGCGACAGTGGTCCGTGAACGGCGTACAGATGATCACTGAACGATGCTAGAACTCAGGATAGCGGTAGTCATCGATATTTTTATAATTGTCATTGAGGAGTAACAACTATATCCATGACAGCTGACTACACGCCGACGACACGGACAGTCCCGCATGATGGCTATGAACTGACAGAACACCCGGACCATCCTGAGGTCGGAAAGGTCATCCATGGTGGAGAACCACCAGAGACCGTCGATATCGACGGTGAGACCCTCGTTGTACGTGAGGGCTATAAGGAAGAATACGATAGTCCGGACGACACCGACCCGGCATGGCAGACATCGTTCCTCCGGATGGAAGGTATCCTCATCGAGGAACGGGATGACTCCTATGTCGTCGAGCCACAGAACAGCACCGTCTCACAGCGTGATCTGTACGATGCAGTGGCCGATGAGACCCGTTCTGTCGATGATCTTCCTGATATCATCATGTAGGTGACCCCGATGACCTGGCTGCGATCAGATACCGAAACACTGTATGACGATGATCTCTCGCGGTTCGTAGCGGCAGCACTCCGTGATGATACTGTCGATGAGATCGTCGACGCAGCAACGAATCATGAACCGATCGAGTTGAACGATCGAAACACCGCAGCCGAGCCATATGTCGAAAAGATGCTTGATGAAGAGGTCCAGAAACAGTTCGGCGATCCGAAACGATCACTCGTCGATCTGGCACTGAACAGTGTGGATGCACGTCCGGATGATGCTGAAAACTACACGGTCCGGCTCTACAATACACCCTGGTCCTTTACGGTAGCAGATGAAGGCAACGGGATGGGGATCGAGACCATCGTCGAGCAGCTCCTTGTCCCGTTCAGCTCAGAGAAAGATCCGACCGAGGATATCGGTCGATTCGGTGTCGGGTTCTATTCCTCACTCGAACACGTGATGGCGAACCCGGAGCAAAGTACTGTCGCTGTCAACACACATGATGGTGAGGACAGTTACCGGTTAGCATTTTCGACAGACGGACAGCAGATCGATGATCTCCAGCTCCAGATCGAAGAAGGTACACGAAAACGGCAAGGGACCACGGTCTCGGTCAAACACCCCAATGCCGACCGCAGTGAGATCGGCGACTATGTCAGAGACTATCTTGGCGCCATGAATCCAGAACGTGTGACGTTCAAAGGGCTGTTCCGACAGATCAATACCTTACCTGATGGCGACCGACACCACGGCACGTTCCAGTACGATGGAGACACACATGAGATCCTTGCCGTGACCGATCCTGAGAGTACAGCGATGGACCTCACGGTCACCTCACAGGGCGTCACGATCATGGATGATGATTTTTCCTATGGTAATGTGATGATCAACCTACCACCGGCCGTGGGGCTGGTCGAAGGACGGAACGATTTCAAACACGATGCTGTCTATGAGAAAGCAGTCCAGACCGCCTACGAGACCCTTGCCGAAGGTATCGATGCAGAAACATATGACCGGTTCGTCCAAGAACTGTTCCCGACACTGGAAGATACATTCGATATCGAGGTCGATCGAGCGGTGAAAGAGACCGTCAAAGACACCATGGACCGGGGAACCTATCTGGTCCCGTACCGTGATGGGCTGGCCTCGAACATGGTC
>JALIDO010000031.1 GCA_022865265.1 Candidatus Nanohalarchaeota archaeon QJJ-5
TTCTCGATGTCTTCATGTGCTTCGAATTTGAAGCGTTCGGTGTTGACTGCGCCTTCGACGGTTCCGACCTGCATCGATGATCACCATCAGCCACTGAAGAAGGTAATATGCAACAGTCGCTGACACTTTCTTAATGAGGACCATTACCTCTTTAATTCTTGCACCGCTGTGCGTCCGCGTAGTAATATAAATGTTGGACGAGGGGATGATAATAGAATGGATCAGGATTATTTGTACCTGTTGATCACTATCGGTATTCTTATCGGATTCGCAGGAGCGAGTAACCTTGCTCTCGATGATCAGTCCTCACTGGAGTTCGGTGGCTGTACGACGGATGTCTCCTGTCTTGGATCAGATATGAGCGGATACTGTCTCGGTATCGAACAGCGCGAGACAACATGTACAGCCTCAGAGAATCTGACAGCCACCCAGCGGATCGAGGCCCGATGTGGTGCTGCTTCCTACAATGTCTGTCAGGAGGGATACACTGGCACTGCGTGGGCAGAAAACACCACCGTCGAGGGGCAGACCTGTCAGCAGTGGGCTGATGAGGAAGATATTGAATTACTGAGCTGTGAACAGAGTTTCACCCATGCTGAGAACTGGGATGAAATCGAGAGTTCGAATGCACTTTCAGGCCTTGTCTCATAATTGATACGGAGGACGATACACATGAGCGATCATCTTGAACGGACATTTGTTGCACTGAAACCTGATGCTGTCAAACGAGGGATTGTCGGCGATGTCATCACGCGTCTCGAACGATCAGGGATGCGGCTGGCTGCGACCCGGATGCTGCGAGCCGATGATGAAATCCTCGAACAGCATTATTCTGAACACGTCGATAAGGACTTCTACGAAGGGCTTCGTGATTTCATGAAAGAAGGTCCTGTTATCGCGATGGTCTGGGAAGGTGTGAATGCTGTCGCGAACGTCCGCAAGCTTGTGGGCGATACAGCACCTCGAGAGGCTGATCCAGGCACGATCCGTGGTGATTTTGCCCATGTCTCCTTTGAGCATGCTGATTCGGAAGGAAAAGCAGTGAAGAACCTGATCCACGCATCCGGTAACAAGGAAGAGGCTGAGAAAGAGGTCAGTATCTGGTTCGATGACGCAGAGATCCACGAGTATGACCGAGCGGATGAGGAACACGTCCAGTAAACAGCAGGGCCGTGACAGTCATCCAGTATGGCTTGAATAGATTATATTCAAGGTCTTGACGGATGCTGTCACAGGCACCGCTTTCATTTCTTTCGTTTATGCTTCCTCACGGACGACCACGTATGTGTCGTCTGTCTCTCGAAGTGATCCTTCTCCTGTGAAGGTGTGTTCGATTTCTTTTTCGAACTCGTCAGGTCCGAGTGTAATGTCGCCTGCTTTGAGCGTGTCGCCATCGATTTCATAATCTCCTGTCTCGATCGACTGCTCGATGGTGCTGACCTGATCACCGTATTTCGGTCCGATGGTGGCATAGTCCAGATCGATACCGGTCACTGTCGCCTCGATCGGTGGTTCGCCTGTTGTTGCCTCGATGGTCTGGATATGCATGGCATCGGCGATCGCATCCTCGAACCCGGTGATATCGCCATAGACCACGACGTGTCCAAGTGAATCGTTCAAAGCCATGCCGTTTTCGTTCTTGTATGTACGGAGTGCAGAGATAACCTGGGTCGCCTGGCGGCCTTTTGTTCTGTCAGCCTCGATACCAAGCGGTTCTGGCCAGTCCTGGGCATGGATGGATGTGTCTGCATACATGTCCTGCCAGATCTCCTCGGTCACATGTGGAAGGATCGGTGCGAATGCTTTCATCAGTCGTCTATGGGCTTCGCGGATAGCATAGGCACCTGATGGATCATCACCCTCACGGAGTCGCTGTTTGACGATCTCCAGATAGTCATCACAGAAGATATGCCAGAACACGGCTCGCAGTTTCTCCCGTGCCTTGTTGAAGTCATAGTTGTTCATCATGGTCGCGACCTGTTCGGTGAGCTCGTCCACTTCTGCAAGCATCCATCGATCGATCGCATGGAGGTGCTCGGGCCGTTCTGTCGGTTCTGGTGCTAGGTCTTCGACGAGCTTTGATGCGTTCCAGATCTTCCTGACCATCTTTTCTCCTGAGACAAGTGCCTGGTCTTTCAGTGGGAAGTCTTCACCCACACTGGTACCGGCAGCCCAGTACCGTATCGCATCGACGGGATATTCGTCCATGATTTCTTCTGGCGTTACTACATTTCCTTTTGACTTGGACATTTTCCGTGAATGCTCATCCAGGACCCATCCATGGATCATCACGGTATCAAATGGTACCTCGCCAGTGTGTTCCAGGCATTTCACTACTGTGTGGAAGAGCCAGAACGAGATGATATCGTGTCCCTGCGGACGCATGGTCATCGGATAGAGTTCATCGTTCGCAAAGGTGAATGCTTGTTCGTCCTCATCCCAGTCCCAGCCGGCATTGATGAGTGGTGTCAGTGAGGAGGTTGCCCATGTGTCGAAGACATCTTCCTCGGGAGTGAATGTGTCATGACCACATTCCGGACACGCATCGACCGGTGGCTCGTCCTGGATTGGATCGACAGGGAGCTGGTCTTTTGCTGCCAGGACTTCTTGTCCGCAGTCCGCACAGTACCAGACTGGGAACGGGATCCCGGAGTCTCGTTGCCGTGAGATACACCAGTCCCACTCAAGGCCTTCGATCCAGTGCTCATAGCGGGTGAACATCTTTTCAGGTTGCCAGTCCATCTTTTGACCGGCTTCTAAGTATTCTTCTTTCTTATCGAGCAGTTTTACATACCACTGTTCTGTCACTAGGAACTCGATCTCTTCGTCACAGCGTTCATGGACATTGACAGTATGTGTGATATCACGCTGATCTAGAAGATGGCCTTCATCGTCAAGATCTTCGATAATGGCTTTTCGTGCGGTTTTGGTCGACATGCCTTCATACTCTTCGGCCAACTCGGTCATCGTGCCTGATTCATCGATAGCGATCTTCAGTGGCAGATCATGGGCCTGATACCATTCGATATCGGTCTGGTCGCCGAAGGTACAACACATCACGATACCGGATCCTTTCTCCATATCGACCCGTTCGTCTTCGATGATCGGTACTTCACGTCCGAACAATGGTACTTCGGCTGTCTTGCCCACCAGATCTGCATGTTCCTCATCATCAGGGTGGACGAAGATCGAGACACAGGCCGGAAGGAGTTCGGGTCGTGTGGTCGAGATTGTGATACTGCTGCCATCGGTCAGATCGAACCGGATATCGTTGAATGTCGAGTCTTTCTCTGCATCTTCTGCCTCGACCTGCGAGATGGCTGTCTCACATTCCGGACACCAGATCGCTGGTGCCTGTTTCCGGTATTCACGTCCTTTTTCATATAGATCGATGAAAGAAAGCTGTGAGATACGCTGCACACGTGGTTCGATGGTCCGGTATAGCTGAGACCAGTCCACTGACATCGCGATGGATTTGATGTTCTGTTCGAACTGTGATTCATATGTTTCACAGACTTCACGGCAGATCTGTTGGAACTCACGTCGATCATAGTCTTGATGCCTGATGTCTCGTTCTTTCTCCGTGAGCCGTTCTGATGCGATGCCATTGTCATCGAATCCAAATGGGAAATACACCGCCTCCCCATACATCCGCTTGAACCGGGCCATGAAGTCCATCAGTGTATTGCCATACATGTGGCCCATGTGGAGGTCGCCTGAGACGGTCGGCGGTGGCGTATCGACAGAGTAGACCGTGTCTCCATCACCCTGATATGCATAGATATCGGTTTGATTCCAGGTGTCTTGCCACCGTTGTTCGATCTCGTCGGGGTTGTACTGTCCGTCAGGCATAACCTCCACCGTGATTGTGACTGTAGCGGTCACGTTTTTATGCGTTGGTCGCTCCGTGGTCTGGCAGGCATAGCTACATAAACGATGCAGTGGTATGGTTGCGTATCATGAACTGGCTGTCCTACCGGTTGAAGACTGGTCTGTTGGGGATCAAGGCGCTGGTGGATGCACGACGATCAGGCCATCGCCGTGTAACGGTGGATGGGGATGAGTATCGGTTTGTGATCGATTCGACAGCAGCAGCCTGGGAGCTCCGGTTCGTCCATGAGCTGGAACGTCCGTTCTATGAAGCGATACTTGATGAAATAGATGAAGAGACTGTTTTCTATGATATCGGAGCGAACATGGGCTTTTACACATTACTGGCAGGCCAGCATGGCGATCGCGTGATCGGTTTCGAACCACACCCGGCAGCCCGTGATCTGTTGTTGCGGAATATCGGGCTGAACGGCATGATGGATGATCACATCTATCGTATCGGTATCTCGGATGAAGAAACGACAGCCGGTGTGACAGATCCATATACCTTCGGTACTGCCTCTCTTGACCCGGATGGTGATATGATCGATGTGCGGTCGCTTGATCAGGTCAGAGACCAAGATGAGCTCCCGTTCCCTGATATCGTCAAGATCGATGTCGAAGGGCATGAGCTTGCTGTGCTTCGTGGTATGGAAGACACACTGGTCGGTGCAGAACCGATCTTGTTCATCGAAGCCCACCAGGGCGATCATGATGTAAAGCAGTTCGTACAAGAGCATGGATATACCTGGGAACCGATCATGCATCGGCCTGATGGCAATGTGCTCGGCCGTGCGGACCCGAAGCAAAACAGCTCCTGATCGATTGCTGAATTTGTCTTTTCTTACATGCATAGAACAAAGAGGGCAGACGTATAGGTGGTAGCGTTGGTCAAGAGAAACCACAACAGAACCAGTGACCTACATATAAGGAGGGGATGCCTCCTCTTGGGAGGAGTGGGGTGACAAGAGGAGGCATCGGGTGGTGTTGGGGTTGTGGGTATTGGCGTGGTTCTCAGTAGTTCTTAAAAATGCTCCGCCCGAGCGGCCAGATGTTCTTAAGACTGTGGCTCTATGGTTGTGCGTGTGGCGGGGTGGTGTAGTGGACTATCATCGCAGCCTCGGGCGCTGTGGACCCCGGTTCAAATCCGGGCCCTGCCATAAAAAGTTGACCTGCAGAGCGTCCATTTCACCATAAAGCCTCCTTCTTGGTTTTCGACGCAATATGAGCGATTTAATTTTTGGTAACGTACCATGGGAACTGGAATGTGTCTCTGTTCTCATGTAGAACGTCAGAACCTACAGTCTTCGATGGCCGTAGTCACTGGTTCACGTGCCGGTCATGATAGGGAGGTTCGTGATCGATCTCGACGCATCACTCGAGAATGTGGACGACAAGGTCATGTGTTTTCCAGGTGGTGACTGCATCTTGGTCCTCGAAATCGGTATCATCAGACCAGAGATCGGCGTTGAGATGAAGAGCAAGTGCAAGAAACGGGATATCATCGGGATCGGTGTCCCCGATCAGCTGTGATGCCGTTTCCAGCCGGTCGTCAAACTCTTGTTTCGGCACCACACGAACATCTTTGAATAGAACAGTACGCAGATAAGTCAACTGATCGTCTGAGAGCTTTGATTTCTCCCTGATTTCATCACGGTGATTCCGTAACTCGGTAAAGAAGTATTCAGGAGCATAGAGATCAATCTGATCATTGAGAATTAGTTCGCGTGTTTTTCCCCCAGCTATCAAAGCGGAAAAAACAACGTTTGTATCACAGACCAGCTTCATTCCGAGTCACGGTAATGCTCAGCAATGTCGTGTTTCACCTCGTCACTGAGCTCGGCCGCATCCTCCTCTGACAACTGGCTCTTCGATGCTATCTCATCAGCAATATTCAGGCGGTACAGATACTCCTTCATCGACTGTCGAGCAACCTCGCTCCAGTTAATCTCAGGATGTTCATCGAGGGACTCCTTCAAATCGTCAGGAACCCGGATCGTCATGTTCGGCATACTATATTCACCTGTGTGTACACTTACACGCACATACATTTAAAACCTCTTACTGCACGGTCCGTTCGTGCAGACTTCTTCAACACCTGCTTAGACAGCAACCATCTTTATGAGCGATGCTGTGGATGAGATGATATGGTCACGGCAGGACGGTTTGAGAACGGATGCCGGTATGTTGAGATCGGATCTGGCGATCGGAACGTGCTCATCCTTCCCGGCTACGAGGATGCGATCTTGAACACGGCCGGTCATCCGTTATTAGCCAAGATGATGCTCCGTGGCTTCGACACGGATAACTGCACGTTACGATATGTTGGCCGACAGCCCGGGGTTCCTGACGGATACACGACACGAGACATGGCCGAGGACTATGCAACGATCATCAGGCCCGAGACACATATCATCGGCATTTCTCTCGGTGGAATGATAGCACAACACCTAGCAGATATTTCTGATGATGTCAACACCATGACATTGTGTAATTCAGGGCCTGATGACAGCGATCAAGCGGGCGAGCACCTTGCCACGAATCTAGAGAAGGCACGAAATGGTGACTGGCATGGTTTCCGCCGCGGTGTCATGTGGGATGTCGATAGCTGGCTCGAGAAACAACTGGCCTATCTGGGCGTGACTGTTGAACAGGTGATGAATGATGACTATGCTGATGATGTCATCAACGCGGGCCAGGCAGCGCTTGATCATGACTCATGGGAGCTATTACCTGATATCGAGGTGCCATCGTTCCTCATCACTGGTCGAGATGATCGATCCTTCCCACCATCGCTTCTGGAGGAGGCTGTTGATATGCTACCTGATGCAGAGCTGGCGATCGTGGATGCAGACCATGAATATTTCTACAACAGTACAGCGGATTTCTCGTCTCGATGGAATCGGTTTGTCTCGAATGTGAGCTAACAACGGGTCATAGTGACACATGTTCCTGTTAGGTTTATGGTCGATAGCGGACCAATGAACGGTCTGTAAAGATATCACCAGTGAACCCGAATGTTTCATAGGCCGCTGGTGGTATCGAGATATCTGCAACCCAGATCTTACCTGCAGTCTGTTCCTGTAGTCCTTGTTTTGGCATCGCCAGTGTCACTGTATGATCGGGCTCGACAGCCGGTGATGCTCGCTCACCCGTATCAGCATCAACACCGGTCGGTACATCGATACTGATGATGGTCTCATGCTCATTGACTGCTGCTATCATCGTATCAAATGGGTGGTGGGGGTCTCCTTCTAGATTGTACCCGATCAAGCCATCAAGGGCAACATCATATGTCTGTTCTGGTTCGTGTGTCTTGATCGGTACATCGAGCTGTTCGAGAATCATCAGCTCTTCCTTCCGTTGCCCATCGAGGTCACGGTCCGCAAGCACGACTTCAATATCATAGCCCCAGAGGGAAAGTCGTCGTGCTGCCGCCAGGGCATCGCCACCGTTGTTCCCGGTGCCGGCAAAGACAGTGACTTCATTGGTTTCTATCTCGTCTCGTATAAAGGCAGCAAGCTGATATGCTGCATTTTCCATCAATCGACCGATCGTGATCCCGTATTCCTCGGGAACACGCTCATCAATCTCTGCCATCTGGTCTGTGGTGACGGTCTCCATGGTATAGAACCGACAATCATGCCTTTTCTATCTACCTGCCGGTCGGGAACGAGAAAATGAACAAATTTGGTATGTACTATCAGAACGTCTTGAAGCTACGAGAATGTACCGTTCAGTTATTCATTCTCTGCCTGGTACTCTTCCATGCTCTGGAGAGCTTCGGAGAATGTCTCGCCTATGTTCGTGAGCGAATAGTAGACCCGGTCGCCACGTTCATCGCGTTCGATCAGACCGGCCGACTCTAGATCTTGGAGATGCTCATGGAGACTCGGCTGAGAGATATCGAAGCGGTCTAGAAGGCTGTATTGGTAGTCCTCGCCATCCATCAGCAACAACAGGATCCGGGTTTTGGTCTCACCAACGATACTTGAACGCATATACGTGTACCCATCATGTATAGCTAAATACGGATGTATAACCACCAACCTATATATAGGTGGAAACCTATTATTTTATCTATCGATCATGCACGGACAGGTCGGTTCACGGC
>JALIDO010000032.1 GCA_022865265.1 Candidatus Nanohalarchaeota archaeon QJJ-5
TGATGTGTCCGTCCTCGTGCAGGGACAATGGCGCACTCATCCGTTTGGCGAAGAGATAGGTCCCGATCCCGAAGATGGTAACGGTGGCCGTAGTCCAGATGTACTGCTGACTCGCCAGCCAGAGTACCGGTTCCGAGAGCGGAAAGGTGAGTTGTGTGGCGAAATACGTGGCTTGGCTGCCACAGGCACTGATAGGGTCATAATGTGTGCTACAGAATGCTGCGGTGTATTTATGCGCCAGGACTGTCACCATGCCAAAGAGCCCGGTCACGGCCAGTAGCAACCAGTTCGTTGCCCGGTCTTCCTGATAGAGCTGATAGAACCCATAGACAGCCGGGACGAGGAGACCGAAGTTCTGATAGTACAACAGTGATTGGAGTTCGGGGGAAAGGCCATAGAGACTACCAAGGACGATGATCGGGACAAAGACAGCTATGATATAGATCTTGACATTCCGGACACTGAACCAGTCCGGTGTGTTGGCTGGCAGTTCATCAGAGGCGATTTTCACCGCAGCAGTGCTGAGAAACAGTGCAAATCCGCTCATCCCGACGATGTTGACGGCCACGCGCATCCCACTAACATCAGCGGTGAAAAACGATCCGATCGCCCAGTAGGCCATGAACGCCCCGGCATAGGACAATGTGCTCCAGCCTTCGGTACTTGTCCGTCTGGCCAAAAGATACGAGCCAACAGCGATCCCGACACCGATCAGTGCGGTCACGCCTTGGAGGAGCGGGGCATATGGTTCCATCGGTCACGATGTATGTTGGAAACAGTACTACATAAGGATAGGGTCATCTGCTTACAAACATAGACCGAAAGAGAAACCTACAACGAGACGATCCGGTCACGAACCGGGTCTGGTACGACCTTCTGTGCTCGTCGGCGATAATTGGTCTCTAACAAGGGAGCAAGGTTCTCGACGTCTTTCTTGTTGTATTCCACAAGTCGCTCGAGTGCAGCCTCATCATCATGTCGCTGGTAGCGTTTCCACAGACGGATGGCGTCTTTCCCGTCCACACCATCGACATCATCCCGTCCGATCCCCAGTTCTTTCTCGATCGCCTTGAGGCCGCCTGTAAGCCCGATTTTGCGACAGCTGTACATGAGATCGATATGCGGGTGTTCGAGTTTGATCTCGGGGAACTGGGCCTTGATGAATGGAAGATCGAACTGTTTGCCGTTGAATGTCACGATGAGATCGTGTCTATCGAGTTCCTGCTGGAGTGTTTCTCGTGTCAGGTCTTGGCCCTGCACGAGTGCACGGGCATCATCGCCATCATAGATCGCTATCGTGGTGATATCGTTCCGTTGTTTGTTCAGGCCGGTTGTCTCGATGTCCAGGTATGCGATACTATCTCTGAATTCACGGAACATCCGCCAGTGCTGATTGTTCGGAACCTTGCTGTTGAAGAAGGCCCGGTTCCGTGCTTCGAGATTTTTCTGGGCTTTTTGGAGGAATGATGTATGTTTTTCATTCGTACTATCGCCGATACCGTGAAGATCATCGGCCTCGATGAAATCACGCCATTCGGTAATTCCATGCTCCCAGAGTCGCTGTTCGCGGGTTGTACCTATACCATCAAGGAAACTGAAGCTATTTCGTAACACTATCTAGCGTTCCGCAAGGAAATACTAAATATCTATCGTCTCGTGAGAAAAAGAAAAAAGAGAGGGGCGCAAGTTAATGCTCGCGCCGAGCTGCCATGACGTCCTCTCTCTGAACTGTCTTCCTGTCTGCGTGCTTAGCGTATTCACGTGCGCGCTGAGCCATCTCAAGTGCACGGTCCTCGACTTCGTCTCGGAGTGCTTCGACAGCGTCATCTGATACACGTTCGCCGCCGGCACGTTTCAGGATTCGCTTCAGAGGGGCAAGTGGTAGTTCTGCCATTGTTGTGTCACCTCTAAACCAGAATGAATCAAGCCGGTTTATAAAAGTTGGTGCTAAATACGGGTCAGAACTGTTCTTCGAGGCGTTCGATACGTGACTTGAGCCGCTGTATGTCTTCACGGGTCTCTTGTTGGAATTCCTCTAATTCCGTGTGGCCAACCTTGGTATCGAGTTCTGCTTTCATGCGGTCAATATCATGCGTGGCCGTCCGGACGGTATCCTGGATGTTTCCATAGGTCCCGAGCCGGTCCCGGATGTTTTTCATCATCTGTTTTAACTCGCCCAGTATTGACTGTTCCCGCTCGAGCTGTGGCTTGTATTCGTTCTCCACCAGGTCTTCCAGGTTGTTCTGACGGGAACGGATCGCTGAGATGGAATTACGGAGTTCGCGTTCTGTCTGGCTCATGTCGTCTTCGAGCTTGCTCACTTTGTATTCGTCCTGCGTGTCGACGGATTCGATCTGTCCCTCGAGCTCATCGATCCGCTGATTCAGCTGTTCGATAGAATTATGGAGCTGTTTCATGTCGCTTTTGACACTGTTGACCTTGCTTGTCATCTCATTGCGCAGCTTCTTGATCTGTTCTTGGTTCTGCTGTCCGGTCCGTCGCTGTTGCTGTTGTTCCTGTTCCTGCTGCTGGTCATTCTCGTCCGATGAACCGAACATTGTATACCAAGGTTCTGCCAGCTCCCATAAAAAGTTGATTGCTATTGCGGCAAGATTGTTTAAGGCTTGACCGCTACGTGGTTGATATGGAGATCACCGGCTGGCTGCTCGATGCGGACTATATCATCGAGGATGATGTACCGATCATCAGGCTGTTCCTGTCGACAGAGGATGGGCCAGTACAGGCACGGATCGATTCGTTCACACCGTATTTCTATCTCGTCCCGGCGGAAGACATCGATGATCTGGCCGAAGCGGTTGCAGATCTCGAGCCCGAGGAAGGCACCATAACCGGAACAGAACAGACAACCCGGGTCGACAATGGTCAGAAACAGGAGGTGTTGAAGGTCGAAACAGCCGTCCCGCCTGATGTTCCAAAGCTGAAAGACCAGTGTTGGGAGCTTGATGCGGTACAGGAAGCACGCGAGTTCGATATCCCGTTCTACAAGCGGTTCTTGTTCGATCACGATCTCCGACCCCCATCCCGGATCACTGTCGAGGGCGATCCGCTCACCGATCCATCATTCGATGGGCAGACCATCGCGGCCACATCCGTGGCCCAGACCGAGACAGACGACATACTCCCGTCCGATACGCTGGCATTCGATCTCGAAGTCTACAAGGATGAAATAATCATGTGCAGTTTCTATAGTGATGGATACAGGAAAGTCCTGGTCAATGAGGAGGATGGATTCGAGGCCGAGTATGTCGAACCGGTTGCATCAGAACAAGCGTTGCTCGAACGGATGATGGCGATTATCAAGGACCGCGATCCCGATATCTTAGTCGGATACAATACAGATGAATATGACTTCGATGTGTTGCGGGATCGGTGTGAGGAACACGGACTCGAGCTGACGATCGGCAGAACGGATAGACGTGTTACCTTCCAACGCCGCGGCCGTTTCCAGGGCGCACTGGTCGAAGGACGGATACATCTTGATCTCTATGCCTTTGTCTCGACTGTCATGTCGATGACGATGGATACGGAGACATTGACACTCGATGCTGTTGCACAAGAGCTACTCGGCAAGCAGAAAGAAGACATGCACTGGGAGGATATCAAAAACGCTTGGCGTGACCGCGAACAGCTCGATGAACTTGCATCGTATGCGTTGAAGGATTCAGAACTCGCCTATGAGCTGGCTGAATCGATCGTTCCTCAGATCCATTCGCTCTCGGTCTTGACCGGACTGGTTCCGTTCGATACCTGTCGGACATCCTATGGGCAGCTTGTGGAAAACTTCATGATACGGGAGGCGGCCCAGCGGGATATCCTTGTGCCGAACCGTCCGAGTCAGCGCCGTATCGGTGAACGTCACAGTCAGGGGGACTATCTCGGTGGGTTCGTGTATGAGCCCGAGGAAGGTCTCCATGAAGACATCGCCATCTTCGATTTCCGGAGCCTGTATCCGACGATCATCCTGAGCCACAATATCTCGCCGGATACGCTTGATAGAGCCGAATGTACGGATGAACTGGCAGTCGAGGTCGATGAGGAGACATACACCTTCTGCCAGGATGAGCAGGGATTCATCCCCGCGTTGTTGGATGATCTTGTCACAGAGCGGTATGAAATCAAAGACTCACTGCAGGAACTAGATGAGCAGACACAGGCATACCGGGATGCTGATAACAGACAGAATGCATTGAAGATCCTTTCGAATGCGTTCTACGGTTATCTTGGGTATGCATCGGCTCGCTGGTATTCACGACCGAGTGCTGAAGCGACCACCAAACTTGGCCGGGAATACATCCACGAGACCATCGATATCGCAGAAGAGATGGGCTTCGAGGTCGCGTATGGAGATACGGACAGTGTGTTCCTGAAAGGCGAGACGATCCAGACAGACATGGACACGTTCCTGGATCGTGTCAACAGCATGCTTCCCTCATACATGGAACTCGAGTTCGAAGGGTATTTCGAACGAGGGCTGTTCACATACACCGATGAGGGACGTGGTGCGAAAAAGACCTATGCGCTGCTCTCGCCAGATGGTGATCTCAAGATCACGGGGTTCGAGTACGTCCGCAGAGACTGGTCGCGGCTCGCCCGTGAGACACAGGAACAGGTGATCCGTCATGTCCTCGAGAATGATGTGGAAGGAGCAGTCGAGGTGGTCACAGCGACGATCGAGGATCTGAAAAACGGTGATGTCGATCCAGAGTCCTTGACGATCTATACAAGTATGTCGAAACGTCCGGAGAACTATGATACGAAAGCGCCGCATGTCGAAGCAGCCAAGAAAGCACAAAAACGAGGGCACGATATCGGGGCTGGCGATACGGTTGATTATGTCATCACGGCCGGCGGTGGATCGATATCTGACCGTGCCGAACTGACACAGTATGCTGATGACTATGATGCGACATATTATATCGATAAACAGATCATCCCAGTTGCACATCGAGTACTCAAGGTCTTTGGATATAGTGAAGAACAGTTACGCGGAGAAGGGAAGCAGTCTGGGTTGAACCAGTTTGCCTGAACAATGGTATAACACTGTTATACAGTGCCTTTTTTGTCGGGGTTGCTCAAGATAGGTATATGACAACCACAGACCAGATGGCGTCTTTTGTTCAGTCGGTCTCATATGAGGAACTCGAGGATGATGTGATCGATGCGTTGAAACGACGGATTCTCGATGCGATCGGTGTTGGTATCGGAGCGATAGGCCATGAACCGGTCGAGGCAGTCAGGAAGACGGTCGGTGAATCCTCGAAACACGGTCGTTGTACGCTATGGGGCTATGATGCTACGGCTTCGCCGGAACAGGCAGCGATGATGAATACAACGCTCACGCGGTTCCTCGATTATATGGACTCGTATCTCGCACCAGGGGAGACACCCCACCCGATGGATAATATAGCGACCGCCGTGGTCTGTGGTGAATATGTCGATGCATCCGGGAAGGAGCTGATCGAAGGTGTAGCTGTAGCCTATGAGATACAGCATAAGCTTGCTTACAATGCACCGGTCCGCGATCGTGGCTGGGATCATGTGACACAGACGATATTCTCTGCTACGGCTGCGGCAGCAAAGATGCTCGGTCTTGATAAACAGGAGACGATGCACGCTCTTGGTATTGCCGGGACGGCCCACAATGCATTGCGTGTTACACGAACAGGCGAGATCGGTATGTGGAAGGGGTTGGCTGCCGCCAACACCGCCCGGAATGCTGTTTATTCTGCGATGCTTGCTAAAAACGGTGTCGAAGGACCCACGGATGTGTTTGAGGGTGAGAAAGGCTGGAAGCATATCGTTGCTGGCGACTTCGAGTGCACATTCGACGAAGGCTGTGAATCGGTCCATGATGTGATGGCGAAAAAATACGTGGCCGAGACATATGCACAGTCGGCAGTAGAAGGGCTGTTAGAGCTGATCGATGCACATGACCTAGATCCAGAACGGATCGAGTCGATCCATCTGGAGACATTTGCAGGGGCAAAACAGATTATCGGTGGGGGAGAAGGCGGGGACCGGCACACGGTCCATTCTCGTGAACAGGCCGATCACAGTCTGCCCTATATGCTTGCGGTCGCTGCTCTCGATGGCACGCTGATGGAAAAGCAGTATGCTGCGGAACGAATTGAGCAAGATGATGTCCAATCACTGCTTACATCGGTAGCGATCGAGGCATCGGAGGAACTGACTGAACGGTTCGAGGACGGAGAGATGCCGGCCATCCTCACGGTCGAGACTGCTGATGATGTCTATGAGATCGAGAAAAGCGGTTTCGCCGGTCACCCGACCAACCCGATGGACTGGGATCAGCTCGAGGCGAAATTTGACGGGATTGTTGGTGAATACTTCACCGATGAGGGTCGTGATGAGATTATCGAGCGGGTGAAACATCTTGAATCCTATCAGATACATGATCTCGTGGCGTTGATCGAGTGATCGTTTGTCCTGGAGGCATGTTGCTCGATGTCGAACCATGAAGTCGTTTTCTTTCGTTTTTGACAGTAGTAAAGGGTATATAGCTGTACTGTCTCTGGCTCGGCGCTGTCAGTTTTTAAGTAGGGGCTGACCGCATCACTGTTCGTGATATCATGAGCGAGCAACCGTTTGCATTCTTGCATCGGAATGATCGTCCGGACAAACCACGTGAGAAAGGGATCACCGAGATCCGCGGACCATACTATGA
Source organism: Candidatus Nanohalarchaeota archaeon QJJ-5 (assembly GCA_022865265.1). Classification (GTDB taxonomy): domain Archaea; phylum Nanohalarchaeota; class Nanosalinia; order Nanosalinales; family Nanoanaerosalinaceae; genus JALIDO01. The sequence goes on from JALIDO010000032.1 coordinate 6,707, forward strand.
CCCGATGGGGCCACGAGAACTGAAGGATATCCTTGAGACATTGGGAGACTATATCGATATCTACAAGTGGTCTGGCGGGAGTTTCGCACTGTATCCTGAGGAGAAGGTCAAAGAGATGATCGATATCTGTCATGAACACGATGTTCGGGTCAATACCGGTGGTTACATCGAGAACGTATTGGTCCGGGATAATGACAAGGTCGAGGCCTATGTGGATGAATGCAAGCGGCTTGGCTTCGATATCGTCGAGGTTTCATCGGGCTTTCTGGCCATGGATGTCGATGAGAAGGTCGCGATAACCGAGATGATCGCAGAGAAAGGCATCGAGCCGAAGCCTGAGATCAATGTCCAGTTCGGTGCTGGTGGTGCTTCGGATCCGGATGATCTCGAAGATGAGGTCCAGATGGATCCACGGCTCGCCATAGAGGAAGGACGAAAGCACCTGGATGCGGGTGCAAAGCATCTGATGGTCGAGGCCGAAGGCATCACCGAAGAGGTCAAAGACTGGCGGACCGATGTTGTCTATGAGATCGTCAATGCACTTGGACTGGAGAGCTGTGTCTTCGAGGCGCCGGGTCCAGAGATGTTCGAATGGTATATCAAGAACTTCGGGCCACAGGTCAATCTGTTCGTGGACAATTCCCAGATCGTTGAGCTGGAATGTATGCGTTCAGGGCTCTGGGGAAAGTCCAAGTCCTGGGGGCGGGTCACGAGTTTCACGCGGGACTGAGCCCGCGCCCTCTTTTTATTTTTCTTGGAAGTAGTGTTCTTTTACCGTCTCTGGCGCCGTGATCAGGTCCTGTTCTAGATAATCCTCATCCGGCCAGTCCATGAGGCCTGTTGTACTGTGGAGGATGGTGGCTTCTTCATCGAATGTGCCATTGTCTTCGATATCATCGACAAGGGCTGTGAACGGTTCGTCTTCGAGGATGTTCTCGATGAATGCATCATGTCGGAAGGCGTATGACTGGTCTGGTAACTCTTCTGGATGATACCATGCAAGATCGCCTTCACGATGCTCCATCGAATCGGGTTCCTCGTCTGTCGAGG
>JALIDO010000033.1 GCA_022865265.1 Candidatus Nanohalarchaeota archaeon QJJ-5
GAACCGTTCCCACGATATATGGAACCAGGCACACCCGCGATAAGCAGTATCATCGGCCTGGGCGAGGCAGCACGGTTCATCCATGAGATCGGGACCGAACAGATCAGATCACATCTCACCACATTGACCAGCCAACTCATTGCAGGGCTTGATGACAGAATCACCCTCCTCGGACCGGAACACCCGACTGCTGGCCCAGTGTCGATCAGGATCGACGATGTACCGGCCGCTGATGCCGGATATGTATTCGATAAAGAAGGAATAGCTGTCAGAACCGGACAGCATTGCCGTTCGACCGATGAGATTGAAAACTCGATCAGGATAAGCCCGCATATCTACAATACCAAAGCAGAAATCGAGACCACACTCTCCGTGATCAGGGACCTGGCACCATGAGTTATTAAGAATGTATAAAAAAGTTATTAACTGGTAAGGAACTATGCGGAAAGCGAGTATCTTGCTTCTGGCAGCGATCATCCTGGCCGGCTGTACCACCACAACATCGACAGAAACAGAGATAGATGTGCTGGCCAGCACCTATCCGTTCTATGATATCACAAGCCACATCACCCCCTCGAACATCTCTGTGAGCTATCTCGTTCCTCCATCCGTGAGCCCGCATCATTTCGATCCGACACCGAGTGATCGAGCAAAAATTACAAGCGCCGAAGCCATCGTGACAACCGGCGTGGCGATGGAACAATGGGAACGCAGTATGACCGCCGATACCGATGCGTACATTATCAATGGCTCGAGAGCAGTCGAGCTACAACCAGCAGTAGGAGACAGTCACGAAAGCGAGTATGACGAACAAGGTCGAGATCACGACGAAGACCATGATCATGGATCGATCGATCCTCACTACTGGCTCGCTCCTGAGAATGCCATCACGATCGCCGGAACTATTCGAGATGCTTTGATCGAGCAGTATCCTGAACAGGAACAGGCAATACGAGAACAAAGCAGTTCCTATATCCAAGACCTTGAGTCTCTCCATCAGACATACAGCACACGACTCAGCGACTGTGAACATGATACTGTCCTCACCTCACATGCAGCATTCGGTTACCTGGCTGATGCATATGGCTTCGAACAGGTTCCGATCCTTGGTATCTCAGCGACAGCAGAACCCTCACCACAGGAGGTACAGACTCTTGTGGACACAGCACAACAGGAAGGGATCGATACCGTCTTCTATGATACATCAGGCGATCGATCGATGGCCGAAACGATCGCAAACGAGATCGATGGTGAAATACGACCACTCAATCCGGTCATGGGCATCGATGACCCTGCCTCACAGTCCTATATCACAATCATGGAACAAAACCTTGAGGAACTGACAGAGGCCCTACAATGCCAGTAGCAATCGATATCACCGATCTGACCGTTGCCTATGGCGATACCACTGTTATCGATGATATCTCACTCGAGATAGATGAAGGTGCTTTTGTCGGCATCGTTGGACCGAATGGATCAGGCAAGACAACCCTGATCAAGACCATCCTGGGACTGAACAAAGAGACAAGCGGCTCGATCGAACTGTTCGGGACAGAGAAACACCAGTTCGATGCATGGGAGCGGATCGGATATGTACCACAACAATATTCACGAGACGACCAGTTCCCAGCGACCGTCCAGGAACTCCTCGATCTGACCGCACGTGAGGACAGTACCTTTACTGAGGACACTGTCATCGACCTACTGAGCCTATCGGACGTCCTGGACGAGACCTTCGTGACACTTTCCGGCGGCCAACAGCAGAAAGTCCTGGTAGCGATGGCGCTTTTGAAAGATCCTGACCTGTTGATACTCGATGAACCTTCTGTCGGTGTGGATGTTCAGGCACAGGAGGCATTCTATGATGTCCTCGACACACTCAATGAAGACCATGCTATAACCATCGTCCTGATCTCCCATGATGTCGGGATGGTCTCGGATCACACCGAAGAAGTGATCTGTATCAACCGGTCTGTCTGTTGCCAAGGACCGACAGACGATCTCCCAGCACTTCTCGAAGCAACATATGGCGATGACTTCAAGATATTCGATCATGTCGGAGGCCACGATCATGCTTGAACTACTTGGATACGGATTCATACAGCGAGCATATATCGGTGGTATACTGATAGCCCTGTGTGCATCATTGCTCGGACTCTTTTTGGTCCTCCGTCGTCTTTCACTGATTGGTGATGGACTCGCCCATGCCTCATTTGGCGGCATCGCCTTAGGCCTCTTGTTGGACCTCAATCCAATCGCGGTGGCACTTGGTGTCGCGAGCCTTGCATCGCTCGGCATTCACCGCCTCATGGAGCGAGCACGGACCCACGGAGACGCAGCGATCGCTGTTATCTTTTCCTTCGGCATGGCTGTCGCGATCACCATCATCGGATGGACACGTGGCTTTGACACGAACCTGTTCAGTTATCTCTTCGGCTCGATTCTATCGATCACAGAAACAGAACTCTGGTTGATCGGTGCGATCACGCTTTTGACAGGCGGGTTTGTTCTGCGGTTCTACCACGATCTCATCCATATCAGCTTCAATGAGGACCTGGCTCGTGTCGATGGTGTTCGTGCAACACGGATCAACCAGGCACTTGTCGTGCTAACGGCCCTGACTGTGGTAGCGGCGATCAAAGCCGTTGGTATCTTGCTTGTCACCGCCATGATCGTTATCCCGCCACTTACAGCCCTCCAGCTGTGTACCTCATTCCGATCATCGCTGTTCACTGGTGCCATAGCAGGTGTCAGCAGCACGATCATCGGTATAACACTTGCCTATCAGCTCAATCTCCCACCCAGCGGGGTCATCGTGCTCACGATGGTCGGTCTTTTCCTTATCTCTCTGGGTATCGATTCACGATCGTGATCCAGTGAACAGAGTTCGTTCTTGAAAGCGAGAACCGTGCCCTCAAATCGATGAACCGCATCGGTGGTATGCGTCAACTGATAAAAGCACTTTTGTCTCATTGGTCCAATATGCGATGGCGTCGGGTGCCGTTCAGACGATATGATCCATATGTCAAGACCGCTCTGAACCAGGTGAGTATCGAGCGAGTCGCAGCGACCGGTCAACCGATGGTCTGGGTTGCTGGCTGGGACCGAAAGACAGTCAATATCGGAAGAAGTCAATCGATCGAAGAAGAAATCGACCCTGATTATGCACAGACCAATGATATCTGTATCGTGCGACGACAGGGCGGTGGTGGGACAACATACCTGACACCCGACGGAGATATCACCTGGCAGCTGGTCGCGCCAACAGAACTCCTTCCAGATGATCCGAACACTATCTATGCCTATATCTGCGGACAGATCGCCGATCAGCTCAGGGCCCACGGTATCGAGGCCGAACACGAACCAATCAATGATATCCGGACACCCGCCGGGAAACTTTCTGGTGCAACACTGAAAGAACAAGACGATGTGATCTACTTAGCCGGAACCATGCTCTATCAGGTCGATCCAGAAGAGATGTTCTCAGTACTGACACCGGATGAGGAAAAACTAGAAGACAAAGCAGCCGATGCATTCGAGGACCGTGTGACGGCTATCGAAGACGAAGCACCCATCAGCTATGAAGAGACCATCGATCTGCTGTACCATGCATTGCTCCGGAGCCGACCCTCTGAGACCAGAGGATGGACAGATGAGGAACAGAAAAAGGCAGAGAAACGTGCCGAAGAACTCAGACAGGACAAATGGGCGTATCAGGATGAATGATCTGTATGAAACAGTTACCGATCAAGACGATCCAGAACGTTATCTAATCGAGATACAGGAACCAATACAAATCCCTGCAGTGGTCATCGAATCCAAAAAACGAGCACAGGAGACCGGTACTCCGCAAGAGTACATCCTCGATCACCAGGAAGAACCAAATGCTATCAGAGGATATTCTCAGCCGCTCGATGGAGGAATACGACGCCCAGACGGCGGACTCACGTGGTACCACAACATGACAGGATGCCTGAACAGAGCATACCCGATGGATGATACCGACCGACGCGGCCACCAGCAACAGGCCTGGGGAGAGACGGTGAAAACACTGATGGCTTCGGTCGAAGGAACTTCATCAGATGCCTATACATGGCACAATGCGGATATATACACCGAGGAGGGACAGATCACCGGGACATCAGCCCGGAACAGGGATGGCATCCGCATCGAACGGGCATGCTGGTATGAGGACGATCCGGCCAGTGAGGTGTTCGACAGCTTACTCCAGGAAGACGGAATCAAGCCAGAACGGTTCTATGATCAAGTTGTCATCCCATCGAACAGTGTTATCGATCATCTTGGGACAGAACATCATTATAGGGTCATTGACGAGGATGAGCTGGATCAGTTCATTTCAGACGAGAGTATGGAAGAAGCAAAGCACCTACAAGAGATCGAGACAGGGACCAGACGAGGAAGCTGTTTGCTGGGCCCACGCAAGGAAGATTCATAAAGACCAACACGCCAGAGCAACACACACCTGCGGGGGTAGCCAAGTGGTCAAAGGCGCAGGACTTAGGATCCTGTCCGCTAGCGGTTCGCAGGTTCGAATCCTGTCCCCCGCACTTCGATGCTTCAGTTGACCAAAAAATATTGTTGAGGTCTCGGTAAAGGTGAAAATCAGGTCAATCCTGCATATGAGATCGTTGCACATTTTGATTCTTTTTTTGGTGGTTTTAGCCGCAGTAATGATAGATTTGCTGTTTCTCGCTATCCCTCTCGCCTACCTCGTGGCCGTCTATGGCAGCCGGACTATCGGACCCGGATTACGAGAACAAGCCCCTCTACAGTTCGATGCCTCCATAGACCCATTAAAACTATATTTAGCTCTTATCGTGTTGACACCTGCTCTCCTGAACTTAAAATATCCGATAAACATTATCGGGGGTGCTTTTGTCTTCGTTATTGTGCTTATTCTGTATTATAGCCTGTGGAAAGTCACAAAGAACTCAAAAATTTATGTTGCCGGATTCATATTTAGTCTTCCCCTCACAATTGTTCTTACATCTGCTTTTTCTTTCTCAGCGTCCGCTTACGGCGGCATGGGGACCGAAAACTACATCTTCCCATATTACTGGTATTATACCGATGATGTCATCACGAGCCTTGATACGATACTCAAACCCATACTTCAACTCCTGAACCATCTTGCCCTACATAGTACTCTCTTTTTCCCCGTCACTGCGATAACTGCATATATCAAAGAACAAACCTCAATTACAGAGTAAGGAGCAGAATTCGTTGATTCTATAGGCCGGTGGGTGGTTATTATAGCTAGCTCCCGCACCAGTTGAGTTCACTCCTGCTGATATTCATCCTCAGAGACGATCTTTGTCGGCTTGAACAAGAGTGTTCCTTCATCAGCAACATCTGCTGCAGCCTGATACGGATCATTGGTCTCTTCGAGACGTTGTTCGTATCGATCAAGCATCCGATCGACACTGTTCTCGAGCTTTTCATCATTTTCGATCGTTGTACTTTCATTGACACCGTTGATGATCGAATCACGCATCTGTTCACGCATATCTTGATCCATCGAGCCAGTGACATCATTGTCTCGCACATATGTCAGCAAGTAGGCAAACGGTTCCTCTGATCGACGCGGACTTGGCACCTCATTCAAGCGCTCATATTTATCTGCTCGTTGTGCAACGGTCTCATTGTATGATGATAATGCATCATCATCGATAAGCCCCAGGATCTTTTCCCGATACTGTTTGTTCAATTCCGCCTCTTGTTCTTGCAGTTCATCACGACGCTTTTTGTACTCCTCTGCCTGTTCATCGAGACGATCGCTACGCTCAGGGTCAAAGATCCGGACATCATCGGCATACACTTGCTCGTGGGCATCTGCGAGATCACTATCATCCAGTGCATCTTGTCGCTCATCGATCTGCTGGCGTTTATCCCGATACGATGCAGCGATCTCATGGACTTGTTCTTCTTTCGACGGAGACCGCAACAATGTAGCAGCCAGACGGATTGCTTCCGGAGCTTCAGCAGACGGTAACGCTGCCCCCAGCTCTTCATTTACTTCATCAATGACACGATCCTGATATGTTGTCTTTAGTTCTTCCAGAGCATCCTTGTCCCTCTCATCAAACGAGGGTACATCGTATTGTTCTTGTGTTGCGTGATGGAATTCATGAGCAATGACCCCCTCCCGTTGCTCATTGATCGCTATACGATTGTTCAAAACATTATATGCACCACCAATATCACTTCGTGCACTTTTGACAACTTCATCAGGCAATGTGACCTCCATCTCATCCTGCAACATCTGTGAGAGGCTCTCCCGAACATCCGTGGTAAGATCATCTGCGACCTCCATATACTCCATTGCCTCATCGACTGCCTGACCCACCTCCTCGTTCTCAATATTGAGTCTCATGTGTCTGAATTCGATACCGAGGCTAAAAAAGACATTCGAGCACCCTCATTACACTTAAACGCACCCTCACGTAAAGAAGACATTACATTTTTAAGATGTAAATGTTCCTTTACATATAGTGGCAACCATGAAACAATCCAACTTCGAACTGAAAGGGCGAAAGGGCTACTTCATCGTTTTGATCGTGGGTATGATAGCCTCTGTCATCATTTTTAATAGCGGATATGAACTCATAGCGGCAGGAACCATCACTCTAACCATCATAATGCTCTGGCAGATAAAAGAACAAAGTGAGCGACCGATCTTCGATGAACGCGACATCAGCCTCGCAGAAGAATCAACACATCAGGCAGTGATGTTATCAGGTGCTGTACTCGGTGTCGTGATGATCGGTATTTCAGCAGGCATGGGGCTGGGCTATATGTCCTACCCAGACTGGATCGGACCCTATTATCTAGCATGGGGCAGCATCATGCTTTTGACAATCAGCATCGAAGTATTGAAGCGGTACGGACTGATAGAATAAGCATGAGATAAAAAGAGCAATGGCAATCGAAACCGAGCTCCGGACACTCAGAAATGCAAACGACATCACACAGGCAGAGCTTGCTAAAGAGGTGGGTGTCTCGCGCCAGACGATCAATGCCATCGAGACAGGAAAATACAACCCAAGCCTTGAATTAGCCCTGAAACTTGCCACATATTTCGAAACAACGGTAGAGGATATCTTCAGCCTTCAGGATGAACGATGAATACTAAAAACTTGCGAAACGAATCAATAACATTACAAGCGGCATTATTCTGACCATTTTCATGTTCTTTGGCCTCCTGTCCCTTGATGCGCCGGCAGTGATATTGCCCGCCGTTGCAGAAGCGATCGGAACGACTCGGTGAAAAGCGTAAGCGTGGCCATACTACTCGGAGCCTGGACCCTGCCCATGTTGAACAGTGATCAGAAGTATCTCACGATCACGGCAGGCCTCCGGATGGTTCATGATCACTACCGACATCGAGTCTACCATCGAACTATACGAGACCGGCAGCATTGGAAAGG
>JALIDO010000034.1 GCA_022865265.1 Candidatus Nanohalarchaeota archaeon QJJ-5
TACTGGGGTACGCCAATCACGATCTGGGTCTGTAATGATTGTGGGAACATGACGATTGTTGGTAGTTTTGAAGAATTGGAGGACCATGTTGGTGATCTCCCTGCAGACTTTGATCCTCACAAACATACGGTCGATGGGATGACCTGGGACTGTGACTGTGGTGGTACATATGAGCGTATACCAGATATTCTCGATGTCTGGTTCGATTCAGGATGTGCGCCATTTGCATCAGTCCATTATCCATTCGAGGAAGAGCCATTAGAATCGATGTGGCCGATGGACTTTATCACAGAGGCCTCGGACCAAATCAGAGGCTGGTTCTACTCATTGCTATTCTGTGGTATCCTTGGATTTGATGAAGCACCGTATAATACCGTCCTATTCCAGGGACATGTCTTGGATGCTGACGGACAGAAGATGTCGAAGTCCGTTGGGAACGTGATCGATCCGCAGGAACAGATCGAAGACTATGGTGCGGATCTTCCCCGGTTCTATAGCCTTCGTGTGGCTTCACCATGGGAACAGACCAAATATGATGAGGATGAGATCGAACAGGAAGTCTATCGACTGTTCTCGGTATTCTGGAATACGAAAGAATTCTTTGAGACACACGGGGAACTGAAAGAGAGGCCGTCTGATGATGCATTTGAACCAGAAGATCGCTGGTTACTGTCTCGTACAAATAGTCTCATCGAGACCGCACATGAAACGATGGAAGACCAGTATTTCCACGAAACAGCGCGTGCACTTGAGGACTTCATTCTTGATGATCTCTCGCGTTGGTACCTGAAAAAGGTCAGGAGCAGGGTCAAGGATGGAGATCGGGCAGCAACCTGGACATTACGCCATGCCTTGATGCAGACAACGAAACTCATGGCACCATTTGCACCGTATATCAGTGAAAAGATCTATCAAGATCTGGAGGGGGAACAGTTCTCTGTCCATGCGGCAGCATATCCTGATCCAGCACTGGAGTGGATCGATGCTGACCTCGAAGCAGGGATGGATCTTGCCAGAGAGATCGTTGAGCAAGCGATCAAGATCAGAGATGAAAATGAGTACAATCTGCGTTGGCCTGCACGACGGATCGTCATCGCCACGGATACAGAGACACAGGAACGATTGGAGCCACTTGAAACACTCATCACCTCGATGGCAAATGTCGATACAGTCGAATTCGGAGATGTAGCAACTGAACTTGTCGCCGAACCACACTATCCGAGCCTCGGTCCGAAGTTCGGCAGTGATGCAGAGACGGTTGCATCACGTATCGAGGAACTGGATCATGATGAGGTTGAACAGCTCAAATCTGTCGGTGAGATCGTTATCGATGACTATGATGTAGCACTGGATGATGTCGAGATCAAAAACACCACGGCAGAAAGTATGGGCAACAAGGAATTCGAGCATGGACAACTGTATCTTGATCTACACATGACCGATGACATCGAACAGCGAGCCTTCGTCAATGAAGTCGTTCGTGCAATCCAGCAACACAGGAAAGAAGCCGGACTCGAGATGGATGATCAGGTAAAGGTAACGCTGAACGGAGACACTGATCCTGTCAAGGACCACGAGACAATCATCACTGACCGTGTGAACGTTGCGACCATCGAATATAATGGGGAAGCCCGATCGTACAGTGGAACTGTATCATTCAAAGAGTTCGAGCTTGATTACAGTTTTTCCGACCCGGTCGCATGAACTGATCAGTGCTGTAAGATATAAAACTGTGCGTCGCAGAGTCAATCATCACAGGGACCTGTCATGGATGAGCTACGACTCTTCTTAGAACAATCTGTCATCGATGCAGAACTTCTCGATGTTCCGGATGGTGCTTCATCGGCGGCCGATGCTGCATCAGCTCTTGGTACACAACCTGAAAACATTATCAAAAGTCTTGTTTTCGTTGTTGATGAAGAACCGGTTCTTGTTATCGTCAGTGGAAACGAGAAAGTCGATGAGTCGATCATTGCAGATCTTATGGAAGCTGAACAGTGTGAAATCGCTGATCCTGATACGGTCCGTGATGCGACCGGATATCCGATCGGTGGTGTTCCACCAGTGAGCCTCGATCTACCCAAGATCGTCGATGAATCAGTGCTTGGAAAAGAGATGGTCTATGGTGGGGGTGGTGACCCTGATACGGTGATTAAGCTAGATCCTAGGTTCATCGTTGATGAGGAAACAATCGTTGAAGAGGTAACAATATGAGCGAGGCGGCATCATACCTTCGATCAATCACTGCTGACGATACGGTCTTGATTGTCCAGCACTGGGATATGGATGGGTCGAGTTCAGCTGCGATCCTTTCACGTATCATCGAGACGGTCCGCGGTGAAGGTGCAGATCATGTGACGATACCGGCTGATCGTCGTCACAAGATCGGACAACGGACCAAAGACAAACTCGAGGAACATGATGTGACAAAGTTCATCGTAGTGGATATGAGTGTACCGGCAGATCATAGTGCTGAAATCGTCGAGAGATATGATGTTGATATGCTTCATATCGACCATCATACTTTCGATCGAGAACCAGAACATGCAGTGTTTGTGAATCCGCGACAGGAAGATGATGATGCGTATGTTCCAGCGGCAAAAGTTTGTAATGATATAGCAGATGAATTTGGGCTTGATACCGATTGGATCGCCGGTCTCGGCGTTATTCAGGACTTTGGCGTGAAACAATGCCCAATGCTGTTTGAACGGCTACAGGAAGCATACCCACGCTATTTCCCGAAGACGCTGAATCAAGATACGCTGGCGAAACATTGTCGCTATGGTCGATACAGTACGATCATGAACGTGAAACCATACAAACAGACCGATCACTGTGTTAGACTGGCCTTTGATGCATTGACTGAAGCACAGACACTCAAACATCTTGAAAGCACAGAGAGTTTCCATGAACTGGAAAAGTATCATGAAGCAATGGAAAAAGAGTGTAATAAGATTCAGAAGCAATTCGAGGAACAAAAAGAAGTCTACGAGGATAAGAAGCTCGTTCTGTTTACCTTTGAGTCGGATTTCCATATCAATTCCTCGATCGCGACCCAGATCTCACTAGATAAACCGGAATGGGCATATATCGTGATGAAAAAGGAAACAGGGCGGGTGAATGTCTCGAGTCGGTGTCAATCTGGTCGGGTCGATCTTGGTGCACGACTGCAAGCAGCTCTTCCAGAAGATGTCGGTCCTGATGCAGAAGCCGGAGGGCACAAGAAGGCAGCGGGAGCATCATTCGGTATCGATCATCTGGATGCGTTCAAAGCAAATCTCATCAATCAGTTCTGATAACAATGACCGTGTCACTGCGTGTATCGGAGAATCCTACGGCTCTCTATGACGAGGAGCCATTGTCTCTGGCACGGTTTTCGCAGGAACAAAGGGAACATATCATTGAACAAGCCCAGACATTCCTGTCCACACAGTGTCATCGTGCAGAGATGGACGGCTATGTGATCGGTATTAGCGGCGGGATCGATTCAGCAACAACACTAGCACTCGCGGTAGAGGCCGTTGGGTCGGAGAATGTTGTTGGTGTAAGTTTGCCTGCTTCGCACTCGGATGAACAAGATGTCCGTGATGCACGTCAGCTCTGTGAGGAACTTGGGGTCCAATGGCAGAATGCAACGGCAGATCACCCATTCGAACATGTTATCGATAAGCTCGAACAGATGGGTAAACCGCTCGAGGACGAGGAGATGCAACGCATCAAACGTGGAAACATCATTTCTCGCTGTCGTATGATCATTCTTCGTGATATAGCGAAAGCTAACAATGCACTCGTTGCTGGTACCACGAATGCCTCTGAACGCCTTCTTGGATATATGACATTGGCCGGTGATGGTCGTGGCGGTATCGACAGTGAAGTACTTGATCCATTCCTGAAAACGACGGTGTATCAAATGGCTGAAGATCTTTCGATTCCGTTGTCGATTCGTGAAAAAGAACCAACAGCGGATCTGTGGGCAGATCAGACCGATGCAAAAGAGCTTGGAGCCGACTATGGAACGATCGACACGATCTTGATCGGTCAGGAACTCGGTTTCGATAGTGAAACGATCACAGAGAAGACAGGATATTCGCATGAGACAGTAAAGGCTGTTTTTGACCAACGGGAGGCAACGGCATTCAAGCGTGAACCAGTTCCGGTCTTCAGACCTGATCTATGATCTGTTCGAAGTTGAAGGTATCGAGAATATCTTTTGAACACGGAGGCACATGAGAACGCCATGTCTTGTCGTTTCTAATCCGTTTTCTGATCCGTGTTCCGCTATACTCGTCTGGTTCAAGGAATGCTGGTGCTTCAGTAGGGATATTCCGCTGCGCACAGAGCCCTGTCACCCAGTCATTCCCGGAGATCACCAGGTCGAATTCGATATTGTTCTGGAGGTAATCCAGCCAGGTATCATCGTCATCGAAATCAGGGATCTGTCGGAGCATACACTGTGGAAAGCAGTTGCTGATGATCCGTTCCCGTTCCTGTGCGTGAAGTGGATTATGTTCTGTCCGACCTTGGTTGGCGCTTCCTATTCCGATAACGAGATCATATGAGTTATCTGCTTTCTCGATTGCATGCTTATGTCCTTTGTGCAATGGTTGAAAGCGTCCGATGAACAATGCACGTTTCATTGTTGGAGAAGATAAAACATATGATCGTGTTCATATGGTTCAAGCCGGCTTTTCCACATTATATCGAAGATATCCTCAAGTTTTTCGGTCTGTTCGGCAAGGACGTTCTCAGCTGATTTCGTCGAGGAGATCGATCGTGCCTTCACCGCCAACAAGACATATCCATCATCCCGGAGGAACCGCTCCGCGTTTTTCGCAGCTATGGATACTTGGTCGGGCTGGGCCACGTCCTGTACTATGACGTCAACCCTGCCTAGTAGCCCTGCATAGGAGTGAGGATCCCGTGCATCTCCGAGGATCGGTGCAAGATTCGTCCGTTTCTCTGCCAGGCTAAGAAGATCACGGATCACGGCCGGAGCATATTCAACCCCATAGACCATGCCATCGGGACTGAGGTCCGAGACATGCGATGGTGTCGTGCCACTTGCTGCACCGAGATACAGTGTTTCAGTCTCAGGACCGAGCGGAAGCCTCGGTAATCCATTGTGAATGGCCGCACCGAGTTTCGATCTGTTCGGGTTCCATCGCCGGTATTCTGTACCGTCGACATCATGCAACCCTTCGCTATATACAGTCTCTCCGGGCACAAGGTTCCTAGTGTAGACCTCGCCGGCGTGTTCTTCCATCAGTTCGGCTGTTGATTCGATACTCATGCTTCCACCGTCTGCTGTGAAAGCCCCATCATTTTGATACATCGTTTCAGATATCGTTCATCGAATGTTTCAAGTTCTTTCAGTTCTCGAAGACGATCCGTATAGCCCAAATCTGCGAATATAGCGGCAAGATATGCTGGTGGGACAATGTTGTACGTTTCAGAACCGATATCGATATCATGGAGATGTGAAAACAGGTCGAGGTGTTTATCGATACTTGTCGTGACGATATTAACCGGAATATCACGATATGATGTATGCAGACTGAAGGTCTTTCGACCATTGTCCCCCAGATTCGTCACTGGTTCCTGTTCCAGCCGCATCCCTGCTTTCCCGTACTGGTCTAATTTCAAGCCGATATCGATATGATCGGCTCGAGGATCATTTCCCACCAGCAGTGAATATGCTATATCTCCAGACAATGCCCACGTAAGCCCATCGAAATCATCATGGAAATCGCGCAGCGCCTTCCGGAGCGTGATATAATTCATTCCTCTCGAACCTCCTCGTATTTGTCGGCGATAGCTGTCCGAAGTGAATCACCCTTGTACGTCGACCCGTAATGATCGAGCCTGGCAGCGATTGATGTTTTGTTAGCGATAAATCGGGCCATCTTTCCTCGTTTATCATCGGGTAGCGATCGGACCTTCTGATGCATGAAAAGAATGCCATGTTTCGGAGCTGATCCTTCACCACGCATATGGCGGAACAGTGCTTTCTCCGCACCGAGGACCTGGATCGTCGAAGAGGGCATTTTCGCCAGTTTCTCCAGCGATCCCGTCTCTGCTATCATCCGTGCAGCCAATAGTTTCCCAAGAACCGCCGTTACATTAGGTGCGATTTGTTCAGCCCGTGATTCAACATAGGTCTCAAGGGTGTCACGAAGTTCATAGAGATTGCTGGTTTCTCCTGCAAACTGTTTGATCGGATCTTTATCCGCCTCATCGAGATCGATTCCAGTGCTGTCCGTATCTGCATCGATCTCAGTTCTGTCGAATGTCGTTGCGATAGTCGATGCCAGTTCTTCATGATCATCGGTCTTGTCCTCAAATTCCGGGAAGTACAGACCATACCATGGTCGTAGCCGTTCTGTCATGGTGTTCAAGATCGTATCGATATCATCGAGAGCTCGTGTCGCCTGGACCAGGACCTGATCATCTGACTGCTGTCGGTCGATCTTCTCTTTCGTATAGGCGGTCGCGACGGCATGTTGTCTCTCATAGAGCTCTTCCCGTGATCCAACTGCATCTACCCGTTTACCGAGCTCATATGGATCATACTGGACATGTTCTTCGATATCATACTCATCTGCAAAGTCCTCAAGTATCCTCGGTCCATCAAGCAGCGTCTCTGCTATCGCTGTCGGGTCTGTTTCGAACAGATGGTGTTCGACAATGGTGTCATCCTCATCGAGGAGAAACACACCGAGGACGGTGGTGACTGCCGTGACCATGATCGGAACAGGCTTCGAAAACCAGCTATTTAAAAGAAGTGGCTTCTCATGCTGGATAAGTTTAAAAGCGTTACCAGAACATGCTGGAATAGGTACTACCAATGGGACGAGTACGACCCAAATTCATCAAGCGACTGGCCCGTGATCTCGTAGATGCTCAGCCAGACGCA
>JALIDO010000035.1 GCA_022865265.1 Candidatus Nanohalarchaeota archaeon QJJ-5
CTCAATCGCTGGATCACCATTCTGTGCCTCAAGGATTTCACGGAACTTCTCTAATGCTTTTCCACTATCGATCACATCGGCAGCATCGCTTTCCTCACCACAGAGATCAAGCAGGGCATTGGATAATTCGACGGATTTGATCCGTAGATCATCAGGCCCTTCGCCTTTGAGCACCTTGAGACAGTCACGTGCTTCGAGGGCAGGACCAATACCACGGCCAATAGGTTGATTACCACGCGTCACGGTACAGCGGATATTCATCCCGAGCTTTCCGCCGACGATCTTGAACTTGCGCCCGAGATCGCGCGCGGCCTCTATATCACCGAGCTTTGATCCTTTTCCGTATGGAAGATCGATGATAACGTGATTTGATCCAACAGAACGCTTTTTGGAAAGTACAGATGCGATGACCTGGCCCTCTGGATCGAGTGAAAGCGGATACTCTGCCTCAATGATCTTATCATCCACTGGTGACAGATTCACCGCACCACCCCAGATAAGACAGCCATTCGTCTCCTCAACGATATCGGTGATCTTATCGATAGAGAAACTCACATCAGCGATCGCTTCCATCGTATCAGCTGTTCCAGCAGGTGATGTGATCGCTCTGGAAGATGTCTTCGGAATCGTGATCCCCTTCGCAGCGATGATCGGGATGATGATCGGGGTTACACGATTACCAGGAACACCCCCGATCGAATGCTTATCAGCAACAACATCGGTCGTCCACTGGAGCTGATCACCGATATCAACCATGGCCCGTGTCAACTGGATACTCTCCCAGACAGAAAGTCCTTCCATGTAGACAGCAGACGCATACGCCCCCATCTCGATATCACTGAGCGCGTTCTTATCGATATCTTCGACGATCTCATAGATTTGGTCTTCCGTCCATTCCTTCCCATCCATCTTTTCCTTGATATGGTCGAGGGATGCAGGTTTCTCTGCTAACGCTACATCGACCTCACCAGAAATGTCGAGTGATTCAGAAAAACCGATCGAACCTTCTGGAACCAGATTCTCCGTCAGATCAACCACGACAATCGTGGCCTCTCCATTCTGCTGGATACGAAGACGATCAAGCGGATGGACATCAAGCTCCTCTGCATCCGCCCGATTCATCAGCGCCAGCGGCGCATCTGATTCCATATCGAGATCCGTTGCTGATAGCTTCATCGGACCTACCTCGGAGTCTCATGCCCCCATTTGTCCAGGGCCTTCTTGAGCTCCTCATGGGTTTCTGCGTAGTCATGGATATCTTCACCAGCCATCGTTGCATCGATCGCCTGCCGCAGTGCCTTTGCACCAGCGGATGTTCCACCCGGATGCCCGTGGACACCACCGCCAACCTGTACACAAATGTTGCTGCCAAGCTCTTCGACGACCTTCGGCAGGATACCCGCATGCAACCCGCCTGATGGCACTGGCAACACATCCTTGTGTCCGTACAGATCAGAACGGAGCCATTCATTGATTCCTTTTGTATCCTCATTATCCATCTTGCCGAGATTCGCTGTTCCGGTATGGAGCTGATCAACACCGATGATGCGGGCAAACTGTGCAATACAGCGCATCGAGACACCATGTGTGGGTACGCGGTCGAACGCTGCATGCATCGCACGATGCGCATGGATAGCGAGACCGAGCTCATCCGCCTTCTCACGGACCGTCTGGAGGGCACCCCAGCCGGTGGTGACGATATCGACCATGATGTATTCCCCACCATGCTCTTTGACCATCTCAGCACGCTCAAGCATTGTCTCAGTATCTGCCGTGATGTTCACGAGATAGCTTTTCTTTTCACCAGTCTCTTGCTCTGCCTTGTCACGTTTCTTGAAGCTCTTTTCGATACGTGTGTCGAACCGATTGAATGACTGGTTGGTCAGATTCTCATCATCCTTCAACAGATCAACACCACCAGTCCAGGCCTTGTAGCCGACCTCTGCATGTTGTTTGCTGGTCAATCCGACCTTTGGCTTCGGCACGGTCGCCGTGATCGGTCGGTCACCAGCATCGAAGATCTCATTCCGTACCGATGAACCGAACTGCGGCCCCTTGAAACTTTCCACGATCGTCTTTGGCCAGTCACAGTCCTGGAGCCGGATCTGGTCGACAGCCTTCATTCCCATGATGTTCCCAGCAATCGCGGACAGGATCTGTGGCATGTTCCCCAGTTCGAAATCCTCCGGTGGATAGGCCACCTGTATCGTATTACCATCGATATCGAACGCTGTTGCACTGATATCAGCAACACGTCCCTCTACCTGTAGTTCCGCCCATGTCCCGTTGGATGACTCCGAGGCAACACGCCCAGCAGCATCCTCCATCGAGAGCCCTTCAGCAGGCTCGATATAGAATTCACAGACAAGCTCATCATCGTTTGGCGTATATCCGAGATCAACAAAATCCGAGTATTCAATACCTACCATGATAGACACCTAGGATAATAGCATTGGAGCCCCCCTAGCTTATACCTTAGGGACCGACCGATCAGAGGTCAGTGATCATAGTGGTGATGATAGGCATCAGCTACTGCATCCGGCTCGAGGACACCTAGCTCAGTCACGATACTATCGATGAGATCGGCAGGTACAGCCTCGAACGCCGGATTATGGATCGAGACATTCGTCGGAGGGCTGTCCCAGACCTCATCATGTGACCGTTCCTCGACCGCAACAGGAGCCTCTTTCTGCCAGAGCTTCCAGCTATCCGTACAGACATGGACAGGAACATCGCGACGGACAGCTGCCTCAGCGATCAGCCGTGACCCGATCTTGTTATAGACCGTGCCATCGGCTGTGACTGCATCAGCACCGATCAGCATACGATCAGCACCATCGAGAGCCTTGATAGCTGCCGAATCAACAAAGTGATCGACACTGATACCTGCATCAGAAAGTTCTTCAGCCGTGATACGCCCTTGGAACCGTGGCCGCGTTTCAGTGTTGTATACATGGATGTCAGTGTGTTCTGTTGCTTCTATGATGATCCCTTCTACCGTAGACGAATGACAGTGCGTGTAGACAGCATCATCATCGGCAAGAAGCTCCGCACCATAACTGTTGATCGCGGTTTTTGCCTCTTCGAAGTGCTTTAGTGCCTCATCGAACCGACCCGTTTCCAGAACAAACCGAACAGCATTCTGTAGCGCCGGCTCTGTAGGTCGTGTCTCCAGGAGCCGATCAGCATTCTCCTGCAGTGTCTGATCATCGACATCATCAGCAATATCTTCCAAAGCCTTTATCGACTCGATCGCCACACGTGTTGCACCCTGGATCTCAAGGGCCTCGATCTGCTGTGCTGTGTCTTCGACCAACATGGTACATCAGTACTCGCCAGCACTATTAAACATCACAGCCCAGGACCGCTAGTTTTTTGATGAACCACCACGAATCACATCGCAATGAGCTGGGAGGCAACAATCAGGGAACTACAGCGGAAGAACTACCTCCATACAGAACGTGTCCGGGAAGCGATGCGGAATGTTGATCGGAAAGACTTCGTGACACAGGAGCCAGAGCGTGCATATGAAGACCATCCTCTCCCGATCGGCCATGGACAGACAATGTCAGCACCGCATATGGTCGCGATGATGACCGAAGAACTCGAACCACAGCCGGACGATACCGTTCTCGAAATCGGGACAGGCAGTGGCTTCCAGGCAGCCGTGCTTGCCGAGATCGTCGATACGGTCTACACACTGGAACGGATCAGTGCACTGGTAGACGTAGCGAGAGACCATCTAGAAGAATACGATAATGTCACGATCATCGAGAAAAATGGCTTCGAGGGGTATGACGACCAGGCACCATATGAGAAGATCATCGTGACCGCATCACCGAGCAGTGTGCCCGACGCATTGAAAGATGAACTTGCAGACGATGGACGCCTCGTTATCCCGATCGAAGAAGGCAGACTCCAGCGCCTGAAGGTCTTTGAGAAACAAGACGGAACCGTCGATGAGATCAAAGACTGTGGACCGGTCGGGTTCGTGCCGATGAAAGATGATTAAGTGAAACTACCGAGCCCTTTCTGCCGTGACTGTCGTGCTTCCTGCATGTCTTGTGCTGTCGATCGCACACGATCTTCAGAGAAATCATGAGCCTCGACCAACAGCTCAACAATCGCCTCGATATCTGGTTCATCAGAAGAGAAGGCCACATCGACGGTCGGTGGATCTTTGAAAAAGTCGATAATCGTTTCATGATTGCTATCATGCTCCCAGTCTAATCCTTCTTCCTGGAGCAACTGCCCGAACGATTCATACTGCCGTACCAGCTCTGGAGCGGTCTTCGGACCGATCCCTTTGATCCCGCCAGGATTGAAATCAGTACCGAGCAAGAGCCCGATCCAGATCAGCTCCTCATGTGATACATCGATCTGGTCAAGGGCCTGTTCGCGTGTCACGAGCTCTGGAACTACCTGTTTATAGGCATCCTTACCCTGGATTTTGCGACGCCCCGTGGTCGTCAGGTTCTTGACGAGCCGATCAGCACCAAACAGCAGCGAATCCCAGTCCTGACTCCCAACAGCCCATACATGATTATTTGTATTCATGAACGCTGCCTGTGCTTCCCCCTCGCTTGGTGCCTGGATATACGGAACACCCATCGCATCGAGGAGTTGTTTCGCCCGTTTGATATCATCCGAGGTGAGCTTGGAACTTTGGGTTGCTTTGGTGAATGCTTCATCCATATCACCCGCCTGCACAGCTTCTTTCCATTCCTTTCGAGCCTTTTCGCGTTTTTCTTTCCTTTTTTGCTGTTCCTTTTGTTTCAGTTCAGGCGACGATCCATCGAACACATAGACCGGCTCGATGTTTTTCTGCAGGAGTTTGTTGGTCCGATAGAACAATCCGGACAGGTGGGACGTGACACGACCTTGACTATCCTTCAGCGGCGATCCTGTAGGTTGTCTGATGATCGAGAGGAACTGGTATAGTGTATTCATCGCATCGACAGCGATCGTCTGATCATTCATGTGTTCGAATGAAATCTCTTCCGTCTCGATCAATTCTCCTAACGCAGTGCCCATGGGTCCAGACTACATTTGTGAATATTAAAAGAACATGCCCACAGCGGCAAGACACATAAAGCGACCGCTGAAAACTGTATTCATGACAGGATCATGCGAAAGCTGCGGCAAGACCACAGAATCACTGCATACATGTGAATCCTGTGGTGCCAAAGTGTGTTCCGAATGCAAGGAA
The DNA here is from genome assembly GCA_022865265.1 of Candidatus Nanohalarchaeota archaeon QJJ-5. Taxonomy (GTDB): domain Archaea; phylum Nanohalarchaeota; class Nanosalinia; order Nanosalinales; family Nanoanaerosalinaceae; genus JALIDO01. Next base: position 5,210 of record JALIDO010000035.1, read on the forward strand.
CACGTTGGCTGTATGCTCTGTGGCGGGATCAAATCACTCTACTGAGACAGGGCCGTGTCCATATCGAACTCTGATCCGCTGTCACCGAGGCCACCAGGCACTTCAGTGTCAGATTCTGATCGACATGAAGCCGTGTCTTCTGTGCCATCGGCTTCCAAGGTCATGGTGTTTTCTGTACCCAGGAAGGAGTATTCATCCGATTCTGTCTGTTCGTACTCACTCACATTGACAGTTGTTGTTTCACCAGCCGTCAATTCGACCGTCTCTGTGTTGTTCTCATTGATGGTCAGTGTTGCCTCACCATCGTGACGGATCGAGAAGATCTCTGCTTCAAGTGGGTTACACGACGCTGACACTGTTGCAGCAACAGGTGCTTCAACATCAGACATCGAAGCAGACGAATGTGATGACGCATTTAAGGTGAACAGTTCATTCACTGTCTCACCCGCGATCTCTGTTTCCTGCTCTGTCGAAGCACTGATATGAGCAGGGTATCCCTTTTCAGAATCCAGACAGAGCGACATGGTGACATTGCTCTCAGCCAGTTCTTGTCCTTGATCGCTGTTCAGCAATCCCTCGGCCATCGAGAACTGTTCATCAGGCACGGTACTGTTGGCACGGTCCTCTAACTGCTCATCGATATCATCAGCAAACCGGATCGAGAATTTATCACAGGTCCGATCGGCGACGGTCTGGGTTCCTTCATCGGTGATCGTGACCATGTCATCTTCTAACAGATCTGTGACATTCGACTTAACATCGTCAAGCGTCATACCATCCATGGACTCATTCATCTCATCCAGAGTCCTGGCTTCACATTCAAGTCCCTCGTTCTCAGAACAGACTGTCACGACCTCATTCGACCAGTAGATACCGACATTGACCGGCGATCCGAGCATGTTGACCGATGTAGTGAACTTGTAATTATCCTCATATGATCCTAGTTCAAGCGACTCGACCATGCCACCGACACCATCGATACCCGAGACCGACAGATCATAGTCGACCAGGAACGAACTGTCCTGAGCCTGGGCGAATGCTTGTTCGATTTGTTGTTCGGGGGTAGGGTCACTCATCAGCTGTGTGCAGCCTGCCAGCAGCACAGCACCAATCAACATGAGGCCGGTCGTCTTATTCATAGAGACAATTCGATACTCCCTGCCTTAAATACCTACCCCTGCTTACAGTTTCTTAAACATCTGCACCCCATCCCTAGGCGATGGATATACAGATCGGTATGCCGGATCCAGCACAGGGAACCTGTCCAGACTGTGGAGATGAACAGACCTTTGTACCGGTGTTACAGCTGACAAAAGGCGGTGCACGGGTTGCATACAAGTGCACGAACTGCAGCCACCAGATAGAACATGAACAGTGAGAAGCACCCTTAGCTCAGTGGACAGAGCGCTACCCTCCGGAGGTAGAGGTCGGGGGTTCAAATCCTCCAGGGTGCGTGACGGTATAACACCGTTATATCCTGATGTCCCAGGTTTGGCCCGTGTTATTGCTCAATGTGGCCTATAGTTTCTGCACGTCTTCGGTCTCGACGGACTGGACACCATCGATATTTGCGAGTGTCTCTTCGAGTTCATCTGTACCGCCTTCTGCATCATCGACGATAACAGAGACCTTGACAGCAGTAAGTCCGAATGCTACCTCTTCGTCACCG
>JALIDO010000036.1 GCA_022865265.1 Candidatus Nanohalarchaeota archaeon QJJ-5
TGAGCTGTTCGTCCGAGAGGGTATCGAAGTGGCTGATATCGAGTCGACCTTTCTGTTCTGTCTTTTTGGCCCCGGCCTGCCAGACATGGTTGCCCAAGACGTCCCGGGCCGCCCCGTTAATCAAGTGGGTTGCTGTATGGTGGTGCATGAGTTGTTCTCGTCGGTCCCAGTCGATTGTTCCTGAAATTGTATCACCCACATCCATCGTGAGATCATCCACTTCATGGAGGATGATGCCGTCTTGTTTGATCACATCGATGACATCGCTTTCTCCCAATCGGCCCGTGTCATGCTGCTGGCCACCGCTGGTCGGGTAAAAACAGGTCTGATCCAGGATCACATAGTCACTGCCATCATGACTGATGGTTGCCTGTACGGTTGCCTCACAGGTCTTCTGTGTTTCATCGTCGCGGAACAGCATCCGGGTGGGTTCGACATCGTCCGGGAGGGGTATCGTGTCGTTTTCATCATTATCTGTCGTTTTTTCATCCTCGTGCCGTTCTGCAACTTTCGTATAGAAGTCTTCTGGTTTCTCGATAGCAAATCCTGCACGTTCAAGCATCTCGGGTGAGATGCCGTGGGAGTCATAGAGTTCGATCAAGGTCTGGTCATCGATATCGTCATCCTCAAGGGTCTCGATACGGCGCTGTGCTGTCTCGACCATCTGGTCATATTTCTGTTGTTCGTGTTCGAGGATGGTCTTGACATCATCGAGATGCTGTTCGAGTTCTGGGTAGACACCGTTCATGGATGCTGCATGCCAGCCGACGATCTCTGTCAGATCGAGATCCCAGTCGTACTGTTCGATGAAATCGAGACAGCGCCGTGTGATGACCCTGAGTGTATGGCGTTCGCCCGAGTTCGATGGAAGCATCCCATCGCTCAGTGCGATCAATAAGGTTCGTGTATGGTCGGCGATCGAATACAGTGCGGCTGCTGGTTCGATCTCCTGTTTCAAACGTTTTTTGTCTACGTCGATCTCATCGGCGATATGCTGCCATGTTGCCTCGATATCATCGACCTCATCCATGTTCAGTAAGCCCGAATACGGGAGGAATTTCCGCCAGATGTCTTTATCAGGAGTGACGCCTGTTGTCTCATAGAGGCGTTCGATCACCTCGGGCATGTTGGCTTCATAGGAGGTCTCGGATCCATGTGTCAGCCAGACAACACGTTCATGTCCCATGCCCATGTCCAGGACTTTGGTATCGAGTTCGCTGTATCCTTGTGCTGAATCATCGACCTCATAGAACATATATACCTGGTTGAACAGTTCCAGGCCATCGACAAAGAACTCCATACAGGCACCAAGGTTACCCCCACCACCCCAGGAGTCTTCATGAAGGATGATCTCGTCTTTCGGTATCGCCATGCCCTCGACCATCCAGGCAAGCATATCACGGAAGTATTTGTCTTGGTCATATGCGTCTGGATCGGTAAATGCGTGCTGGCCGGTCATGATGAATCCTGTGTAGTGTCGTCCGGTGATACCAACATTATCGATGTCATTGAAGCGCGCACAGAACTGTGGGACGACCAGTGGATTCGCTGGTGGATCGACCTCTCCTGAGACCACATAGGGCTGGAAATCATAGATACTGGCTCTGACGAACTCGGTGTCATCCCGCCAGCGTGCTGCCAGGGGGTACCGGTTGATCGGTGTGTAACCGCGTTCTTCCATGAATGCGGAAAATGCTGTCCACGCTGTCTCGAAGCTGAATGTCTTGTCTGTCGGTGGATCGTTGATGAACGTGTAGCCACTGTCACAGCTCGGTTCACCACATACATCACGTTCGGTGGTGCTCCAGAAGTACCGGTCACAGTTGCTACACTGGTATCGATCGAAGCCTTCGTCCTTGATCGCATCGACGGCAAAGAATTTCTCAGGGGCTGCTGCTGCTTCCTGTTCGATGGTGTCTTTCAGGTCTTCGAGTGTGGGCATGGGTGCGATTGCGGCGGGAATGTTTAAGTGTATCAGGGCTCACGGATGCTTTATTCTTCTTCTGTCTCTGTCTGGTATTCGTCCTGTGTGTCCTCGAACAGTGGTTCAAGCCCCTTGTCCAGTGCCTGGTGGTCGTATGTCGGATCTTCAAGACCCTCTATCTCATCGAGCTGCCCGGATTCGACTGATTCGAGCGGGATTTTGCCAGTGTACAGATCATCCAGACTACCGCCTGCCTCGACATACTCTTTCACTTTGCGATAGCCCTGTAGATAGATATGATCTTTCGCGAACCCACCGGCCCGGTAGCCGCGTGCTGTATACTGGAATGCATTATCTTCATCGATGTCGTATTCATCATGGAGCATCTCGAATGTCTCACGGAAGCTCTTTCCTTCCATGACGTTGTTGGTCACAAGGACCCGGGCTGCGTATTTCCGTAGTGTCTGTTCATCCTCGAATCCGGTCTGTTCTTCGAGAAAGATGGCCAGTCCTTCATCCGTGTCTTGGTAGCCGGCGACACCGATGCCAAAGATATCATGGTCTTGCTGATAGCCGTTGGCAGACCGGGCTGCATGGAGGAGTTCATGGATCGCCAACCGGATGGGTTCGGTCTGTTCGTATTCCCGGTCGGCCGGGACCTTTACTTGTTTGTCTGCGGTCTTGACCGAGAGGGTCGCTTTGTCCGTGTAGGTTGTCTCCCAGTCGTCCATTCCCATCTTATCCAGTGCAACATCGAAGACAGTCCGTGCTTCATCTGGCTCGATCTCTGTTTCTTTCGTATCGGTCGGTGTTGTCGTTGCTAGGATTTCTTTCGCATATGTCACAAGATCATCATCTGGTTTTCCGTAGATCTCCTGTACACGGTCTCTGACAACGTCATCGTCACCACGGTGTTTCAGGATGTCTGCCTTGTCTTTGAGTTCTTTGATCGTCTTCTGATAGAGTGTGCCGACAGCGGAATCAGGGACAGCTGTCTCTTCGAGGCGTTCCTGTAGCTCGTCTGGATCGAAATCAAGGCTGTCATATGTGAAAGAGGGTTCATCGATCTCTCCATCAAGAAATTGTTGTTTCTGTGCTTCGAGGCTTTCTTGTGTCGGTGAAACATTACTGAAGATGTCGATAAGGCTGCTGCTTTCTTTTATGAGGTGATCAAGTTGTTCCCATCGGTCATCGTCCGGCATATGTACATACTTGCCGTCGAGAATATAAAAAAGAGATCAGTGAGAAAAAGAAGAGAAAGGAAATGGGGGCTTAGAAGAGCCCACCGAGTCCTTCTTCGTCTTCGTCGGCGTCGCCGCCAGCATCTTCTGCTTCATCGCCGCCATCGTCTGATGCGTCTTCTGCATCATCAGCTGATTCATCTGAACCATCAGCTGCTGGGGCTGGAGCTGCTGCTCCGCCTGCAACTGCAGTATTCATCGCTTCTTCCATGTCAACGCCGTCAAGTGCTGCAACAAGTGACTTGACCTGTGCTGAATCGACCTCGACGCCTGCGGCCTCGAGGACATCTGAAACGTTTTCTTCATTGACATCTTGTCCGGCTGCGTGAAGCAGTAGTGCTGAGTGTACGTATTCCATTGGTGTTCACCTCCTATTCATCATCGTCATCAGAGGTCTCTTCGTCCTCTGATGATGTTTCATCGTTAGTATCATCTGTTTGTTCATCGTCATCCTCTTCGACATCCTGGGCCTCGAGATCAAGCTGGGACTCGAGGGCCTGTGCTTCGCCTGTGGCTTTCGCAAGGATGTCTTCGATCACTTCCTTCGCTGGCAGTGCTGCATTGACAGCAAGATTGCGGGCTTTCTGCAGTTCCTCGACCACGATCGGTTCGGCGGTCTCGGGTGTCAGATAGCCTGCATTGACGGCCAGTTGGAAGGCCTGTGCGGCTGATGTCTCGACATCTGAACGGTACTGTTCCGTGTCGATAGCCAGCACGTCTTTATCGAAGACTTCTCCTTTCTCATGGACGAGTTTCAGATCGAGCCCGACCTCGAGTGGTTTCATCCCGAGCTTGCTCAGGATGTCTGCGGTCTCGGCATCGATGACCTCGCCTTCTTCGACAGCCACGCCTGCATCGGTGACTTTGATCGATCCATCTTCAACAGTGGTCTGTGCACCGAGTGACTGGAGCTTGCCGATCATCGGTCCTGGACCAAGATCGGTCTGTCCTTCTTCGATCACGATATCGTTCGGTGCGATTTCACCGCCCTGTGCGGGTGCTGAGGACTTTTTCTCCTGGATGGTCTGATACAGGGTGAAGGGATTGGAGTCGGAAAAGATGAATGCGGGCTGGATGGCCTTGTTCGCCTTCAGGTCCTGGATATTGTCCTTGTCTGCTTCATCCAGGGCGATTTCCATCAAAGACTTCCGTGCCATCGTGATATCTGCATCACCGACGAGCTCTTTTTTGATCTCCTGCAGCTGCTTGGCTGGCAGGGAATGCATATCGAGGATACCAACGACCTGATGGTCTTCGATATGATCGACGAGATCATCGACGATGGCTTCTTTGTCTGCCCGTGATAGCTTCATCGTTATCGTGCCTCCACGATCGGCCCCATGGTCAGTTTGAGATAGACATCATCGAGGTTGTGATGACCACGAGGCATCTGGTCTTCGATCAGGTTCAAGATCGCGTTTGCGTTCTCTGCGATTTCATCATCAGCCATCGCTTCGTTTCCGACCTTACATTTGACGGTCGGCTGGTCTTTCAGACTGAGCGAGACCGTTTTACGGAGTTCTTCGATATCCTCGGTCGGATCGCTCCCCGGAGGCATCGGATCAGGCATCTTGTTCCGTGGTCCGAGCACTGGTCCGAGCTCCTGTCCGATCTTTGGCATCAGTGGTGCCTCGGCGATGAAGAAGTCATACTCATCGGCCAGGTTCTTTGCGGCCGATTTATCATCGAAGTAGTCTTCTAGGTCATCGCTCGAGAGCTTCTTGTCAGCGTTATCAGCTTCCTTGATCAGTGTATCGCCGATAACACAGACCTTGACATCTTCTGACGCTCGGTACGGGAGTGTGAGGTCCTCCGAGAATCGGTTGTCTGGATTATCTGTGTCAACGTTCTTCAGGTTGACGACAAGGTCAACAGATTGTGTGAAATTCCGCTCCTTGGCGTCTTCTTTTGCTTTTTTGACTGCATCTATCAATTCCATTGTTACTCGCCTCCGAGCTGGTCATCGTACTCGCCTTCGTCGATGCGCTGCTGGATCACGCGGCCATCTTCGCCGTCGACGGTTACTCCCATCGAAACAGCACTGCCGATGACTTCCTTACAGGCACCGCGCAGGTCGAGTGCGACCAGGTCTGGTCGTTTCATCTCTGCTACCTGTTTGATTGTTTCGAAATCGAGATCGGCGACCTTGTCTTTGTTCGGTTCACCACTGCCGCTTTCGATACCGGCTTTCTCTTTGAGGAGTTCTGCTACCGGTGGTGTGCCGACTTCGACCTCGAACTCGCCTGTGTCCTCGTCGACGATCACATCGACAGGTACTTCCATGCCATCGAAACTATCGGTCTTCTGATTGATCTCAGCAACAACCTGACCGATATCGACCGGCAGCGGTCCGAGTTCTGGGCCGAGTGGAGGTCCTGCTGATGCATTTCCTCCATCGACAAGTGCCGATATTGTTTTTTCTGCCATTGTATCATTCCTCGCTTCGCTTACGTAGTAATTCTACACTGATTGTGACAGGGATCGGAACTGCAGCTTCCAGGAGTTTGATCGTCGCTTCCTGGTTTGCCTCATCGATCCTGTCGATCTCTGCCTCTTCACCCTTGAACGGTCCGCCGATGACCTCGACGGTATCGCCAGGTTCGAGTTTGATCTCCTGTGGTTCGTCGGACAGGAACTTATCAAGTTCTTCAAGATCGACATCCTTATCGATCACGCCTTTGACATGGCGTAGATTATCTGCTATATCCCGGATGTCAACCTCATCGCCCTCGATGAACACGTATCCTTTCAGATCGTGCGGATACAGGACCGCATCGATCGCGTATGCATCATTTTCGATCTGTGCCTGGAGCGAGTTGACAACGGTTTTCTCCCGTCCTCGGGTCGTTCGTAGGGTCATGATAGGCATTGATGGTACCTCGCTAGTTGATTGTCAGGGTTGCAACGGCATAAAACACGAATCCGATCAATCCGACCGCTATGATGCCGAGCCCTGTGATTTTCGCAGACATGAAAAATTCATCTCTGTCTGGCTTCTTTGTGACTTTGAGTACCCGATGGTACTCTTTCAGCTTGGATTTGATCGTGTTGAGTATGCTCACGGTCGATACACCTCGCACTCTGAGAGAATCAGCTCATGTTGCTGACCTCTCCTGTCCGTCTGGACAGTGCTGACGAGGTAAGGAAGGGTGGAGGTGCAATTTTTATAAAGGGTTCCATTGTGGCCCCGATGTTCATGTGTAAGTGGTGCTTGGGACAGTCAGAAGCCATTTTAAACACAGCGATCAAGTAATCCAACAATGTTCGAATGGTTGAGCGATGATGGGCTCGAGACGGTCTACGGCCATGGACGGAGTTTCATGGCGGCGAAAGAAGCTGCTATCGATAAGCTCCCGGATGAGGGCTATGTCGAGGTGACGGATGCAGCTGGTATCGATCTGGGTTCGCGGGAACGATACGACGATGCGACCGATGTCGATATGAACACGACAGCTGATGAAGATTATGAACTCCGTGTTGTCGAACTCGAGTACTGGCATGATCCGGTCTTTGACCCGGAACGCGAAGACCATCCTCGAGACTCAGACAGTGACCGATAT
>JALIDO010000037.1 GCA_022865265.1 Candidatus Nanohalarchaeota archaeon QJJ-5
CCGTGCATGCACGATTGGGAGATGTCGAAGGTACCATGGAGAAACAATTGACCGTCCAGTCCCTTGATGGGGGCTCGACGGTCGAGAGTTTCCGTGATATCCCCTATGAACCCAAGTATATCAAAAAACACATCGAACAGTTCGGTGATGCTGACCGGGTCGTGCTAGATAGTGTCTCGGGTCTGAATGTCATGGCCGAAGATCCATACCGGTTCCAGCGGTTTGTCCTGGATCTGTTACAGTTTTTGACCGATGAGATAGATGCTACCACGATCATGACTGCAGAGCCCCATGGTGATGCTGGTAGTGAAAAGACCAGGATGGTCCGCTATGCCAGTCATGGCATCATCGAGATCGAAAAACGGATGGTCGGTGGCAGTCCGAAGCGGATGCTGTCGATCGAGAAAATGCGGGGGACCGATCATGATGACAGACAGGTGGTCGCCTCGATCGATGAAGATGGCTTCCATGTCGGGCCATCTCGACGGTCACAGCCGCCAGTGTTGAAAGACCATCATCACGAGGCCATCGGTATCGAGGGCTTCGATGCTCTCTGTGGCGGTGGTCTCGTCAAGGGCAATGGTGTCTTGCTGGCACATGATGGTCGTGTGAATATGAAGGCGTTCCTAGCACAGGTGTTCGACCATGGTATCGAGAAAGATTATTCATTGTTCCTGACAACGACTCCAGAACTTGGTGAGGTATCGATGCGTACGATCTTCGACCAAGCAGGGACTGATCTTGATGAACTGTTGGCCAACGATCAGGTCTTTATCTTCGATCCACTGGGGACCTGGGATACCAGCCAGGACAATGTCTATGGTAGTATCGATGATGCTGCCGGGATGAAAAAACTGATGCGTCGGTTCGAGGATAGGAAACCCACCGGACAGGCGCTTCGCTTTTTCAATATCGATGCGATCGAACAAGCGACAGACCGTGAGACCGCGACCGAGATCCGATACATGCAGGAATCGATGGCCACGGATGATGATTTCTTGATCTATTACATGAACGAACGGTTGGCGGACCAGCGGCTCTATGAGGCCTACATGGGCAATGTCAGTCAGGCGGTACGCACCTTCCTGGCCGAAGATGGGCTCCAGTTCATCTCACTGGAGAAATCACCATGCGGGTTTGTCGGGTCGACTTCGCTTATCGAGTACACTGACGAAGAGCCATTCATCGCTGTCGAGGAACCACCACTCAACCGTGAGAACCCGATGGCCACCGAGGATCGGTCATGACGGATATGTTCGTGGTAGTCGGAGCGAACCTGATCTGGAATGATCAGGATCAATTATTACTGGTCCAGGAAGGAAAACAACGGGCAAAGGACCTGTGGAACCTTCCTGGCGGTACACTAGAACATGGTGAGCATCCACGGGACTGTGCGATCCGGGAAGCCAGAGAAGAGACGGGGCTGATCATCGAGCCGGACCGACGTGTTGGCCAGTACCTCGGGACCGGTGATTTCGGGAAACAACGGATCATCAATGTCTGTTATGCATCCACAGTGACTGATCAGGAACCATCGATCGATCCACAGGATACCGTGATCGACTGGCAGTGGGTCAGGCCAGAGGAACTGTCATCATTAGAGCTTCGTGCTGCCTATATCGAGACAGTGATCACGGATGTACAACATGGAACGACAGAGACAGGATTCCATGATTGTTATACCTGAGACCAGCCGTATGTCTTAAAAACCATGCCTGCCAACTGCATATCAGATAACCAATGGTCGTATCAATCAGTGTTCTTGTGGTTGCGGCGGCAGTACTTCTGTACTTCTCAGTAGTCATAAACCAGGAATATGAGCGAGCTGTGGTCTTCAGACTTGGTTCGTTCGATCGTGTGCTTGGACCAGGACTACAGTTCAAGATACCGCTGATCGAATGGGTACAGAAGGTCGATTATCGTGTCAAGACCGTCAATGTCCAGCCCCAGAAGGTCCTGACCAAGGACAATGTGACCACGATGGTTGATGCGATCATCTTCTACCAGGTCAAGCGCGATCATGATGAGATCAAGGATGCGATCTTGGAAGTGGAGAACTTCGACCAGGTGACGATCAACTATGGAAAGACCATGCTCCGGGCTGAGATCGGTAAGAAGGAACTCGATGACCTCCTGCAGAACCGGGAAGCCATTGCAGAAGAGCTCCGCGCTGATCTCGATGAGACGACCAATGACTTCGGTATTGAGATCCGTGATGTCGAGATCCGTGATGTATCGATCCCTGACTCGATGGAACGTGCCATGGCTGCTGAAGCAGAAGCAGAACGAGAACGTCGTGCACGTATCACGACAGCGGAAGGAGAGCTCCAGGCAGCTGCACGGACACGGTTAGCATCTGACATCTTGGGTAGTGAAGGATACAAGCTCCGTACACTCCAGACGATCGATCAGGTCGCGACCGAGAATGCGACAATCGTCACTGTGCCGGCAGAGCTCATTCCATCTGAACCAGCCGAACAGGAAGATACCCATCCACTTGTCGAGAAGTTGACCGACAGCATCGATGTCGAAGAGATGATCACACACGCACAAGACGAGTTGAGCTACGATCAGCAAGATACTGGTGTTGCTCCGGCTGAGGACAATGAGCAGGCATGATGCGGTCATCTTCGACAATGATGGTGTGTTGATCCCACCACCAGGTCATGATATGCTCGAGACCGTGGTGAGTGAGGTCCTTGAACGGTTCGATATCCCGCCTCAAAGAGACACGAAAGAGCCATTGCTGGCTGGAGAATATGATTCATTGAAGGCACTGGCAACACGTCACGGTGTTGCACCCGGTGTGCTCTGGCGTGAACGAGAACGAATCTGTCATGAACGCCAGGCACAGGCCATGGGAACGGATGATCGCACACCGTACGATGATCTCGATGCGCTCGAGCATATCGGTAACGGCCGACCGCTTGGGATTGTCAGCAACAACCAACATCAGACGATCGAGTTACTTGTAAAGCATTTTGGGTTATCCGATACCTTCGATACCTGGTATGGTGCAGAACCGACGATCAAAGGGCTGCAGCGACGGAAGCCGAACAGTTATTATCTCGAGCAGGCGATCGATGATCTCGATGCTTCACGGCCGCTTTACATCGGAGACAGCGAATCAGATATACGGGCAGCAAAGGCGGCTGGAGCAGATGTCTTTTTCTTGCGTCGACAACACCGACAGAACTATCATCTCTCGGTCACACCCGATCGAGAAATCGCATCGCTCGATGAGGTTCTGCGATACAGTTAATCAAGTTCGGCTTCTAACTGCTCACGTGCTTCTCGTGGGTCGACTTTGCCTCCGGAGCGCTGCATGATCTGGCCGACCAGGTAATTGATCGCATCGTCATCGCCTGTCTGGTAGTCCTCAACTGCTTCTTGTTCTTCTTCGATGACACTCGATACGTATTCTGCCAGCCCTTCTTCATCCTTGAGTAGATCATCCTCTTCGATGATGGTCGCTGGATCAGTACCTGTCGCGACCATTTCCCGGATCAGTTCCTCAGCGTTCCGGTCTGTCAGCTTATCGTCGGCAAGATACGAGAACAGAACACGGAGATCATCGTGATCAACAGCTGCATCCGCAAAGCTCATTTCGTTGTAGTTGAGTGTCTTTTTGAGCTCTTTTGTCAGGAAGGAGCCGATCATATGGTCGTCGAATTCATCTGACAATGTTTCGAATACATCTGCAATCGCTGGACTGGTGATCAATGCATCGACCATCTCGGCTGTGATATCGTATTCCTCCTGGAACCGCCTGCGTTTCTCATCCGGAAGTTCTGGGATATTCTTCTGTGCGTCATGACGGAGCTCTGCATCGATCACGACCTCGGTCAGATCGGGTTCGAAGATATAGCCGTATTCCTCTTCGGCCTCCTTGCTCCGAAGTGCTGTTGTGATCTGCTGGGCCGATGAATAGGACCTGGTCTGGCGTTCGATCGATTGTCCTCGCTTCCGGAGATTACGCTGGCGGGTGATCTCGTAGTTCAGTGCGTTCTCGATGCCTTTGGTACCGGTAATGTTTTTGACTTCGACACGTTCCCCGCCTTCGAGTGAGATGTTGGCATCTGACTTGATCGAGAGGTCTGATCGTGGATCATAGATACCGAGATAGGACATGATCCTGGTCAATTTCTGGAGGAATGCGCGTGCCTCCGCCGGTGATGAGAAGTCCGGTTTGGTCACGATCTCCAACAGTGGAATACCGGCACGGTCGTAATCCACCAGTGTATATGCTGATGAGTCGATATCCCCGCCTTTGTGGACGATCCGTGCTGGATCTTCCTCGATATGGAGGCGTTTGATCCTGATGGTCTGTTCTTGTCCACGGAGCCGTGTCGTGATCGCACCATCTTCCCCGACCGGTATCTCATACTGAGTGATCTGGAAGTTCTTGGCCATGTCCGGATAGAAGTATGTCTTTCGCGAGAACCGGATCGTGTCATTCAGATCACAGTTCAGTGCCAGTGCTGCCCTGACGGCATGTTCGATCACTGCTGCATTCGTCCGTGGCTTCGATCCCGGCATCCCGAGACATGTCGGGCAGGTATGAGTATTCGGTTCTTCGCTCAATGAGGCCGGACAGCCACAGAACAGCTTCGAGTCTGTATCGAGCTGTATATGGGTTTCGAGGCCGATGGTGACATCGTCAGGCATACCATTCATACCGGGAACGAGACAGTTAAAAATCATGGCCGGGGTTGAAATATGAGCCAGATCAGTACTGTATTGTTATGCAGATCTTGATCACTGGCGGAGCCAACGGGATCGGTCGGGCCACGGCTGAGCGGTTACTCGAGCAGGGTCATGATGTGATTATTCTTGATCGTGATGCTGAGGCCATCGAGGATGTGCCAGAGGGCGCGGTCGCCTATCATGGTGATGTCTATGATGAAGAAGCGATCGAGACCGTCGTGAAGAACCATACCATCGAGGTGCTGATCAACAATGCTGGCTATCAGCGGGTCGCCAGTCTCGAGGACATGGCGATGGAGACGATCGAGGAACATTTCCGCAGTAATGTCTTCGGTCTGATCAAAACGACCAAAGGGTGTCTCGATGATCTGAAAGCAACCAATGGACGGATCATCAATATCTCATCGGCGGCTGGACGGATCACTCTTCCGTTCCATGGTGCCTACTGTAGTAGCAAGCATGCGGTCGAGGCGGTCAATGATGCGTTCCGCCGAGAACTGTCCTCGTTCGGAGTCGATGTGGTCTGTGTCGAGCCAGGACCGATCACCACCGGATTCAATGTTCGTGGTCAGGAACACATGCGTGAGTTCCTTCCCGGGTCAGTGTATGCTACCCGCTATGAACAGATGCTCGAACAGCCGGTCGAAGGGCCTGGTGCTGACTATGCCGGGAAACGGATCGCTGCGATCGTCGAGACCGATGATCCGAAACCGCGATACAAGATCACGCGCATCGCCAAACTCGTCCCGATCATCGAAGCTGTTGTTCCGACACGGCTGCTCGATTGGATCCTCAGGCGATCCACCTAACCATACATGAGATCATTCGATTCTTCGTGACCGGTAAGGAGATTCGTCATCTCCTGTTTGACAGTGCTGCCACGTTCTTCTGCTCGTGTCAATGCCTGGATATAGAGGCCTTCATCTTGTGCGATAGCAGTCTGACCACGATCGATCAATTCCTGATCACGTTCCACAAAGGCCTCGAGGAGGCTTTCTTCCTCAAGCATCGTCTTCATGAGTCCGTATCCATGGGTCTCATTGAGCTCGAGTGCAAGGTTCTCCTCGCCTGCCTGAACGGTCTTGACGAAGAGACTGACCGGATCCCGTGTCGGATTGGTCTTGACATCAGTGTGTGAATATGCACGCAGATCAGCAACGGCTCCTGGTTCCGGATCGATATCGTATTCACGGTGGACGCCGTTCGGGATCGTTGCCATCTGTGTTCCGGCAAGGGTCAGTGTTGCTTCATCGATGGCATCGTCATACTCCGAGGCCGCAGTCGTTTCGAGAACCTCATCCATCTCGTCCCGGAGCTGGTCTTCGAACTGTGCGAATGACTGGAGGCTCTCTTCGATCTCTTCACGATAGAACTGCTCATCCTCCGGGTCTTCATTGGCAAGGTATGATGCTGTGCTGTGGAGGTTGCGGTACTCTGCCTCGGCTCGTTCAAAGATCTCGGCCATGGTACTAAAATGGTCAGCATAACTGGCCGCTTTCTCGATCTGGGTCTCGAGGACGTCTTCACTGTCCTCATAGTCCATGAATGGATCGACAGGGAGTTGTAACAGATGGAGTTCATCCGGCATGGCTCCCTGGTCGTGTTGGCCGACGGCGTCGTATCCGCTCAATGTGTTCACCTAGTACTCAATACACGATGGTTATTTAAAATTGTCTGTTATTCAGCCACATTGATTTAACATGAATAA
>JALIDO010000038.1 GCA_022865265.1 Candidatus Nanohalarchaeota archaeon QJJ-5
TATCGAAGAATACTTCGACATGTTCCGATGCGCATCCGCTGACCCGACAAACTGTACAGCCAGTGACTGGGAGCTGATCGAGGAGACAACCCAGGATCGAGATGCAAACACCGTCGCGGCAGACAGTCTGCCAGGATTCTCGACCTATCTGGTCGCATATAATGCCGATGCCGCCGAAAGCGACCAGCAGGAGGATCAAAGCGGTAGTGAGGACGACACTGATGACAACACCGGCGGAAGTGGAGATGATGGCACAGATACAGGCGGTGGTGGCGGTGGTGGCGGACAGTCACAGCCAGCATCTGATCAGGAACAGCTCCAGGAAGCATTGCAGAATGAAGATCAGGAACAGCTTGCTGAGCTGCTTCAGGTAGACCAGGAAGTCATCGAGGAACTCCTCCAGAATGAAGATGCTGTCGCCGAGCTGCTTACAGATCAGGAACTTCGGGAAGCAGTACTGGCCAATACGGAACGACTCGAAGAGCTGCTCGAGACAGAAGTACCGATCGCCCTCGAAACGACGATGAGCGATCCGACATATCGTGTTGGGACGAATACAACAGAACTCCTCCGTACAGAGAACATCGTGAACCGTACAGTTGATGTTTCATTCGATATCGAGGGCGATATCAGCCAGATCCTCGAACTTGATCACGATGAGGCAACGATCCAGTCAGATACGGTCGATATCAACACGATCGATGTGAATGTTCCATTCAATACTGAACCTGGTGGCTATACAGGACGTATCACTGCAGAAGCAGAAAACTACACCGAATCAGTCACATTGGCCGTTGTTGTCGCCGAGAGGACTGTTGAAGGATTCACCTTCGAACTGAACGTTGTCACGAACCCGGCAGAGGCCGATGATCCGATCAGGACAGAAGAGTTCTTCAGTGATATTGCCTTCGAGACACCATTTGGTGTCAATGTGACCTACATGCTGCGTCGTGGTGTCGACAACCAGCTTGTGGCATCGGTCACCGAACAGCGACAGGTAGAAGAAGATCCAGCGAGCTTCACAAATGTCATTGCAACCAATGAAAGTCTTGATGCTGGATTCTACTACATCCAGGCAGTTGCCGAGCACCGTGGAGCCGTTACGACACGGATCGAGACATTCCAGGTCATCGATCCATTCTGGACACAGGAACGAACACGGTTCATCCTGTTCTTCCTCATCGCCCTTGGCGCTATCGTGTCCACGTGGCGCATCTACAAGTGGTACCTGACACGGCGGGAAGAAGAAGCACGATACGTGTTCCCGGTGGATTACAATAAGCTCCCATCAGAACCAGGCTACAACGTCGGACAGATCGCCGAGACGTCGAAAGATGCGATCATCAATCCAGACGATCTGACAACCCACGCTATCGTGGCAGGATCGACCGGGGCTGGCAAGTCAGTGACCGCATCCGCTGTTGTCGAGGAAGCACTCGAACAGGATGTGCCAGTGGTCGTGTTCGATCCGACAGCTCAGTGGACCGGCTTTGTCCAGAAATGCCAGGATGAGAACCTGCTGAATGAATACGAACGCTTTGGTATGGATCCTGAAGAAGATCCGAAACCATTCAAGGGACTGATCAAACGCATCGACGCCGATGATCCGGATATCGATTTCGAAGAGCTCATGAACCCGGGCGAGATCACCGTGTTCACCCTGGATCATCTGACAACCGAAGAGTTCGACCAGGTCGTCAGACAGATCATCGATTCGATCTTCGAGGTCGAATGGGAAGAATCACCAGATCTCGAGATGCTGGTCGTGTTCGACGAAGTCCATCGTCTGCTCGAGAAGTACGGTGGAGAAGGCGGTTACCACGCACTCGAACGCGGTGCACGAGAGTTCCGTAAATGGGGTATCGGGCTGATGATGGCATCCCAGGTCACGGCCGACTTCAAGCAGGCCGTCTCTGGAAACATCATGACCGAGATCCAGATGCAGACCAAGTCGATGGAAGACATCGAGCGGATCAAACGCAAGTATGGCGATCAGTTCGCACAGCGTATCACCTCGGTCGAGGTCGGGACCGGTATGATCCAGAACCCAGAGTACAACGAAGGCCAGCCATGGTTCGTCGACTTCCGGCCGACATACCACAACCCACACAAGCTCCCAGAGTCCGATCTGGAGAAGTACTATGAGTACACCGATCGTCTCGATGCAATCGAGGACAAGCTGGATGCGCTTGAAGAACAGGGCGAAGATGTCTATGACCAGCGCCTCGAACTCGATCTCGCAAAGAACAAATTGAAGGAAGGACGCTTCAAGATGGCAGAGATCTACATCGAATCACTCGAGGAAGAGTTCGAGTAGAACAACATATATCAGCTGTGGGTGTAGTAACATAGCACCCGTTCGGAGTTGACCTGATCGATGCGGCAGAACCCATACCTGATGAACTGGATCACTGTATCGACCGCATCGACATTGGTCTCACAGTGACCGGTCTCCTTCGTGCCATCGGGCATGATGATCTCACACCGCTTTGTTGCATCAGCAGGCAGCCACTGCACGATATCGAGATCATTATCGAGTGCATACTCTAGATCATCATTCACCAGTTCTGCTCCATCGTCGGTGATCCGGACATTGAACAGATCCTTCAGCCGGAGTTCTTTCCCTGGTTCGATATCATCGGCCTCGACCATGATCGAGGCAGTACCCTGGTCTGGCTCGACGGTGATCGATCTGGTCCCGCGGTCGGGATCGTCAGGATGACGGGCAGCCTCGGCTGTCTGTGGTTCATCTAGTGGCACCTTGATCGTTGCAGGATCACTGATGAAGAAGTACCGGTTGGCCCGTTCATCGATGATCTTGCGGTTCTCGGTATATAGTGTATCGACAGGCACCCGTACATTCGAGTTCGACATGCCGAAAGACAGGATGAAGTTCCTGATCGCTTCCGGATCGAAGCCACGCTTTTTCAGAGATTTGAGCGACCATGTGCGTGGATCATGCCAGCCCATATACTCGCCATCATCGATCTTGTGCTTCGATGTCGACGTAGAGATTTTGATATCTTCGATATTCAACAACCCATGATGGACGATCTCAGGATGATCCCAGTCGAGAAGATCCCACATGAACTGTTCCATCTTGTCTTCCATCATCAGGTCTTTACCACGGATGATATGGGTCATCCCGAGTTCATGATCATCGATCGCCCATGAGAACTCGAGCATCGGCCAGACATGATAGTCATCACCGACCCGAGGATGATCGAGCTCAGCAACACGGAGCAAAACACGATCACGGAACGCAGGATCATCATACTGCATATCGGTCTTCAGACGGACAGCTGCCTCTCCTTGACTGTATACACCATCCAACATATCCTGCCACTTTTCGAGATTCGTCTCGATCGATTGATCACGATGGTCACAGGCGATACCCTCTTCACGATTCTCCCGTAAGGTCTCTGCTGGACATTCACAGACATACGCCCAGCCCTCTTCCAGGAACCGTTCTGCGTATTCATAGAACTGCTCCATGCGGTCTGATTTGTAGATGATCTCATCGAAGTCCACACCGAGCCATTCGAGGTCTTTCGGTATTTCCTCGTAGGCCTTCTCTAATGGTTTTTTCTCCTCACTTCCGGCGGTATCATCGATGACCAGATAGAGCGTGCCCCCATACCGTTTCACATATTCATCATTCAAGATCGCCATCCGTGCATTCCCGATATGAAGCATCCCAGACGGGAATGGTGCCATCCGCATCGTCACACTATCACCAACATTTGGCAGATCAGGGAGACTCTCATCATCCTCTTGTTCATCAGGGAACTCGAAGTCTTCGAGTGCGGTTTCGAGCTCCTGTTCAGACATTTCATTGACCTCCTCGATGATCGATTCGGCCGTCTGGACAACCTCACCAGCCTTCTGTTTCAGATCAGGATTATCAGCGAATACTTTACCGATGACAGCTTCTTTCTGCGCCTCACCGAACTCCTGGGCATTCTTTAAGGCGTACTTGCGGATGGTCTCGTTCATGCTCTAGCATACCCGACAGAGTTTTTTAAACTATAGCCGATATTGAATATCTATGGCTTCCATCCTGGCAGCGGTACAACCATACGTGACAGCGTATGCGACCGTGCTCGATTACTGGGTCCTGACCGTGACCGTGCTGACACTCGGGTATCTATTTGTACGGTATCCCCGATTCGAGAACAAAGATGTGGCAGCCACATACATCATCTTCATGTCATTATTTGTCTTCTGGGCAGTTCGCGATATCGGGAACACGATCTTCCAGGGCGGTATGCCAACGTACTTCTCGTTGTTCTCATTACTATTGAACATCGCAGTAATCGTGTTTTCAGGTTATCTCTTCTACCACTATGAGCGGGAAAGAGACTTCCAGACAGTCAAAGAACGGCTTAATCTTGAATTCGAGACAGAAGAAGACTATCCGGAAGATCTGTATGACGAAGGAACAGCAACTGACTTCGAGAACCTGAAACAAGGATATACATATCTTGTCATGGAAGGCGGCCAGGCATATGCCTATAAGATGTTCCGTGAAGCCGTGACAGAGATACCGGGCCTGTGTTTCTCCCGGACACATCCAGATAAACTCAGAGAACGACACAAGCTCGAAGAAACCCCGATCTTCTGGCTAACAGAACGAGAAGACACCGGGGAAGTAGACTCTCTGGAACCGTTCCGCCTCAATTTCATGCATGAACTCATCCATGACTTCATCGAGAAGAACCATGGAGAGGGCAACGGATCAGTCATCCTGATCGATGGAACAGAGTATCTCATGTATAAGAACCCCTTTGAGAAGATGATGGACTTCTTCGAGAAAGTGATCGACAATATCACCGATCAGAAAGATGTAACACTGATCATCTCAATCGATGCCGATAGTCTGGACGATAAGAAACTCGCCCTGCTCAGGGAAGAGTTCGATGAGATACGAAATGTAAATGAGGACGGGTCAATCGAGACCCGTACCTTTTGAGATCACTCGATCTCGACCGTGCCACCGTTCTCGGAGAGGAAGACGTTCTCACCTAAACGGTATCCTTCCTCACGTGCGAGTGTCGCATATGATGCGAGCATCTCTGTCGTCCCGTGGGCTGGGATGATATTCTCTGGCTCAAGCGTCCGGAGCATCTCTCGATTCCCTTCACGCTTTGCATGGCCCGAAGTGTGGATGTCACGGTACAGGAGACCGCCCTGTTCCCGGATATTCTTCTCGACCTTGTACCGGTGTGCTTCATTGATCGGTGTCGGGATGACAGAACAGGAAAAGATCACGTGGTCACCTTCCTGGACATCCATCGCATGCTCGCCGTCGACGATACGTGTAAGCGCCGCATTCGGCTCA
>JALIDO010000039.1 GCA_022865265.1 Candidatus Nanohalarchaeota archaeon QJJ-5
CAATGTCGAAGTAGCCGGCCACACGATCCCGGAGATCAACCGTATGCGGATCAAAGATGCCCATGACCTGTTCCAGGGGCTTGCAGGTGATCTTTCCGAACGAGATCAGGAGATCGGTGCCCAGGTCATCAGTGAGATCGAAGAACGACTCCGGTTCCTGACCACTGTTGGACTCACGTACCTGACTCTTGACAGGGAAGCAGCGACACTATCTGGTGGTGAGACCCAACGGATCAGGTTAGCGACCCAGATCGGATCAGGGCTTACTGGTGTCCTCTATGTGCTTGATGAACCCTCGATCGGTCTGCATCGTCATGATAATGATCGGCTTATCGATACACTGGAAGAACTACGTGACCTCGGGAATACCTTACTCGTGGTGGAACACGATGAAGCCACGATCGAACGTGCCGACAATATCATCGATCTCGGTCCCGGTCCTGGCAAACATGGTGGTGAAGTTGTCGCACAAGGACCACCATCTGCTATCGAAGATGTGGAAGCATCACGTACTGGACAGTTCCTCGCTGGTACCGAACAGATCGATGTCCCTGATACACGACGTGAAGGCGATACTCATCTCACCATCAACGGTGCACGAGAACACAATCTCAAGAATATCGATGTAGAGATCCCACTTGGAACACTGACGGCCATAACCGGCCTTTCTGGCTCTGGTAAATCCACCCTGATCCATGATATCCTGTATCGTGGACTACAGCGTCAGATCAATGCGAACACATCAGTCAGACCAGGTGATCACGATACGATCGACGGTGCAGAGGATGTCGAATCCGTCCGTATGATCGACCAATCACCCATCGGGAAGACCCCACGATCGAATCCAGCCACCTACACGGGCCTGTTCGATTATATCCGTGAACTGTTCGCCCAGACCAAACAAGCACAGCGACGCGGCTATGAGAAAGGACGATTCTCATTCAATACGAAAGCAGGCCGCTGTGAGAACTGCAAGGGCCAGGGCACTGTCACGATCGATATGAACTTCCTCTCGGATGTCTATGTCGAATGTGATGTCTGTGGAGGGAATCGGTATGATGAAGAGACCTTACAGGTCGAATATCGCGGCAAGACGATCGCCGATGTCCTTGAGATGGATGTCGATGAGGCCTATGACTTCTTTGAACATGATAAACGGATCCGGAAACGATTACAGTTACTTCGGGACGTCGGTCTTGGCTATATGGATCTGGGCCAGCCATCACCAACCCTTTCCGGCGGTGAAGCCCAGCGTGTGAAACTGGCCGAGGAACTGGGAAAGGTCCGGCGTGAAGATGTACTGTATCTGTTGGACGAACCAACAACAGGACTTCACTGGTCCGATGAACGCAAACTGATCGATGTCCTCCATCGACTGGTCGAGGATGGGAACTCAGTGGTCGTGATCGAACACGAACTAGAACTGATCAAGGCAGCCGATTATATCATCGATCTTGGACCTGAAGGTGGTGAGGATGGCGGTGAGATTGTGGCCAGCGGGACACCTGAAACCGTTGCAGCAACAGAGGCCTCATATACCGGACAGTATCTCCAGGAAAAGCTCAAGGACGATGGATAGAGAGACACTGGACAGTTATATCGAGGATGCACCAAACGAACCTGGTGTCTATCTGTTCTATGATGGTGAGCGGGTGCTTTATGTTGGAAAGGCCATCGATATCCGTGATCGATTGACCTCGTATCGTGACCCACGCACACCACGGATCGCCCGGATGCGGGAGCGTGCCGATTCGATCGAGACCAGGACGACCGAAGATGGACGGAAGGCATTACTCCTCGAGGCCAATCTGATCAAACAGTACCAGCCAAAGTACAATACCCGGCTGAAGGATGGAAAGTCATATCCGGTTATCGAGCTGACAGACCACCAGTTCCCACAGATCCGGGCTTCCCGTGATCCTGATGCAGCATCGATGGTATTCGGACCATTTACCTCTATGCAACGGGTTGAAACAGCTATCAAAGCCTTTCGTGATCTGTATGGTCTCCGTAACTGTTCTGATCATACACTCGAAACACGTGATCGGCCCTGTGTTGCCTACCAGATGGGCCTGTGTTCAGCACCCTGTGCTGGCCTGATTAGTGAAGAAGAATACGCAGATCGTGTAGAGACCGTGCGGTCATTCTTCAGGGATGATCCGGCACCGATACTGGACAAAATTACAGAGAAAATGGAAGAGGCAGCACAGGAAAAACAGTATGAACGAGCTGCAACCCTTCGTGACTATCGTGATGCCCTCACCGATCTCCTCGAGGGCCGGGAAGATCGTGACACCGGGGAGATCCATGCTGTCGCTGTCGGTCCTGATCGGAACAGAATCGGTCTCGCATCGGTCGAAGATGATCGTATCACGGATAAAACCGTTCATCGTCTTGCTGGCCAACCGAACGATGATCAGGCAGCAATCGCGACATTCCTCGAACAGTACTATGCCCGACATCCGCTGCCAGATCGGATCGTGGTGACAAAACAGCCAGCAGATACACTGATCGAGGACTGGCTCCAGGCTGAGGATACAAGCCTACAGGAACCAGCAAATGGTCGTGACCGGGTCCTTGTCGATACCGCACGCAGTGCAACCGGAGATAGACAGGAAACGATCGATTTTGGAGATAGGTTTGAGACCGAGATCGAACGCATCGAGTGTTTCGATATCTCACATACCGGTGGTGATGCGGTGATGGGCTCGAATGTTGTTTTTGTACATGGCGAACCGGTCACCGGAGACTACCGACGAAAGATCCTCGACCAGCAGAACGATGATTATGCGAACATGGCTACCTTACTGAAATGGCGAGTGCAACGACACGAAGCAGGGCGGGATGAACGCCCCAAACCTGATCTCATCGTGATCGATGGCGGTCAGGGCCAGTTGAAAGCAGCCAGACGGACGATACGATACTTCGACTGGGATGTTCCGATCCTCGCTATCGCAAAACCGGATGACCGCATCCTCGCCCCGGGTGGTGATGTCCTTGATCTCCCGGATGCTGCATGGCAGGTACTCCGTGAAGCTCGTGATGAAGCCCATCGATTCGCAAAACAAAGCCATACCAAACGGCGTGATGCCGTGGATTCGAAGCTCGAAGAGATTGATGGCATCGGACCGGAACTTCGCAAGACGATCCTCGATCAGTACAGTCTCGATGAACTGTCTGACCTTGGAATGGAGGAACTGACCAGTATCGATGGTATCGGAGAAAAACGAGCGACACAGATCAACGATACGATCGATGAATGGACAAGCTCTTGAAAATCAGGTTCTGTTGAGGAAATACTCATGGGCTACGATGAGACACTGTTTACAGTACTGCGGTCCGGGAACGAGATCGATCTCCGGGACCCGGATCCAGCTGCTGTTACCTTCGATGATCTCATCAACAATCTAGTCTCGATCACACGCTATGTCGGCTCAGAACAGAATGTCGCCCAACATTGTCTCTATGTTGCTGAACACCTCCAAGAACAGGGATATGAACAGGAGATCCAACTGCACGGATTATTACATGATATCCAGGAAGCATATCTCGGGGATGTCCCACGACCAACCAAGAACCTCGATCCATCATTCGAACAGACACTACATGAATACGAGGACAAGGTACTTACAGCGATCTATGAAGCACTTGGTCTCGACCTACCCGATGAGGAAACAGAACAGTCGATCAAACAGGCTGATACCGAAGTCGCCCTCATCGAGCTCGAGGTCCTCGGAACCGAAGGTGTTCTGGCACAGACCGTCGATCGGTTCCCTGACTGGGATATGGCCGAGGCACAACAGTTATTCGAAGAAACGACCTGGTGGAAGAGTCGTAACTGGAAAGAGGATAGTGAAGAGACAGAACAGCTGTTCAGAACCCGATATGAACGACTAAGGTAATCGATATAACACTGTTATAATCCTAGTCGTAGGGATCCGCACAACAATCTAACAACATGTTCAGTCAATCAGTCATTCATCAAGCCATCCAAACTCGGGCCGTTCGATGCCTTCTTCCTCGAATGCCTTCGTGACTCGTCGTGTGATATCGGTCCGGATCGCTGCCTCGTTCCGGTGATCGTTGACATAGATCTTCCCAGAAAGTTTCACATGACCACGAGCATCCTCGACAGTCACCCGGAAGGGATGATCCTCGGTGACATACGCATACTTAGAGGTGATCAGGCCTTCCTCGAACAGTTCGATAGCCCGATCAAGATCGGTCTCATGGGCTACATAGAGCTCGGTCACACTTAAAAGCTCTGCATTGCCCGCGTTCGTATTCGCGATCTGTTCTGTCAGCGCATGATAGTTCGGTACGAAGATCTCGGTATCATCATTGGTCACGAGCTTTGTCGAGAGCAATCCGATATCATGGACCTCACCATATCGGTCCTGCATTTCGATCTTGTCACCGACCCGGTATGGTCGTTCGAAGATCATCACAAGCCCACC
>JALIDO010000003.1 GCA_022865265.1 Candidatus Nanohalarchaeota archaeon QJJ-5
GTCACAGCTATTGTTGATCGGACGGGCGGCGTTTGCAGGCTATGCAGCCATCATCGCACTTGTCATCGCACAGTGGTGGAGGCGTCTGTGATGGTGTTTCGGATCGAGGCTATCTGGGCCGGGGTGATGGTGTGTCTGATGGTGGCGATTCTGTGGTACAACTATCGTGTTGTCCGGCTGTTCGATACTGATCCGAAACTCGCTGCCACCCGTCTGTTTCTCGATGGTGATGCAGCCAGGGTCTTCAAGATCTTTGCCTTCGGGATCACCTGTTATGGGCTGACAGCGCTGGTCGGTGTGGTTACGTTGTCGGTCGATCCGGATATATACCGTATCATCACGAAGATCGGGTCACTGCTTCTGTTCGGGTCCTGGGTCGTGTTCATGCGTACCTTGACACAGGTCATCGAGGTAGCAACGGAGTAAGGGCAGGTTGATAAATATCGCTTGTCCGTTGAGTGACATGACGGCGACAGTGATCATCACCGGTGCCGCATCTGGTATCGGTCGTGCGACGGCTCAGTTATTCGCTGAGAACGGTTATACGGTCGGTATCATCGACAAACAGGAGGAACCGCGTGAAGGCGGCACACCGACGCATGAGCTGATCGAACAGGAGGGTGGTGATGCCTTTTTCATCGAAGCCAATGTCCGTCGTCGGGGCGAGGTAGATGAGGCCTTTGATGCGATCGAGGATCGTATCGAGGAGTTCGAGGTCTTGATCAATAATGCAGGGTTTGCTGAGACGGTCTCGATCGGTGATATGCGGGATCATCTCTGGCACAAGATCATGGAGGTCAATGTCGATGGTGTCTATTACTGCACCCAGGCGGCCTTATCAGGACTAGGAACAGATGGAGCTATCGTGAATATCTCGTCCCGTGTAGGGAAAGAGGGGGTGGCTGATCTGTCTGCGTATGCTGCGGCCAAGCATGCTGTTCTCGGGTTCACTGAATCCATCAGTAAGGAGCTGGATGATATACGGGTGAATGCTGTTTGTCCTCGCAGGACCAAAACAGCCATGACCGGGTTCGAAGGTGATCCGCCTGAGAAGGTTGCTGAGACCATCTATGCGGTCAGTCAGGCAGACTATACTGGTCGAGCGATCGATGTCGGTGACGATGGATAAGTACTTATAGCGGTCTCGAACTGTGTAAGTATATGACAACAGTCCCAACATCGGTACCGGTCATCCTGACAGTGGTCGGTCTTGGCTTTCTGATCTATGGCTTTTTTGTTGCCTTCCGGTTCAGGGAGACCCTCGGTACTGGTCGGCTCGCCGAGGCATGGGATAAACTACTCGGGCTCATTGCATTGTTCATCTTCGGCTATATCGCGTATCTGGCACAGTTGATCAGTGGGGATCCACTGGTTGATCCGGAACTTATCACTGCAGGTATCTTTGCGGCAGGTGCCATCTTCGTGGCGACTGTTGCCCGATTGAACTATCAGGTCTTTTCCGCTGTTGGTGGTGATGGTGATGGTGAGTGACTGGACCCGGTGTCGGCTGGATGAACAGGGATTCATGGATGTCGAGGACAAAACAGTTGCACGCTGGCTCAAGTTCTCACCGTTGATGTGTGCTATCGGATTTGGTGCAGGAACATATCTCCAGAGCCCGCTTGTGCTGTATCTGATGGGATTGATGGCTGTTGCCGGTCTGACATTCCACAAGACGATCTTCGACTGGTTCTATGATGCTGTGATAGCCCGGGTCATCGATGGACCGCAGCTACCTGATCGTCCGGCACCAGCACGGTTCGCGTGTTTCATCGCAGTGATCTGGTCGGCCTTTACAGCGTCCGCGTTCCTTGTGGGCTATACAACTGCTGGGTATGTTCTCGGTGCAGGGCTCACATTTGCTGCTGGGCTGCTCGGGACTGTTAATTACTGTATCGCATCGGTACTCTGGCGCAAACTCTATGGATGGCCGGATCGGTGATCATGATGGGGGAAAAACAGGATGCACAACGGCTGCTCGATGCCTACAAGGAGGTGATCGGGAATGCGGCCATCGGTATCGCCAAGCGCCACAGCACTGTAACGATCGAGGAGGGGGATGTTGTTGCTTTCGAGGGAGGGAAACAAGATATGCATACGTTCGTGGAAGCATATGAAGATATTCTCGGTGATGTTGCGACCCGGATCGCCAGGGATACGCTGTCCGATGAGTACTTCTAGATGAATCGTGGTGTTGTTTCGCGGTATTCTTCGAGGTCTGTCGTGTCCTCAAGCATTGTTTCGAGATGTTGTTCTTCCGAGACAGAAAGGCGATAATACACGTATACGAGCACAGGAAGCATCGCCAGTGTCAGGAGTGATGGCCAGTGGATGAACCAGCCGGCCACGATCATGATCAGGCCGAGGTACTGTGGATGTCGGGAGTACTGATAGATACCGTCGGTCACGAATGATTCATCGCTCCGATACAATGTGTACCAGCCGATCGCCACGATGAGACAGCCAAGCACGGTGATACCAAGACCGATGACTTTCCACGGTGTCATGGCAAAAGACTGGCCCAGCAGATCGAAACTGAGGATGACATCATGTGGATGGCTGCCTGTCGTGGTGGTCAGGGCAGCTGCTGAGAGATAGATGCTCAAGGGCACGCCATACATCTCCACGAACATCGAGACCATGAATGCTGCATAGATCCCGAGTGAGGAGGTCTGCCAGTTGACTTGTCCTTTCAGGCCGATCAGCAATGGTGCTGCAAACAACAGAAAGATACCGATGTTCAGGGCAACCAGATCCCACCGTCCCTGGATCACGAACTGTTCTGCCTGGCCGGAGATGAACCACAGCGCATGTTCGAGGAATGATGGCAGGCTGATCAAGCTCACGAGGATGATGCTGCCTATCAGGAGTTGACGCCATCGACGCATACAGACTCCATGGCAGCCAGGGCTTTAAGTCTGTCTCGGTCGGGCCTGTCTATTTAAAAGAATCGGTACCGATGTCTGCAGCATGCGGCTCGCACGTCTGCGTCATCTGATCATCGGGTTCCTCGTGTTTTTGTTTGCACTTCCGACGTTCGTGACCTTCTATACTGATTATCTCTGGTTCAGATCGCTTGGATTCGTTTCTGTCTTCATGACGATCCTGACAACACGTATAGGGGTCTTTTCTGCTGTCTTTATCGGTGCAGGGATATTCATCTATGCGAACTATCGGTGGGCGGTCGATAATACCGGCGGGGACCGATCGATGCTTGCGACCGGTGGGATCGTCCTGTTGTCCGGTATCCTTGCAGGGATCGCATCTGGCTACTGGGAGACGGTCTTGCGGTTCTTCAATCAGGTTCCCTTTGGTCTGTCTGAACCATTGACAGGTCTCGATGCAGCGTTTTTCGTCTATACACTACCATTTGCCAGTCTCGTATTGAATGTGGCATCGGTGATGGTCTTGTTCGCTGCTGGGATCGTTGCCTGGACCTATGTTTCGAAATGGGGCTTACAGGAGTACAATGATGTGATGGAGACATTTATGGGTATGCAGGATGTCTCCGGAACCGAACTTGATATTTTCAATGTAATTGAACATCTCAGGACCGATGCACGTCGTCACATTATGGCATTGATGGGTGCTGGTGCGGTTCTGACCGGTGGCTGGCTTGTCTTCATGCGATATGGGTTGTTCCTATCACAGCAGGGAGCGGTCTTCGGTGTCGGGTATACACGATCATTGGTCACGATGCCGCTGTACACGATCCTTGCAGCAGGATGTCTGCTTGTTGCAGTAGCGGCAGTCACGTCTTTGTTCCTGAACACTGAGCGATTGACACTTGGTGTAGCAGGACTGACAGTTGTCGTGGCCGTGGCTGGATTCGCTGGTGCGGCGGGGGTGCAGACCTTTGTCGTTGAACCGGATGAGTTCAACAAAGAACGGCCGTATCTGGAGAATCAGATCGATATGACACGGAAGGGCTTCGGGCTCGATCGGATCGAGTCACAATCGTTCACACCGTCTCCGAACCTGACACGGGAACAGATCGAGAACAATCCAGGTACGATGGAGAATATCCGTCTGTGGGATTACCGGCCATTGCGCCAGACATACAATGAGATGCAGATCTTCAGGACCTACTATCAGTTCAATGATGTCGATATCGATCGGTACGAGGTCGATGGACAGGAGAAACAGGTGATGCTGTCTGCTCGAGAGATCGATATGGCCTCGCTGCCTGAGCAATCTCGTTCATGGGTGAATCGTCACCTGGTCTATACGCATGGGTTCGGGATCGCGATGTCGCCGGTCGATAAGGTCTCAGAGGAGGGGTTTCCTGAATACTATGTGAAAAACATCCCACCATCATCGTCGATCGATCTCAATGTGACCCAGCCACGGATCTACTATGGTGAGAGCACACATCAGTACGCGATCACGAACACGGGCACACGGGAACTCGATTATCCAAGCGGGGATAACAATGTCTATACACGGTATGCTGGTGATGGGGGTGTCCAGCTCGATTCGATGCTGAAACGGCTGGCGTTTGCATGGCGATTCGGTGATCTCCAGATCCTGTTCTCCGGGTCGATCGAGGAACAGAGCCGGCTCCAGTTCAAACGAACTATCCAAGAGCGTGTCCGAGCGGTGACGCCGTTTCTGACGTTCGATGATGATCCATACATCACCGTGACCGATGATGGGCTCAAATGGGTCTATGATGCTTACACGAGCACCGATCAGTTCCCATATGCTGACAAACAGCGGTTCAAAGGAAAGGATATCAACTATGTCAGGAATGCTGTCAAGGTTGTGGTCGATGCCTACAGTGGTGATATGACATACTATATCGCTGATGAGAATGATTCGATGGTCCAGACATACGAGGAGATGTTCCCTGTTCTGTTCGAACCGATGGAAGAGATGCCTGCTGATCTGCAGGATAATATCCGGTATCCAGAGGATCTGTTCACTGCCCAGACACGGGCACATTTCGACTATCATATGACCAATCCGAAAGTGTTTTACAACAGGGAGGATCAGTGGCGGGCCCCGATGGAGACCTTGCGTGGCTCTCGATCAGAGATCGAGCCCTATTATGTCATGATGAGTCTGCCGGACAGCAACAGGACCGAGTTCATGATGATCCAGCCGTTCATCCCGGAGGAACGAGAGAACCTGATCGGATGGATCGGAGCGCGGTCTGATCCGCCGAACTACGGGACGATGAAGGCCTACACCTTCCCGAAGCAGGAGCTTGTCTTCGGGCCGGCACAGGTCGATGCCCGTATCGATCAGGATACAGAAATCTCCCAGCGGATGACGCTGTGGTCTCAGCAGGGATCATCAGTCTTCCGTGGTAATCTTCTCGCGATTCCGCTGGATGATACGCTGTTGTACGTCGAGCCATTGTATCTCGTTTCGGGTGGTTCAGGTGCTGTGCCACAGCTCCGTCGTGTGATCGTGGCACATAATGATCGTCTGACAATGCAGCCAACACTCGATAATTCACTCGATGTCCTGTTCGGTGATGCTGCAGCAGAAGGACCGGTGGTTGTCTCACCTGGTGCTCTCGAGGAGGCTCGGAGTGTCTACAATGACGCCCAGACTGCTCTTCAGAATGGTGATTTTGCCACGTATGCTGAACGGATCGAGGAGCTGGGATCGTTGCTGAACCAGGAGGATTCAGCAGGGTCCACGATCAACCAGACCATGCCGATGAACTAGATATCGAGTGGATCAAATGGTTCGTTGTCGTCTGTGGCGGTCTCATCACCAAGGCTCCAGGCCGCCATCATCTCATAGTCACTGACCTCCTCATTCGCTTCGAGCCACTGGCCGATTGTCTCTGCGGTGCTCCCGTATTCGATGATGTCATCGACGATCAGGACCGAACTATCATCTGGTTCGAATCGGTCCTCCATGCCTGGGCTGAGGGTGACTGCATCATCGCCACGGTCTTTTGAATACCGGATCAGGACCGGTTCAGCATCGAGATGCTGGTCGGCGGCATACAATGGTGCCATGCCGCCAGCGAATGGTGCAACCACATAATCGAAGGTGTCGGGGGCATATTCCTCGGCGACAGCGTCACCGAGGGCAGTCACTCGATCGCTTTTCGGTGACAGTGAGATGCCTGGGTGTGTGGTCTCGACGTCATCGAGGCGGTCACGCCATTCATCCGTATCTTCTGTCAGTGTGTCGCCGTTGTGGTATGCTTCAAGATGGGGTGCTGCGAATTCTTCCATCACTGCCTGTGCATCAGCGTCATCATCGTCCTGATAGGCCTGCTCATAGGCTGTGATGGCGATGCCGACGGCGACTTCGGTCTTCCAGTCCATCGGATCAAGTTCATCATAGAGGTCGAACTGGGTTTCGATACTGGTATCGTATCGTTCCGACCGAGATAGTGATGATCGAGCCATCACGTTCCTATTGACGATGACAACATAAATAAGTTGTTGTTATTGAAGAGTGGCTACATCATGTGGTCTCATCGAACTGGCGTTGTACCCGATACAGCCATTCATCAGTGCCATACTTGTCCTTGACACGTTGTTCTGCATTCTTGATGGTCGCTTGTGAGAGGCTATCTTCCTGCAATGGTGTCTGTTCACTGAACCGGGAGATCATCTGTTCGAGGACCTCGTCCCGGCTCAGATCGGTGTTCTCGGAGATAGGGGCCACACGTTTCGCTGCGCTTTTGATTGCCTTATCGGAGATTTTTTCTTTCCCGATCTTCAGGACCTGTAGCATGGTCTTGATATCGATATCATAGGCCATCATGGTGTGATGAAGCACGACACCATCACGACGGGCCTGTGCAGAGCCACCAATCTTGCGTCCATTCGTGATGATATCATTGACTGGTTTGTGTTCGGCATCGATCCCGATATCGGTGAGCGCCTGGACGGACCACTGTTCCAGTTCCCGATATGATCCGAGGATATCATTGCTTTCGAGCATATCTTCGGGCAGTGTCAATGAGTAGGTGATGACGTTTTTGGGTTCGGTGAACATCGCGCCACCACCGGTCATCCGTCTGACGATCTCGATGTTGTTTTTCTTAGCCATGGGTTCGAAGACTTCATCTTTGAGTGCCTGGAACCGACCGATCACGACTGCAGGTGTTGGCCACTCCCAGATGCGCAGTGTGGGTCGTGTCTCACCGCTGGCAAGCCGGTCGGTCAGTTCTTCATCCAGGGCCATATGCATTGCCGGAGAGTAGGTCTCCTGTACGAGACGCCATTCACGGTCACTGTTCATCGGTATCCGCCTCCAGGGCCTGTTTCACAACAGCTGTTACATCGGATGGCCTGAACCCGACGAGTTTCGTATTGGTATCGAGATTGTCTTTGATGGTCTGGGTCATGGTCTGTTCATCCATATCGGTCTTGCATCCTTCCAGTGCTGTCGTGATATCGTCCAATGCTGTTTCAGGATAGATGAAAAAATCACCATGTAGGCTCACGGCGGTGATTTCTCCGTTCGCAGCCACATCGGCACGGAGTAGTTTCCCGTCAGGAACCTTGTACTCGGCGGTCTTGGTCATACCATAATGACTGATGCAGGACTAGATAAAGGTGTGGGCTCATCGACAATCGAGACCGATCAGTGCTTTTGTATGTACTGATAATCAACCGTGTTCGTGTGGTGGTCTATCGATCGTGATGATCTGGTTACCAGTACCATATGGCATGATTGGTAGGTGTGGGACAGTCATTAGAAGCTTTGTCTATAAAGAGATGATATGACAGACAATCGCGAACCGGTGACCGATGATCTGCCGGACAGTCCGATGCATACCATCGGAACAGACCATATAACGATTTGGGGAAGTAATACCGAGGACACGATCGAATTCTACCGAGATACACTCGGGATGCCACTGGTCCTCCGTCAGCCAAACCTCGATGATCCTGATCAGACCCACCTGTTTTTCGACACGGGTGATGGAACGATCCTGACCGTGTTCGTGAATGATGATCGGCCATCACATCAGGGGCCCCAGCGCGGACAAGTGGGAAGTGTGCATCATCTCGCGTTCACGATCGATCCAGATCGGTTCGAAGCGGTCATGGAGGCACTTGAGGAGAAAGGTAGACATTACAACATGTTCGATCGTGGGATCTTCCACTCACTGTATACCAGTGACCACAATGGGCTCGTGATCGAGCTTGCTGCTGATAAATACGATATACCGGATGAGCGCCGAGGCGAGGTCATGGCCACGGTCCAGCGTATCCGGGAAGAGGCTGGTGCCGACTATGCCAAAGATGAGCATATGCAAGCAGCATTGGATAAACTTGGTATCGATGCCGAAAAGCATGATCTTCCTGCGGCAGATTCTGGTGTCGGTGAGCTTGAATGACGGATTATAAGCATGCGAACAGTCCGATCATCAGAGATGAGATCGGTGATCCGGACAAGGCGATCATCCTGTTACATGGACGTGGAGCGACTGCCCGGGGAATGTATGATCTGGCTGCGGCTGTTGCCGATGATGCTGTTGTTCTTGCACCACAGGCCGTCAACCGGACATGGTATCCAGAATCGTTCATGGAGCCGATCGAGGCCAACCAGCCATGGCTGGATGGATCGCTCCAGAAGGTCGATGACTGTCTCACGATGGCGAGTAATGCTGGCTTCGAGCCAGATGAGGTCTCTGTGCTTGGTTTCTCACAGGGAGCCTGTCTGGCCACAGAGTGGGCTGCACAGAATGATCCTGGAATCCATCTTGTTGCCGGGCTCAGTGGCGGACTCATCGGAGCGGAGATCGATCGATCCCGCTATGCGTCTTCGTTCGATGATCTGGCGGTGTTTCTCGGTTGTTCGGACACTGATCCACATATACCCGTCGAGCGTGTCCATGGAACAGCCGCGGTCTTCGAGGAGGGTGGTGTCGATGTCGAGACTCGTATCTATGAGGGGATGGGTCACACGATCAACGATGATGAACGACAGTTCCTCCGGACCCTGTTCACTGGTGAGGAACCTGCCTCTGTTTTTTAATAGCACCATCGACCACTATCAAGTATGAGCGAAGATGAGTTACCATCGTCAGAGGAGGAATGGCGAGAAGAACTCTCTGATGATGCCTATCGTGTTCTTCGAGAAGCTGGTACGGAACCGGCATTCAGTAGTGATATGATCGATGAGGACCGAGATGGTGTGTTCCACTGTGCAGGGTGTGGGGCTGAGCTGTTCGATAGTGAGACCAAATTCGAGTCCGGTACCGGCTGGCCGAGTTTCTGGGATGTGCGTGATGAGGATACTGTAGCATTGCATGAAGATACGAAACTTGGACGTACACGGATCGAGGTTCGCTGTGCACGCTGTGATGGACATCTCGGACATGTCTTTGAGGACGGGCCTGACCCCACAGGGAAGCGATATTGTATCAATGCAGCAGCGCTTGAATTCGAACCGGATGAGGATGAATGAAGCCACCCACTTCGATATATGTATTCGAGTACATCATGTGAGACGGGTGCTATGAGATGCTTTGTATTCTTAGAGTAGCAAATCTGGGTATGGTAGGTGTTACTCCAAATGCGGAAAGCAGGTGGTCCTAGATCGAATAATACACCAAGATAGTCCAAATATTAATAAAGGAGGATCAACTGTGTACAGTATGAGGTGACTACTATGGCAGAACTACCACGAGCACCTCTGGAACGACTTCTGCGACAGGCTGGTGCAGAGCGAGTTTCCGACGAAGCAACTGAAGCACTACGTGAAGCAGTTGAAGAGGAAGCTCTCGAACTAGCCGAGCGAGCTCGAGAATTTTCTCAGCACGCTAACCGGAAGACAGTCCAGAGAGAAGACGTTCGCGCAGCAAGGAGGGACCGATAAGTCCCTTCTCCCATTTTCTTTTTTCTTTCTTCCCAGCACAAGTTTCTTATGTTGGTATAAGGTATGCTTGAGGTATGTCTGGTCCAACAGAAGTATTCATCTGTCCGGCCTGTCAGAAATATCTTCCTGTCGATGAGACTGACGAAGACAAGCCGGTCTGCCGGACAGCCGGCTGTGAGCGTGAAGGCAAGATTCTGAATCGTATGTATATGTGTCCGGCCTGTAAACAGTGTTTCTCATCAAAGCAGGCAGTAGCTCGCCACGGTGCCCAGAAGCATCAGTAATCCTCATCATCGATGATCGATTCGAGGACATGTCGGTGGGATGCTGCCTGGATGCCGGTGTAATACACAGCAAGCGTGCTTGCGATGACCAGACTGAGCGATGCAAATGCTGCCGGTCGGAGGGACAGGGACGCTGTCATGACCAAGAGTCCGATACCGACCAGTCCAGCAAAGGTCACAGTAAGTATGCGGTTCCTGAGATCGTGCATACCGCGGATCCGTTCTAGTTCGAGATCTTTCTCGACCTGGATCCGATCCTGTCGTCTGAGCTGGGCGATGAGTTCCTCGTTATCACTGTTCTCGGGTTCTTCAGGTTCGCTGTCGAGAAGTTCATCGACGATCCGGTTGATCAGGAGGGATTTGAGCATACTATCACTACTGAAGTGTTGCTGAACCAGCCTTAAGTGTGCTTGTGCTCGGCCAGCGTCGGGAAGTTTATAAATGTAAACCCTAATGTTATGAGGTCTCGGTGATACCAATGACTGCTCATGATATCCAACCCTACGATCGGACATTCGTGATGGCCAAACCTGATGCATTCTATGAAGGTGTTGTGGGAGAGATCCAGACACGTCTCGAGGATGCAGGGCTCATGAAACAGGCCTCACGTGTGACCGTTCCATCTGAAGAACTTGCCCATGAGCATTATGATGATGCAGGGTTGCCTGAGGATCTCCACGATCAGGTCGTGGAGTACCTGACATCGGGTCCGGTCGAGCCGATGGTATGGGCAGGTGAAGACAGCATCGAGACTGTCCGCGCCCTCGTCGGTGAGAGCTTCGATCCGACCGAGTGCTCACCGGGAACGATCCGGGGCGATTATGGTGGCGAGTACGGGACAGCATTTGCCGATGAATATGATGTGGCTGTACCGAATATCGTCCATGCTGCCGATGAACCCGCTGCGGCAGAGCGGGAGATCGATATCTGGTTCGATGATGAGGACCTGGCGATGTATGAGATGCTCGAGAGCCAGGATGCGATGGTCGATGAGTTAGTTACAGATCGGGGCTATGCTCGGGAACCTCAGCCATCTCGGTACTGATATAACACCGTTATATTCACGTTCGTTAGTATCGATCTTGTGCCGGCGTGAGACATTTATACTGATCGAAGATAGCCAATAGTAGATACGAATGCCGCTTCCACGGATCGAATCTCTTCATGAAGAGGTTGGTGACTATCTCTCGACGATCACATCGTCCCGTGCGCTGGATAAAATACAGGAATCGGAACTGCGCTATGCGGATCCTGAGGCTGAGATCGGGCCCTACAAGCATGTAGAACGCACGGAAGATCCCTGGTTGACTGTCAGTGGAGAGGAAGAAGGCGGGTTTCCGGCTGTATCTGTCTATGATGTTGATGATGAGTTACTGGTAGAATACGAGCCTCATGCATCGGTTGGTCTGTTCTATACTATGGAGGAAGCAGGCATGAACCCGTTGATCGATTTCATCCGGTCGGAGGAAGCTTTACCTGATGGGGCCTGGCTGGACGAGCTGTACCGATGATGATCGGGGTATGTCGGATTCATTCTTAAAGGTGTCCTGTGTCTTATACAATATGAGTGTCGATCTCCATACACATACTGAGGCCTCGTTCGATTCTGACTGTACGATGGCCCAACGTGTTGCCCTGGCGGATGATGCTGGTATCACGACGATCGCCTGTACGGATCACAATGCTGTGCATCCACGTCTCGATGACCGAACACAGATGATCGATGGGATCGAGGTCATTGCTGGAGTAGAGCTGTTCACACGGGGGCAGTACGGTCGGATCGATGTACTCGGGCTGATGATCGATCCCGCAATGATGCGCAAACAGGTGCCGGCTGAAGGGCGTGAGAAGATCGCGTATCGAGAGGCGATCGATAGGATCCATGACGCCGGTGGTGTGGCCATCATGGCACATCCTGGACGGTATGATACAGATCTCGAGGCTGCGGTCCAGCATCTGCTCGAGCATGGTGTCGATGGGATCGAGACAGCGTATCCGTATGAATTTGTTTCTGATCCGATGCCATATACGCCACATGAGCGTATCGTCAGGATCGCACAGGAGTATGATCTGTTAGAGACTGGCGGGTCGGACTGTCATGGTACCCGCCGACAACATATCGGCGCGATCAGGCTCGATGAGGCGGTGCTCCGTAAGCTCCGGCAACGGGCTGCCATGGGCTAGCACCTTTTTCAATCGGTCATGTTCATCTGTATCTATGGACCTCTTGGAATGGCAAGGCCGTGGTCTGTTCGAGCAGTATGATATTCCTGTTCCTGCAGGAACGGTTCTTTCAGAGACGGATGAACTCCGTCTTCCTGATGCTGCATCTTTTGTCGTCAAGGCCCAGGTACCGGCTGGTAAACGGAAGAAACACGGTGGTATCGTGATGGCCGGGCCGGATGAGGTAGATGATGTTATCGGGTCGATGTTCGAAAAAACCGTCGCCGGGCATCCTGTCGAGACCGTCATGGTCGAGGAGGAGCTTTCGATTGCTGATGAATTCTATCTCTCGCTGTCGATCAATCGTGCACACGAGGACTATCGGCTGGTCTTTTCTCATCAAGGTGGGTCTGGAGTAGAATCGGTAGCAGCGGCGGATGATGATGCGATCACTGTTATCGAGCTCTATGAATATGATAAGGAAAAGATACGTGAAGCCTTGCCAGAACGTGATATCAACGAGGATCTTCTTGCATTGACTGAAAAGATGTACACGCTGATGCGTGAAGAGGATGCAGTACTTGTCGAGATCAATCCTGTCATCGAGACAACCGATGGTCGATTGGTCGCCTCGGATGCGAAGGTGCGTCTTGATGATGCTGCGATGTATCGTCATGATCGGTCATTCGATACCGAACAGGATGATGCTCTCGAGTTCGTCCCGCTCGATGGGTCGATCGGGATCATCGGTAATGGTGCGGGTCTGGTCATGGCAACACTGGATACGATCAACGCCTATGGCGGTGCCCCGGCGAATTTCTTGGATATCGGTGGTGGTGCCTCGGTCGAGAAGATGACCGAAGCGATGCGTGTGGCGGTTACCGAGCAGGATGTCGATGGTCTATTTGTCAATATATTCGGCGGTATAACACGATGTGACCTGGTTGCTGAAGGTATTCTTGATTTCGTGGAAGAATATGAGCCAGGTATCCCGATGGTGGTCCGGATGGTCGGGACAAACCAAACAGAAGGACGGCAGATGCTTGAAGACCACGGGATCGATGCCCTGGATTCGATGGAAGCCTGTGCTGAGCGGATCTGTGAGCTGGTTGCTGATGATTGATGAAGAGACAAAGGTCGTAGTACAGGGAATAACAGGCGAACAAGGATCGTTCCACACAGAGGCGATGCGTGAGTACGGAACGAATATCGTGGCAGGGGTTACCCCTGGCAAAGGAGGACAGCATGTTGCAGGTGTACCGGTCTATGACTCGATCGAGGATGCTGTCGAGGCCCACGAGCTTGACTGGTCGATCGGATTTGTTCCACCACGGTTCGCGAAGGATGCGGCGATGACGGCTATCGAAGCAGGTCTACATACCTGTGTGATCACAGAACATATCCCGGTCCATGATGCGGTCGATATCGTCCAGGCAGGGAAGGCCCATGATCAACACGTGATCGGGCCGAACTGTCCGGGGATGATCGCTCCAGGACAGGCAAAGCTCGGGATCATGCCGGGTGAGATCTTTACAGCTGGGTCGGTCGGTGTTGTATCGCGGTCTGGCACGCTGACATACGAGATCGTCGATCAATTGACACAGCATGGCTATGGACAGTCTCTGGCTGTCGGGATGGGTGGTGACCCGGTCGTCGGGCGGGATTTCCTGGACTGGGTGCCATGGTTCGATACTGATCCGGGTACGGACGCGATCGTGGTGATCGGTGAGATCGGTGGTGATCTCGAAGAGCGGACTGCCCGTCTGATCGAGGAATCGGTTGATACGCCGGTGATCGCGTATATCACTGGCAGGACGGCACCAGAAGGCAAACAGATGGGGCATGCGGGAGCGATTGTCCACGGTGATGCTGGCAGTGCTTCTTCGAAAGTGCAGGCGTTTGAAGAAGCTGATGTGCCGGTCGCATCGCTGCCATCAGAGATTCCGGAATTGTTGGATACCCGTTCTGTTTAAAGGATTGGTTCGAAGGGTACAATCATGGCCGAGTTCAGTATCTCGTTCGATCCACATGTCCACTCTGAAGGGTCATTCGATGGAAAAGAGCCTGTCGAATTGATTCTTCAACATGCTGATGATATTGGACTGGATGCGATCGCGATCACGGATCATGATGTGATCGAGTATTCGCTCGAGGCTGTCGAGTTGGCACAGGACTATGATGTGATCGCTGTCCCCGGTGTCGAGGTCTCGACGAAGGCAGGGCATCTTCTTGGACTCGGTATTGAGGAAAAACCCCCGAAGAAGCTACCTGTGGCCGAGACGATCGAGATGATCAAGGCAAAAGGTGGAACAGCGATCATCCCGCATCCGTTCCAGCGGATGCGTCATGGTATTCCACGTCGCAAGATCACGGCCTGTGATGGGATCGAGGTCTACAATGCCTGGTTGTTCACTGGCTATCGGAACCGTCAGGCGGCTCGCTATGCAAAGCACCACGAGTTCACGGGGATCGCTGCGAGTGATGCCCACCGGATGGGAACGGTCGGTCGAGCGTACACGGAACTCGAGATCGAGGCCGAATCTCGTGACGATATCACGGCCGAGGATATCTTGCAGGCGATCTCGAATGGGGATACCGGGATACAGGGACGTCGGAAGCCGATCCATACGAGTGCGATCGATTACACGAAGGCCTTGCTCCGGAAGGGGCGTTGGTTGACCGATAAGATACCGCATCCAGGTCGTTGATAGTAATCTTTTAATGCGAGGTTCTCAAGCATGGATATATGGGGTTCCTACGGAGGGTCATTGTTCCTGATCTTCAGCAACTGCTTGTTCCATCGCTGATGGCTGGTCTGATCGTTGTGATGTTGCTCACTGGATCGATGGCTCGATCAGCAGGTCATGACCGGACACTGGCATTCGCATCGTCAGAGAGTGAGATCGATCGGATGGTGATCGATAATGAATATGCGGTCTTCGATGATGTGCCGGGCGATCGGGTACAACGACGTGAAGATGCTCGAACACAGGCACAGGAACGGATTGCGATAGCGAAGTCTGATCTTGTGTCGGTCATCACTGGTGGCTTGCTCCACTGGACATACAATACGCCGCTGTATATTCTGATGCCAAGTTCACCATCGGCATTCATCGAGACGGATCATTCTGCCAGGATCTATCCCCGTTCTGCGGGCTATTTCATGAGTGGGGATGTGCCGGCTGCGATGGTACTGGAAGCATATCAGCGGGATAAAATCACGAATCTTACTAACCGGGTTAATGATGCACGCAACGAGAACAAAACATCCTGGACGCTTGAGGAATACAGACAGAAGATCGAGGAGATCCGGTCGGTTTCGTATGATGATACCGAGGTCCGATCGTATATCGAGCATATGAACAGCTCGGCTGATCGAGAGCTGGTGATCGAGGATCCAGTGGTCAAACGACACGTCATCGAAGCTACTGTCAAAGAGGTAGGCTACCGTGAGTATCTACCGGCGATCGTTGGCAACTTTCTGTTGTACTATCTGGTCTTCGGGCTGTTGACCGCGATGATCGGGCTTGTTGTCGGGTCTGATGCAGACACGAATCAGAAACGTACCCCACAACAGCCTAGGAGGCAAGGTCCTTCACAGAATCGAAGAAGGAGTTCTCGGTAGTCGGCTCGGTTCTGAACTGTTCGAACAGTTCTTTTGTCTGTTCATCCAAATCCTCTGGGATGTCGATGTCGATCTTGAGATAGATGTCGCCATCATGACGGCGTCCAGGCATGCCTTCGCCTTTGAGTCGTAGTACATCGCCTGGCTGGATGCCCTCGGGGATCGAGACTGATAATGTCTTGCCGAAGACATCGATGGTCTTTTCTGCACCAAGGACAGCGTCTCCAAGACCGATTTCGAGGGTGGTGAACAGATCATTGTTCCGGCGTTCGAACTGTTCATCGCCTTTGATTCCGACAAAGAGATAGAGGTCTCCTGTTTCTCCGTTCGGTAATCTGTTCCCCTTGTTCTTGATACGGAGTCGTTGTCGATGTTCTACTCCTGCGGGGACATCGACAGTGATCGTTTCCTGTGTCTGTGTCGTGCCGGTCCCGCTACATGCGGAACATGCTGTCTCTGGTTGTGTGCCCCGACCATGACACTGGTCACATTGTTCGACGACACGTGAACGGCCGAATGGTGTCCGTCGTACAGCCTTGACGCGGCCTTGTCCATTGCATTGCTGGCAGGTTGTGGTGTTGCCGTTTTCTGCACCGGTTCCATCACACTGTTCACAGGCTGCCTGTCGTTTTACGGTGATGGTCGTTTCTGTGCCATGATAGGCATCTTCTAATGTGATGGTGATGGTTTCTTTGATATCAGCGGTCTGTTGACTACGGCCACGCCCACCGCCCCCACCGAGTAGTGTCTCGAAGAGGTCTTGGAGGTTCTGAAAGCCTGCTCCGGTTTCGGCCGATCCATCGACGGCTGCTTTGCCGAATTGATCGTACTTCTTCCGTTTTTCCTCATCGCTCAGAACATCATAGGCCTTGTTGATCTTTTTGAATTTCTCTTCATCGGCCTGGTCGCTGTTCGAATCTGGATGATATTTTTTCGCCTTTTTGCGATAGGCTTTCTTGATCTCGTCTTGGGAGGCGTTTTGATCAACACCTAACAGGTCATAGTATTCTTTTGCCATGGTTGTGTGGTCTCAGGTGATTGCTATCTGCTATTCGTCGTCGGTTTCTTCGAAATCAGCATCGACGACATCGTCCTGGCCACCTGGCTGACCGGGTTGTCCCTGGCCCATGTTCATCTGCTGTGCGGCCTGTTTCAGGTCTTCTGGATCCATGTTCGATGGATCAAAGCCCCCGGGGCCTTGCTGGTCGCCGTAGATCTCTTTGCCGATCTCTTGCATTGCCTGTTCCAGGTCATCGAGTGCTGTTTCAAGTGTTTCTTTGGCTTCTTCCAGATCATCGATATCATCTGCTTCGTCTCTGGCTTCTTCGAGATCCTCGATCGCTTCCTCTACACGTTCGATGATGCTGTCATCGATCTCGTCTTCGAACTCCTCGATCTGGTCTCGTGCCTGTCCGATGGCCTGGTCTGCTTTGTTCTGTGTCTCGATGTAGGCACGGCGTTTCTTGTCTTCTTCTTCGTGTTGTGCTGCTTCCTGTTTCATCTGTTCGATCTCATCGTCATCGAGGCGTGCCTGGTCTTCGATGGTGATAGATGCCTCTTTCCCGCTCTGTTTTTCTTCGGCTTCGACCTGCAGGATGCCGTCTGTATCGATTTCGAAGGAGACTTCGATCTGTGGCTGGCCGGCTGGTGCCGGTGGGATGCCTTCGAGCTGGAACATCCCGAGTGATTTGTTATCTTTCGCCATCTCTCGTTCGCCCTGCAGTACATGGACCGGTACAACGGACTGATTGTCCTGTGCTGTGGTGAATGTCTTGGTTTCTGAGGCAGGGATCTTGGTGTTTTTCTCGATCAGGGTCGTCATGATGCCTCCTTTGGTCTCGACGCCGAGACTGAGCGGGGCCACGTCCAACAAGAGGATGTCTTCCATCTCGCCTGAGATCGATCCGGCCTGGGTCGCAGCTCCCAGTGCAACGGCTTCATCAGGGCTGACTGACTTGTTGGGTTCCTGGCCCGTGATCGCCTGGACATGTTCTCTGACGGCTGGAACGCGAGTACTGCCACCGACAAGGATGACCTCATCGATATCGTTTTTCCCGATACCAGCGTCTTCGATGGCTTTTTCTGTCGGGTCGGTTGTCCGCTGGATCAGATGCTCGATCAGGTTCTCGAACTTCGAGCGTGTCAGTTCATAATCGATGTTGTATGCATCGCCATCGTCTTGATAGATGAATGGGATGTTGATAGTGGTCTTTTTCCGAGATGATAGTTCTTTCTTTGCCTCTTCTGCATTTTGACGGATCCGTTGCAGTGCATCATCGTTTTCACTGAGATCGATATCGTTCTCGTCTTCAAATCGCTCGAGGATCCAGTCAACGATCTCCTGGTCGAAGTCATCGCCACCAAGGTCATTGATTCCTTCGGTCGACTGGACTTCATAGATGCCATCGCCGATATCCAGTACAGTCACATCGAAGGTTCCGCCACCGAAGTCATAGACGAGGATGGTCTGATCGGTATCATCATCCAGGCCATAGGCAAGTGCTGCTGCGGTCGGTTCATTGAGGATCCGTTCGACCTCGAGGCCTGCGATGGTCCCGGCATCTTTGGTTGCCTGTCGCTGTGCATCGTCGAAGTGTGCAGGAACGGTGATGACGGCTTTCTCGACATCATCGCCGAGCTTGTCTTCAGCATCATTTTTGAGTTTCTGGAGGATCATGCTGGAGATTTCCTGTGGTGTGTAGTCGTCTCCGTCCAGTTCGACGGTATAATCTTCACCCATATGGCGCTTGATCGAGGTGACGGTATTTTTTTGGTTGGTGATCATCTGGTTCTTGGCAGGTTCGCCCACCAGTCGTTCGTCATCGTCAAAGGCGACAATCGAGGGAGTGACGCGTTTGCCTTCGTTGTTTTCCAGGATTTTTGGTTCACCGTCTTCGACGGCTGCGACGGCTGATCGTGTTGTTCCGAGATCGATACCGATGATTCGTGTCATTGGGACCATCACCAGTGTATGGCCTAACTAAGAAAAAGGTTGTTATTCGGGTTCGTTGTTCTCCCCGACCACAACCTGGGCCGGGCGCAGGATGGTGTCACCGAAC
Organism: Candidatus Nanohalarchaeota archaeon QJJ-5; assembly: GCA_022865265.1. GTDB lineage: Archaea > Nanohalarchaeota > Nanosalinia > Nanosalinales > Nanoanaerosalinaceae > JALIDO01. Next base: position 18,939 of record JALIDO010000003.1, read on the forward strand.
CGGTATCCGGGTTGTTTCTCTTCGACCACGACTCTGTGTTCATCATGATCAGTGGTCTCGACGGCATTGTGGAGCCGTGGATCGAATTCTTCCCCTTCGGCATTGATCCGTTCGAGGCCGCGTTTTGCAAGTTCCTCATACAGTTGGTCCGCAACCATCTTGACGCCTTTGAGTAATGATGTATCCTGGTCTGCAGCCATGATGGCACGTTCGAGGTTATCGATCACACCGATCAGGTCTGTCGCCAGATCTTTCTTGGCCTCATGTTCCCATCGTTGTCGGCGCTGTTCCTGTTTATCTTTGTAGTTCTCATAGTTGGCCTTGACCTTCTTTGCAGCACGTTCGTACTGGTCTGCTTTTGCTTCCTGCTGTTCGAGTCGTTGTTCGAGTTCTTCGATGATCTCGATCAACTGGCTGCGGTCGAGGTTGTCATAGGCCATAGGTATGGAGAATGCCGGTAACTGTTTTCAACATTTCCCCCGATCACAGGCTTCGGGGATGATAGGAGCGCTGGAAAGGTGCAAGGCTCTCATGGTCGGGTTCTTTCGTGATCTCCAGACCGGGTATTTGGTTACTATCTTCGAGTAAGGTCGCTGCTGTTTCTGCAATATCTTCGAGATGATCACGGTGGTATGTTCGTGGTGGAAGACACAGGCGTAACAGGGCATCGTGACTATCATCATAGGGCAATGTTCCATCGGGACTGGTCCTGATACCGCCTTCGAGGTAGAATGCTGCTGCCAGTGCTTCGGCTGGATGATCATCAACATCGAGGTGATCGAGGAATGCACTCGCATTGATATAGACAGCATGGCCCGAGACTGGTTTGTACAGTGGTATGCCACGGTCTTCCAGTAACTGGCCCAGGTCTTGTGTCTGTTCGACACGTTGTTCGATGAACCGTGGGGTCAGTGCTTCCTGGAGTCCGATGCGGAACGCTTCCATGGTGCGTCCTGACATTCCGCCATAGGTATAGAAGCCTTCATGGAGCATGGTCTGTTCTTTGATTGCTTCGGCTAGTTCATCGTCATCGAGAGCTACGAAGCCGCCCATATTAACCAGTCCATTTTTCTTCCCGCTCATCGTGATGATGTCTGCGTGTTGAAGTTGTTCTTTGGCTATCGCCGGCAGTTCACGGTGCTGTTGTCCGTCTTCGTGGTGCTGTATGAAGTATGCATTTTCAACATATCGACAGGCATCGATGATGAAATAACGGTCATGTTGGTCTGCGAGGTCTCGTGTGGTCTTGATATTGTCCATACTGACAGGTTGGCCGGCTAATGCATTGTTTGTCAGTGCCAACATGATCGCTGGTACATGCTCTGTTCCGACCTGTTCGATGACAGCTGCCACTTTCGCCGGGTCGATGTTGCCTTTGAACGTATCATGCTCTGTCGATCGTCCTGCTTCGATGGGGCAATTGACCGGGATCGCATCGTTGTCTTTGATCTGGGCTTCTGTGGTCGCGAAATGGGTATTGTTCGGAACATGGTCGTTTTCCTCTAGCAGTGCCCTGAACAGGACATGTTCGGCTGCCCGGCCTTGGTGGGTCGGTATGACATGATCGAATCCGAATGTCTCCTGGATATATGTTTCAAGGTCACGGAAGCTCTTGCTGCCTGCATATGATTCATCGGCGGTCATCATCGCAGACCATTGTTCTTTGCTCAATGGTCCGGTCCCACTATCGGTCAGAAGATCGAGATAGACATGTTCGGCATCGAGTCGGTAGGTATTGAAGTTCGCAGCTGCAAGCTGGCGTTCTCGTACATCACGAGACGGGCATTCGATTGTTTCGACCATACCGAACCGGTAGTTGCGCATACCACTTCAGTACCGCTTTTGGTTGATATATGCTGTGGCGGATGGGGTTTTTATGCCTGGATGTGTTGAACTGCGGTATGGACCTTCCGGATGAGATGATCTTCGCCAGTCCGGCTGTTGATTATGGTCAGCGGTTGCCTGATCGGTTCACCCAGGCAGGAGAAGGGCTCTCACCGCCACTTGTTGTCGGTAATCTTCCAGATCAGATCGTCGAGGTCATGGTCATCATGGATGCACCAGGGATCCGTGTTGAAGGTCGTGCCAGGGTACACTGGACAATATGGGGCCTGACCGGGACGGATATCGAGATGGAGGCAGGAGAGATACCAGAGGATGCTGTACAGGGGGAGAATGATTTCGATACGGTAGGGTACACCGGTCCAACGGCCGAACAGAGTACCACATATCGGTTCAGGGCATTTGTTCTGGATGCGGAGCTAGGTCTTAACTCGGGGGCTGGGCCAGAGACGGTCCTCGATGCCATTGATGGCCATATTCTCGAAGCGGAGTTGTTCGAAGTACGCTATCCATAGGCTAGAGGTCGAGTGATTCGCCTGGCCCAGGAACATATGCCTGGTCTTCTTCGTCGTCATTGAAAAAGCGATACAGCACAAGGGTCAGCACAAGCCCGATCACGATGAGTCCGATCGATGTGTATGGTTCATAGGTGTAGGGGTACTGCCATCCGGTATAGTGGTGTGCATAGACCAGATATGATAGTGAGAACAGTGGAAGGATTGTCAACAGATAGAGGCCACCGTACTTGATCGGCTTCAGCAAGAAGCTGTCTGCCTGTTGTGGGCCATTCCGGTATTTGGCAGCCATCTCGTTGACTTCATCAGCGATTTCACTGATATCTTTCTCATCATCGTCCATACAGGCTCATGGCGTATCACGGTAAAAAAGGATACCGGTGAGGGGAAAACCCCCTCAGACCGATGCATCGATGAACGAGGTCGGTTCACCATAGAAGGTCGTGCCACATTGCATGCACCTGAATTGAAGGTTTTCAGGGTCTTTTTCCTCGATATTGGCTGTACCGCACTGTGGACACGTATTCATGGTCATTGGTACCACCCGTACGTGTCAATCGATATTCATGGAGGTTCCTGGATTTAAAGATTATCCTGGATATAACCGGTGTGTTGAAAAATACTGCTCGTGGTGGTATATGTATGCGAGCTGATGCGGTACTTGATGCTCTTGGATATGACTATGACCATGTGGAACAGGATGAACCGACTGAGGCCTGTGATGCGGCCGCGGACCAGCGTGGTCTGGAGACCGGCCAGATTGTCAAGAGTCTGATTGTCAGTATCGATGGGCAAGACTATCATCTTTTGGTACCAGGTGACAGGCAGCTCTCGGAACGGAAGGTCGGTTCGTATAGGCTCGTGGAGCCTGATCGGTCGACAGAGTTGACAGGCTGTGAACCAGGCACGGTACACCCATTTGCATCTGAGCTTCCGCATCGTGTGGATTATCGGTTGTTCCTGAATGAAGAGGTATCGTTCACTGTCGGGAATCGACAGGAGGGCGTCATCATCGATGCTGAGCGGTTCCGTGATGCTTTGGATGATGAGGATTTTGAATGGGTCGAGGATGATCTGGTCTCGTTCACCGAGCAGGATGTCCGTGCTCTTGATAGCTATGAACTAGATGAAGAGACTGCAACGTTCATCGCGAAGGAAGGATACACTCGTGTCTTTGAACAGCTTGTTGATGATGTCTCGATCAGTGATCTCGTGATGGCGATCGAGTCACTACACCGTGAGGAGGTGTCAGTTTCCCCGATGCTGGTGGATGAGCTCATCGAGCGGGCTGAGGGAGAGACCCACATGCAACGGCTTGCTGCTCATCGTGCAGAACATGGGGAGTGGCCGGAAGACGTCTCATATGATCTTGATGCTATCATTACAGAGATCCTGACGGAGCATGAAAATGCTGTCCAGGATTACAGAGATGGAAAATCTTCGGCTGTGAACTTCCTGATGGGGCAGGTGATGAATGAGACACAGGGTCAGGCTGATCCAGGATCGGTCAGGCGTGAACTTATGTCCCGGCTTGAGGATTAGTTGAGGCGTTCATCCATCTTCTGATAGATGCCCGTGTTCTTGAGTGACTGGAACCGGACGAACCACTGGTTATGATCATGGTTGGCGCGGTGGTTCTTTGCTCTGCTCAGCTTTTCGAAATCTTCGTCACAGACAGCACACTTGAGGTAATGGCCACCTTTTTTCTTGCTGATGGCTCGATCGAGTGGTATGGCTTCTTTGGCATATTTAATCTTTCCTTCTTCGTCTTCCTCGGTAGTTGTATCTTCATTGACTTTGACGCCTTCAGGTTTGTCGATTTTTGTAACGTTCCGCCCCATTTCGTCGGTAGAATCGGTGATTGTTGACCCTCTCCGTGCATACTTTTTTCTGAGATGTTCGGATGGTATCTGTTCAATACCATCCGTTCCTTCAAGCAAGTATACTATAATGGGATACACAGGTTTTTAACAGTTGTTGAAGCTCTGGCGATGAGGCAATGAAATGTCTGTGTATGCAGCCGGACCGATGATGCCCGTCGACATCAGACCGCCACCAATAAACGTTACTAAATTTGTTACTTTCTAATAACAATATATAGCGATCTCTCCTGAATGGTTGTCTAGTGTATTCAATCTGCCGTATTGACCAGCTGTTGTTGTTCAAGCATTACTATCGGAAGGTATCGGAGAAAGACCTTGACTGGAAGCTGGACGAACAACAGAAAGCTCATAATAAGGCCAACAATCGTGCCGGTGAATGTGGTAAGCTGTGCGATAATCGTTGACAGTGTTCCGCCTGTGCTTGGTGCAGAAAGCACTGATCCGATGATATCGAACACCGGTATGCCGGTGATGATCGCGATCATGCTGCCGATAAAGAGTGTGCCAATACTGATCACAGTATTCAGTGTTACACGAATACTGGTGTAGGAGAGATAGGCTTTAGGATGGTCGCGAACATCAGTTATCAGTGTCCTGGCCGCAGTCTGGTAGTCCGCATGGATGAGTCGAAGTGGTACGAGGAAATCGGTCATGAATCCATTGGTCACCGTGTATCCGATGACTGCGATGGTATTGATAAAAACGAGTCCGTATTCGATCATCGGGTCTCCCTGTCTGAGATTGAAGATGAGATACTGGATGGCAAAGACGGCGGTGAATCCGATCAACAATGCGATTCTGATACCGAACAAACGTATACCGGCGGGGGTCCATATTTTCAGACTGTCATTAGCTGGTTGTTTGTCCTCCAGTAGCCATTTGGTAAAGATGAAATCCAGGATGCTCCCGATCAGATAGTAGATAAAGATAATGGTTCCGATGATGCTACTGATTCCTAGGATGGTATCGAGGCTGTATGAAAGATGTGCTGAAAGAGTACCCAATCCCTCAGTGGATAATGGAAGGTAACTCGAGATGATAGTGTAATTGAACCGTGCACCGGCACTGATGAAGGTAGCAAGAGACACCAGAGCAAGCCAGGATCGGGGTGTCAGTGTGAACACGAGGTGATAGGTTCGTCGAAGACTTTCACCGATCAATCGGCCTACACGCATACCATCAGGATGCGGCCGGAACTATTTCAAGGACAGGATGTGTATCTTCAGTATGGTCTATTCTGATCAAGACGATATCGTTTTTGGTGGGATCATCGTTCTGTGTCTGGTTGTGATCGTGGGCTTTATCGCGAACCAGATGGGGATGCCGGCCCATGCCTTTTTCGGACCACCGGGGCTTGTCCTTGTACTTTATTCAGGTCTTGTGTATGTTATCGGGGTCTATATCGGGAAACGGGCTTAAAGTTGGTCTAGTGCCTGTTGTGCTAACCTCTGACACTTCTCAGGTCCATACGGGTCATCGAGAAATGTTCTGAGATCGGACCTGAGATCTGTAAGATGATCTGTCCCGCGTGGTTTGTTTGCCTGGAGTTTCTGTCCGCCTTCACGCCATCCTTCTGCAATGTACCAGTCTTTGAACCAGGTGAATCCATTGATGAACAGAAGATGGCCGATCGGTGTTGCGGGTGGCGGGATATCGATATTAAGTGCTTCTGCCGTCAGGCTATCGGTATACTGTATCATGATATGGCTGCCTGGCACGAGTTGGTCGGCACAACAGGTGATGAGGTCTATATCATCGTCATTGTCTGGTGACAGTGTTTGATCGGGCACAAGTTCAATCCATGGTTCGATGTACCTGGTTTGCTCACGAAACGTTACCCGATATGTGCTATCGTTCCGTGCTATGGTCATGACTGTCGTTTTTCGCTTGCGTTCGGTGATCGTTGTCTCGTACCCCAGGTCTTTCAGTCGATCAACAAGTGGATCCATCGTTCTGACCATGGTATCTGGTTGTAAAAAGCATTATCCTTGACTTGTTCGTGATCGGGCAGTTAGTCAGGGTGCCTTTCTGTGAACATATGTACTTCATCAAGAACCCTGTCTGGTCTGATCACTATCGCTCGGCTGTCAGAACTTTTATATATCGTTCATGAGAAATTGAGGTCTGCCTTCTGTGGGGGGAAGGTTCGAAAGGGTTGTGCGAGAGGGAGGTTTTTGACGCACCTCATCTATTGTCCCTCTTGCCGTTTCCTACCCTTTCTCTTTTTCAACATTCTTCGATGATCGTTCTGATATGATCGAGTGGCGCATTTGTTCTGATACCAGTATCTTCGAAATGAGAACGGACTGCATTGTATCCTCGTTCTTCAAAGGCCCTGAGAAGGTCTTCGATAGCAGGTGCAGGTACATTGTAGGTGGCTGCAAGGTCATGAGTGTCATAGTACGGTGTTGATATCGGTATTTCGGTGATGAGCCTATCCAAAAGAGCTGTAGCATCATCGAACCCGCGTTCGGTGCAGTTGTCTCGTGTCTGTTCGATGAACTCTGTTCGTCCGAGATGACCGATCCAGGTCGGCCCGATTCTGTTCAGGTCCGTCTCGCAGTAAGGACATGTTGTTTCTTCTACGTTTGGTTCCATGGTCCGATAACAGCAATCAGGGCAGGCCAGGATATAGCCGATCTTGTCCAGTGACCGGTTAACCCCTTTCTTCGATTCACGGACAGTCCCATTGAGACGATAGTAGTGTTTCTGTGCAAAACTGAGCTGGGGTCTGAATACCATGTCTCGTCTCGCAAATGCTTCAAAGACCGCCTTGATCAATGTCCGGATCCCGACCTCGTGCTGGAAGCTTGTCTTGTGCATCCATGTTCCGTACCGGCGTCGACAGGTCTTCGTATAGCTGCCACAGAGGGTGGCAAGGTCTGTCGCTGTGATACCGAGAAAGGCTTCATGATTGGCTCCTCGAGCCGCTGCATCAAGGAACGGGACTGGTGATCCGAAGGGATCGATATCGATGATATCGTATTGCCCGGCTTCGGTGGTCATATGGATAACCGCATCAGTGTGTTCGATATCGATATCCATGCCCGCATTGAGTTCATTGTTCTGTTCCATGTTCTCGATCGCATTTGGATTGGTGTCTGTGGCCTTGATAGATTGTAGACCAGTGGTCTCGTTCGCATACCGGAATGCACGGACACCAGATGCGGCCAGAGCATCGATCAGAGAAAGTTCTCGCTCCTGTCCATCGATGTATGATTGGACCGCTGCGACGGAGATATCTCTGTTCAGGATCATATCTGTATTGTAGAAGACCTCATCATCCGCTGTTGGTTCTTCTGCCGGATCGAGGTCGAGGCTGACCGAGCGTTCGTCTATCATCGGCTACCTACTCATCATCAGTCTCGAGTTCCTGATCCCGGACGGTCGGCCGAGTGCCTTTTGCTTCTTTCTTTGCGGATTCGGCGATCTGGTCCGTATTCAATGATGGCGTCATGTCCTGTGCCTCTTGTTCGGCATCCTGTTTCTCTTTGATATCTTCACCGACCTTCGATGCGAACTCTTTGGTTTCTTCTTTGAGTTCCATGAGTTCAGTATCGTCCAGCTCATCGAGTTTCTTGTCTTTGACCATGCTGATGACGTCATCCCAGCGGTCGAACAGTTCGCGGTGGTCTTCACCGAAATCGAGTTCTTCATCGACCACATCCGGCAGATCTTCTTTGTCTTCCGGTGGTTCGATGCCTTCTGATTTGAGAGCGGCTACATTAGCCTTCAGGAACGTCTTGTAGTCATCGACGACATCTTTGACTTTTCGCTGTGAACCAAGTTCGCTGACTAGCTTGTGCATCCGTCGGATGAAATCATCGGTCATCTCGAGATGTTCTTCAACTTCTTCGGCTGTGACCTCATCAGGGTGTTTCTCGCCCTTGTTGCCGAATTCATGGATCTGTTCAGCCATGTCTGCATATTTCTCCTCGAGCAGATCTTTTTCGACGAATAGTTCACGCAGTGCCTTGGCTACATCTTCCTTGTTCGGTGGTGTCTTGCCGATATACATGATCGGGGCTTGGCCAGCGTTCGCGATCGCCTGTTCCAGATTATGTGGGATACTCTGTCGCATCTTCTTGTCGCTTTTCTTGTAGCCAGCTGCCGCCATCTTGAGTCGTTTCTTGACGGCTTCTTCTGATGATGAGATCTTCCCACGTTCGAGCATCCGTTTCGCAGGCATGAATACGCCAACGTCATAGACCGGTTCTCCTTTCCGGAGCACACCGATGATCAACGGCTCGCCCTTTCTGATCGAATCCCAGAAGTCTGTCAGGAAGGAGAAATACTGGATGGTGATACGATCATCGGTCTCTTTCGCGAGCTTGGTGACCTTTTTCCTGATCTTGTCTTTGGCTTCGTCTGGAACATCTTTATCGAGCTTTGTATCATCCAGGACAACGAATGTATCGATATCTGACTCATGTGTATGGCGTCCATCGGGCACAGATCCATAGACGGCGACACACATGACCTTGTCGCCGAGTTTTTCTTTCAACAGATCAGCGAATTCTTCGACTTTTTCGAATCGGCGTTCCTGTGATTTCTGACGGGCTTCCTGGAGCTTGTCTTTTGAACTCATGAATAAATCACAGATACCTTTGCCATTGCAATCTTTTTATGCCTTAGAGAACAGGGAGAACGGTTCAACGGTATTTTTCTTGTTCCCATTGTTCCGGCTGATTGTCCTGTTTCAGGGCAGCACGGCCGGTCCATGTGTGATCTGGATTTTCCATGTACAGTAAGCCTTCAAGCGGGGCGAATGCGTTTTCAAAGATGGTCTCCCACTCATGATGCCATTCTTCATCGGTCAGTCCGAAGAACTTGAGGACGAGATAGTCTTTCAGGGTGAGGTCTTCGTTGCCTTTCTCATCGTATCGGTTCCAGGCCTCATCCACGTATTCGGTGGTCAGATCCTCAGGTGTGACGCCATGTTCGATCATATGCATCATCAGGCGCAGCATATAGGTGGACTCGGCTTTCTCTTCTCCGATCTCATACATCACGATGCTCGGTCGGTCATCGCGTTCACAGAAGCCACGTTCCACGAGAGAATACAGGTGTTCGAACACGATAGTGTCGCCACGTCTGATCGGCTGGTGATGGTGGCCGGTTTCGGAAAGTGCAGGATGCGTAACGTGTTGTTTTGTGATATAACGTCCATCACCATCTTCTAAACCTTCGAAATTATGTTCTTCATTGCCCTGGATTGTCCAGAGTGGATCAACGCCGTTCATGGCGAGATGTTCCATATCGATAGTACAGAACATGACATCATAGGTCTCACCGTTGATCTCGGTATTGTTGACCTCACGACATACCTTGATGATGTCGCGTGGTTTCCAGAGTTTGCTCCGTCCTTCGCTCCCGACATTGTGCGATTCCCAGTCGAGTGTTAGTCCATGTTCATTCAGCAACTCTACCAATGTCTTGTCTTGCCCGCGGCCGATGACCTGGGTGAACTGGCCCCACACATATGCAGCTGCACCGGCCGCATGGATCTTATCGTAGTCTTCTGAGTCTGCTAACTCGGCCAACCGTTCTTCGAAGGCATCCAGGTTATTCATACTGTATTCATCAGGATCGATGCCTGTGATCGCGTGCCATAACCGTTCGAGGTGCTCGTTGTCCGAAAACGGCATCCAGCGTGGCATGATCTCCCAGAAGATGTTCGATTCACGATTCATTTCATCCTGGAAGGCACCGCCACGGAAATTGATGATATCACGGAACGCGACTTCGCCCTCGCTCATAGGATCATCATCTTTCATGAAGTAATCGCGGTTACCATCATACACTTCGGTCTCTTTCAGCCGTTCCTGTATCTCATCTTTCAGATCTTGCTTCAGTTTCTCATATACTGTATCCATTTCTTCATTGAGCCGTGCTTGGTCGCGTAGTGTATCGTCTCGGTCTTTCTCCCAGAATAGCTTCGGAATCATATGGATCCAGCGTGAGTTCGTATGCAGTTCTGGATCGAACCGAACCAGGGCCTGTGCGATGTTGGATCCTTCACGATGCTTTTTCAGATCATCGAGACTCTCCGGGACATCCGATCTGACACCGGCCATCGTCTGGATAGCTGAGGTCCGGAGTTGATCATTCGTATTCTGAAATCGCTGATTGTTCACATAGTGTTCCAAAAGGGATTCTTTATCTGGATACGCCTCATAGATGTCCTCACTATCGACAGCTGCCAGTGCACTTTGAAAGTCTTCCATGAGCTGGTTCAATTGATTCTGTAATAATTGTCTCTCCTGTGGGTCTGCTTCTGCAATCTGTTCCCGAAGATCATCCATCCTCGATTGGATGTCTTGGAGTTGTTCTTGGTGCTCGCCAGGTACGTTATTCACGAGGGCATCGATATCCATATCGTCTTGGTTACGGATGACTACTCTGCCAAGAGGAACGTCGAATTCGACGATATCAGGGCGTTCATCTAATAGATATTTGAGATTTTCTACCATGTTTTCAGTTTCATCCAGATTGCTAACTGCTTCTAACATATCCTCTGTCAGATAACCGTCATCGCTCATGTGGTCGACGATGATCTTCCTTTGAAGGATGTTGAAGTCCGTATATCCTTCGATATCGTTTGCTATGCCCTGTAGTGTCTGGAAGTTATCTTTCAGTTCGCTTTCCCACAGATATTCCCGGAAGAAACTGACACGGAATTCTGGGCACTTGAAGATCCGTGACTCCATCATTTCGGTACCAAATGGATCGACTGACACTGATCCCGCCATGCGTTCTTCTCTTGCAGGGATTTCTGATTTCACGAGATGGGTATTGATACCATACACTGATTGCTGGTTCCCATTGACATCGGGTTCGCTTTCGATGGCGTCTTTGAAATCGCCCCAGGCATCGATGAAGTCATACATGAACTCATGACTGTAGTAAAAGCCCATCTGTTCGCGCTGTTCATAGTACGGGTTCGCATAATCGAACGGTATCTTGACCGGGAAATGGGCATCGAAGCTGAGTCCAAGCTGGCGTGACATCTGGATGAGCTGGTCCCATTCATTGTAGATCTGATTTGGGCCACCGAGATACATCTCGATGAAGCTCGCTCCCTGGTTCGAGGCCCAAGCGGCTCGTTTGTACAGTTCATCGGGAATGTCCGGGACGACATTCATGCCTGAAGAGACGGCAACGATATAGTTGAGATCCAGTGTCTTGTGCTGGTCCTGATTGATGAGTTGTCGGTACTGTTGTTTGACTTCTTGTTTTGTTGGCATCTGGTGTCACCTACTTCATCACGTACAGTCCGACATCGTATTTCAGCGAGATGTAGAGGGCTGCTGATCCACCGAATTTCGGCCCGAGAAGGCCTTCACGGAGATCGGATGGGTCAACATGATAGTACGCATCACCTTTGCCTGCCCAGAACAGGAGCCGTCGCTGGAGTTCATCGAGGAATGACGGATCATAGGGGGTATATTCCTTATCAGTATGTTTCTGGATATCTGGTGCAATATCGTCTCCCACATACTCGGTGATATATCGTTTGACCTCGTTCTTTCGTTCATCGATCTGTGGCTGGAAGACCTCCTGGAAGACATGTTCACAGACCACATACTCTTTGAAATTGATCTTCATGACCTCACCCCCCTGGCCCGGGGACTGTGGCTGTTCAGAGCCTCCGAGGGAAATGTGGGTCGCATCAAGGATAACGACGTCTCGGTGCGTGACGACATCTTCGCCTTCATCATTTTCTGCTTCCCGGACAGGTTTATGGCAGATGACTTTGATGCCCCGGACAGACGAGGAATATCCTTCCATCATGTACGGATCGGACATCTCTGAGACTTTCGCTTCGGGGTCGCCTTCCATCTGCTGGATGGTCTGTACATACGGTTTGATCCAGTTCTCGGTCTGTTCGATCGATGTTTCGACCGATTTCAACCGGCGTTTGACTTCCCGGACCTTATCCTCGATCGCATCGGCATACCGATCTTTCCATTGTTCATAGAGCTTCCACTTCTTCCTGAGGATTGCTTTTTCCTGTTCGGGAAGATCACTCAGGTGTCCATCGCCTTTGAGATCATCGAGTGATTCCATGCTGTAGAAATCAGCCGTGATCGATGGGAAAATATCATTAGCAGTCATCTGGAGGATGCTGGCACGACCGGTATGTTGGTCGACCTCATCGACGAAATCGCCTTTGAGTGCTTCTTCTTTCCGATCTTCGAAGTGTTCGAGTTTCTCCTCGAGCATCCGTTCATCGTGTTCCAGCAGTTCCTTTTTCTCATAGAGTTCCTCGAGGTTCGCCAATGTCCTGCCGATCTGTTGTTCGGCCTGCTGGCGGCGTTGCTCCATCTCATGGTGGAGCTGAGACCCGGGGTTCGCATGAAGCCATTCACCAACTTTGCTGACCTCATATCCGAATTGGGTATCGAGGAGATCGACAGTCGCAAGATATGTGTCCACAGGAAGCCCCTGTGTCGCATCTGAAACCTTGATAAGCCTATTATGTGGTTCATCATGTGTTGCCCCTACATATGGTTCGCCGCTCGGCTGATTTTCATCGATCCATTCTTGTGCGGCTCCTGGTCCTTCTGTCCGGGCGATTTCACGAATTTTATCGATATTTGCCGGGTAACATCCATGCATACATCGATCCTCGGCTCCTTTTGTCATCTTCTCACCAGTATATCCCGTTATTTAGGTGCGGCCTCATAAGAATGTATCGCTCACAGTTGATTGTTCTAGACAGTTCGACAGGTGTATCCTACAAGGACATTCAGGTCTAGGATATACCTAAGGTGTCATCGTTACGCTTGATGATACTGAACTGATGATTGTACTGGATGATTTGGCCAAAATTTAATATTCAGGTAGCTGAAAGAGATATACCATGGGACTCGTGGACGATATCAAGGATAAAGTCGGAGATGAGAATACTGGGTCAGACTCACAGGTTCGACGCCCACCAAAGAAACCTGGACAGGATAACAACACTAACAGAACCAGACAACAGGGATCACAGCAGTCACAGACTGGTCAGCGTCGCGGATCAAACCAGCGACAGGGCCAGAGCCGCGGGCAACAACAGAATCAGCGCGGTGGTTCCCAGCATCAAGGACGATCTGGTGGGCAGAATCAACGCCAACAGTCCTCCCACCAATCACAGCAATCATCTCAGCCACGTCGTGGGCCTGGCGCAGAACAGGGGCCGCCTGACAGCCAGGGGCCGGACAGTCTCTCAGCACCAGGTCCGGCAGAGAATTCATCGGGCTCAGGCCGCGGTTCAGCAAATCCAGGTCCGACGGCGAACACATCACGTGGGCCGGAAGGTGGTCTCGATGATCTCGATGATCTTGGGTCCGCAGATGATCTTGGACAGAGTGAATCACCACCGGGTAATAGTCGGAGCCCTGAGGCATCTCTCAGAGATGATCCTGGTCCGGGTAATGATATCACGCCGCCAGGGATGGATACCGATCGTGGATCATCAAGCGGCGAGCCGGACATGAGTCAGTTACAACAGCAGAATCAACAGATCATAAACCTTCTTGAAGATATTCGTGATGCACTGGAGCGACAACCGCGATGAAGATCTTTGATAAACTCAATGACGACAATGAGGATGAAGAAGTAGAGCTCAAGCCAGATACGCGGTTGAAAGATGAGGTGGCAGCCCGCACACAGGATCGGGGATCATCATCGACTTCGACAGATGATGAAAGCGAGTCCCTTCTACCTGGTGCTGTTGGTGGTAGCGATACTACATCGGATCGTGGACGTGTATCCTCATCCACAAAGACGGATGGTGATCTCGAGGAACAGATCAAGACCGTGATCGAGCAGAATGAACGTATAATCGAACTGCTCGAGACCATCTCATCCGTGTCCTCGGGATCGACGAATCGTTCTAGTGATGGCAAGGACGAATTATGGTGACGGCTGATAGTCATGTCGTTTTATGATAGTGTCAAAGATCGTGTGCGTGATGATGAGACAGATGAAGACGATGATACGGAATCAAGTGGTGGTACAATGGCATTCGATGAACTAGTGAAGAAAGCAGAACAACAAGACGATGATGAGGAAGAACAACAAGATGATACAGAGATCGAGGACTTTTCCGGTGGTGGCAGTGGTGGATCAAAGGATTATGGAGATCCATCGAGCATCGAGCTGAATGAAGAGACAGAACCACAGGCGGGAGATGGGTCGAGTGAGCCCTCATCGTCTGAGGACAAGGACGATGATGAGGTCGAAATCCATAGTGATGGTTCTGTTACACCCCCCGGAGAGCAAGAACAGCATGAGCAAGAGCAGAAACCTGTTGATGGAGATGGTGATGTCATCGCACTGCTCCAGGAAATCCGTAATCAGAACGACCAGATTATCAGTGTACTTCGCGATATCCGCGAACGCATGTAAGGGTGTTTTTAGTGACAGAACGGATCTATATGGAAGATTGCTATGCTGAGACGGTCTCGACACAGGTCGAAGCTATAAGGGCTGGTGGTATTGTCCTCAGTGAGACTGTTTTTTACCCAGAGGGCGGTGGTCAGCCTGCAGATCAGGGCGTGATCAACGTCGGTGGGACGTCCATCCAGGTTACAGACGTTTCCGTCGATCACGGGGAAATTCTCCATCATGTCGAATCGACAGATCCAATCACGGAGGGGGATGATGTGGATGCGAGGATCGACTGGGAGCGTCGTCATATGTTGATGCGTATGCATACAGCCCAGCATCTTCTCAGTGCTGTTGTTCTGGATATGTTTGATGCAAAAACTGTCGGTAATCAGATCCATCCGTCATATTCCCGTATTGATTTCGAGCCGGTAAATTTCAGTCAAAAGGATCTCGATCGGATCGAACGTCGTTGTAATGCCTTGATTGAAGAAGAACGGTCTGTATCGATCTATGAAGAAGACCGGGAAACTGTTGTTGAGAAACTGCCAGTAGGACGATCGAACCTCGACCTCATACCAGATCATATCGATCCGTTGCGGGTTGTCGAGATTGAAGGTCTCGATATCTGTCCCTGTGGTGGGACACATGTGAGCAATCTCGATGAGATTGGTCGATTCATCATCGAAGACAGGAAAAGCAAAGGCGAGGACATCGATCGTATCGAGTTCAGTCTCGATGCATGACTTCAAGGCACTTGTGCGGTCAGTGTGGGAACGCAGTTTTGATGGGGAAAACCGTCGGTACCACCGATTCAGAACAGCAGATAGCGGATCGACACTGGTTGCCGATTGTATTGGATCAAATCTCCGATGTGCCCACGAGTGGGGATGGTGTGAAGGGATTCTTGATGATCCATCAGCTGGCCGACTTGTATCGCCTGATGAGATCGTGAACCGAGCTAAGGACTGTGATGCAACGGCAGTACGTGTCACAGGGATGGAACCCGTGATGCATGATCGTCATCTCCTCCAGCTGGCAGAGACCATTCCTGAGAGCATGACCTTGCGGATCGAAACCAACGGGATGTTACTTGGTGGAGCATACATGCGTGCTCTGACTGATCGCTGTGATTGTCATGTCCGGCTCTCGTTCAAGGGAAGCGATCCGGAACAGTTCAGCAAGCTGGCTAGGGTAGATCAACGGTATTTTCAGAATCAGGTCCAGTCATTCCACGCGATACGGAAAGCTGAGTGCAGCATTGAGCTGGCTCTTGCTGGTGTCTATGATGAGGAAGATGCAAAAA
Source organism: Candidatus Nanohalarchaeota archaeon QJJ-5 (assembly GCA_022865265.1). GTDB lineage: Archaea > Nanohalarchaeota > Nanosalinia > Nanosalinales > Nanoanaerosalinaceae > JALIDO01. The sequence goes on from JALIDO010000003.1 coordinate 34,862, forward strand.
AGCTTGG
>JALIDO010000040.1 GCA_022865265.1 Candidatus Nanohalarchaeota archaeon QJJ-5
GTATTCGCCCAATACTGTCAGGAAACGGATCTGATAGAGGAAATACCGCTGCTGGAGATGCTTGTAATCGGCCTCACGGAACATACCAGCACTACTGTATGCTGTCAGATCATCACCGATCTGACGTGTATTCTCTGCGACATCATAGATTCTTTCTTCCGCGATCGAACAGTATCTTGTCTCGTTGACCTGATCAAGATAGAGTTCACTCACGAGAAATGATTCAGTCTCCAGATTCGCCTCTCTGAGTTCATCACCAAGATATGCGGTCCGTGACGTGTCCATGAGATAGCCAAGTGCCAGTCCCACGAGGAAGACTGCAGCCACCCCCATGATGACCTTCACGAAATCTATTTTGGTGATTACCATCGATGCTCACGTCCGGTCAGTTCTTTGATCAACGCCATGATCCAGAACACTCCAATCACTGTATAGTAAGCTATAAAAAACAGCGCAAGGGACAGCGGGTTGTCGAAGGATTCATCATTATACCAGTGTGCCATGTACAATAATAGACCGACAAGCAAGATACCGACGATCAACGGAAAGTATATCTGGACCTGGAGCCCCATGAAGGCTCGATAGAGTTCGAAGTTCCCGAATGGATTGTATATGTTGGTACCGACGGCTGAAAGCCAGACCCCGAAATCAAAGACACTTTTCCCGATACCATACATCACCAACAATGCACCGATCATGGCAACGACCGGGAACAGGATATTCACCGGCATCTGGAACATCCCCAAGAGTCCATAGCTCCGATCGAACATCATCTCTCTGTACTTCATCGTGTTGTTGAACAGACCCCGGTACCACCGGATCCGTTGATGCATCAGTTCTTTGAGAGTGGCCGGGAATTCGGTCCGTGTGATCGCTGGAGCCGACATCCTGACTGTGTAGTTGTGCTTCCGGACACGGAGTGCGATCTCGAGATCTTCTGTAAGGTTATCCTCATCGAACTGGCCAAGATCCTCGATGAGGTCGCGTCTGTACATCGAGAGCGCACCAGGTGTTACATACAATGTATCGATAACAGACATCAGCTTCCGATAGAGGATGCCAAGTAGATACTCCATCTTCTGGAGCTTTTTGACCATCGTATTGGTCTTCAATGGCTTGATCCCTGCGATAACCCCACCAACCTCCTCTTCATCGAAGTGCCCGACCATCATCCGGTAAGCATCGGGCTGTATCACCGAATCTGCATCCTGGACCACGACGATCTCGCCTTCTGCCGTTTCCAATCCAGTATTCAGTGCTGCTCCTTTGCCCTGGTTCTTCTGTGAGAGCAGGGTGATCTCGTCTTCATACTCGGATGCTATTTCTTCAGTGGCATCGGTCGACCCATCATTAATCACAACAATCTGGATCTTGTCGTCCGGGTAGTTCTGGTCCAGAATTGATTCGATGGCTTCTCTGATCGTGTCTTCTTCATTATAGGCCGGAAGCAGGACAGAAAGAGACGGGAATCGTGACGGTTCCGGATATGCATCGATATCATCGGCCTCTTTATACATCACATTCAGCCAGAACAGGGCACCAAAGAGACTGACCCCGATCACCAGCCAGGCCACATAGACGAACATAGTATCAGAACACGAGGCTACTTTTAAATAAACAGGTTTCGGAGCCGATATCAGTCATCTTTCGTCAGTTCACGGAGGAACACAGTCGCATAGCTCCCGCTTGTGAGCTTGAACGAGACCTCTGCACGGTTCTTGTTCATGTTGAGATCATCATTCCCAACAGCTTCAACGGAGAAGTCTTCGACAGGTACGAAACATTTCCTATAATCGCCCTCAGATCGTATGTGTTCAAGATCACGGAGCTTGAAGTCGTTTTGATCGACCTCATCTTCCTCTAGTGCTTCCTTGATCTTCTGATCACCTTCTGTGTCCCTGAGGGATGTCTGATATCCTACAAGAGGGAGTTCCAATGATTCATCACGCACACCTTCGCCGACAAGATGACTCAATGCCTTATTGAACACGAAAGACTGATATGAGTGGATGAACAATTTCTGAAGGCCTTCTGGGAGACGCTGAATCGCCCCAATATAATCATCCGGATTCTCTGCCAAATGATACAACAGGATTTTCTCGTATCGATACTGCTCCGGGAACCGTTCTGCTCCTCGTTCAGGATCACGCGATTCCCACAGATCTTCTCGGACCTTCCGGACTTTGTCATGCTCTGCATCATATGGTTTCGCGATATAGGTCCAGACAGCCTCTTCATAATTACCCTTCAGTAGTTCACGGCCGACCTGGTAGGTGATTGGGCGTGTCGACCCGAATCGCTGATCACCGAAGTAATTCGGCATAGAGCCATCTAGTTCGCCGACGATTTTCGTCATCCTGTCTTCGATCGCATCCTCAGGCAGATTGATCGATCTGATCGTTACATCGAAAGCGTTGTAGTCCAGCTTGCCAAGATGGATCGGTTCACCGTTGCCCAGGACCTCGATATCGAGATCCGGCATGAAGACACGATTGAGTTCTGCCTCACCAAGCCCATCGACAGACATGTACTGTGTCGTAACGGCTCGTTTATCCTTATTACCGGCATATCCGAACCGTTTCCGCGACACATGAAGCATGTTCGATAGTTCACGGATTGCCTCCATCGTCGTCATGTTGTGCTTGGTGAGCTTGAAGATGGTATGACTGCTATCTTCATCAAGAACAGGATCAGCTATCTCTTCAACCTGGAAATCATCGATCTGTTCTTTGATGTTACCCCCGATCCCTCGGGTCGATGACAGATAGTTCCATTCGGGTATTGTTTCGTTCATGATTACAGTGTCTCCAGATCGCCTGTGATCGCATCGATGTCAGTTTGTGGGCCGGGCCCGATTGCCAGTGCCGTCATCGTTCCGGGTGCAAGTTCTGTCTCCCCCGCATCATGGACGAGATGCGTTGGCAGATCTCGTGTCTGTGCCTCCCGAACAAGTGATTCCAGATTTTCGCGACCGTCTACGCCGAGTGCTATCTTCTTCTGGCCTTCGCTCTCCCATGAATCTATGACATCCTGTGATGCCGATTCATATGCGCCAATACTTGCGTGTGCACCCTGTGCGACATATTTTCCCTTTGACATGGACAGATCACGACGCAAGATTATCACTTGCTTATGCATGGTCCCGATTGCCCTAAAACATACGGTGAGGCGTGATAAAAAACTTGGTTCTAACACCCCACACCACCTAGTGTCACTGGACAGTTACAACTTGACGCATATAAAGGTTTTCACGTGTTAAGTCCAGAACCAGGATGGGTCGTGGAGGATTTGAACCTCCGACCTTCGCCACGTCAAGGCGACGTCCTGACCAACTAGACCAACGACCCGTACGCAGCAACCTTGAACAGCTACAATTTTAAATTACATCGTGGTGGCGCCAGGTATAACGGTGTTATACCTCCGTCCCCTGAACTGCATCGAAGACCCGATCATTGTCTGTATAGTAGGGGTAATAGATTTTCTCGACGTTTTTGATATCTCCGCCAAGTTCGTCTTTTGCGATATCGATGATCTCGTCTTCGCTCATGTCTTCATCAAGTATCATTGCATTGTTTGCCGCCTGTTCCACATGATCCCGGTCAAACAGATCAAGCGATGCGTAGAAATAGCTTCCATTTTCGATCTCGATGAGATCAACGTCTTTGAGCTGGTCAAGAATCAGCTCTAGTCGTTCTGTATCGATATTTATGGAATTATCGAGTGCTTCGAACGTTTTCGATCCACGTTCAAGTTCTTCAAGGACTGTTCGTGCTTCCTCTGTGAGGTTCAATTTACGGTCTTTCACAGCACCATCGGTCGCATCGATGGCGATCTTTCCATGGTCGGTCGTGACGATCCACAGTGGATAGAAGGCTGCTGTCGGGTCAGGTAGCCCTGTTTCATCCGGATCCATCACTGGTCTGATGGTCTCGACTGTCGGGACACGGTCTTCATCGGGAACCGGATCAGGTCCCAGATCGTCCGAATCGTCTTCTCGATCAGGGGTGTCGTCTTCCTGCTGTACCGTATCCTGGGGTTCTTGCTGTGTCTCATCACCAACAGCAAGATCAGGGTCTTCGTTTTGTGCCTGCTCGGCGAGTGATTTGGTCTCGTCTCGTTTCTCGAGACCCTCTTCATCGGAGACATCTTTGGTCTCGCCTCCATGTTTGGAGCGACGGACACGTATA
>JALIDO010000041.1 GCA_022865265.1 Candidatus Nanohalarchaeota archaeon QJJ-5
CGACCAGCACCGAATGATGTCCCACCGTGGGTCAGTGTTGGCCCGTCTTCTACAACGAGGACATCCTTGCCTTCGATGGCATCTGGATCACTGACAGACACAACAGAATCAGCATGGATGATACCAGCCTCAGGATTCACATCACGGACACTGTCGACCACAGCATCGATGTTTTTCTGTGAGGCTGTGTTTTCCTTGTTGATGATCACATAGTCGGCAAGATGCAGATTGGTCTCGCCAGGATGGTAGCTGGTCTCGTGACCTGGTCGGTGTGGGTCTGCAAGGACGAAATGGATATCAGGCTTGAAGAACGGTAGTTCATTGTTCCCGCCATCCCACATGATCACATCGGCCTCTTCCTGGGCCTTCTCGAGGATCTTTGCATAATCGACACCGGCATATACGACATGACCGGCTTCGATGTGTTGTTCGTATTCTTCTCGTTCCTCGATCGTGGTATCATGCTTATCGAGATCTTCCTTCGTCTCGAACCGCATCACGACCTGCTCTTCGAGGTCACCATATGGCATCGGTTCACGGACTATAACGGTGTTATACCCCAGTTCTTTCAGATGACCGGCCACTTTCCGCGTGGTCTGGCTCTTGCCACAGCCGGTCCGGACTGCATCGACGGCCACGACAGGGACATCGGCCTCGAGCATCACGGTATCTGCTCCGATCAGCTGGAAATCTGCTCCTTCGGCAAGTGCTCGGGATGCTTTGTTCATGACGGCTTTATGTGATAGGTCTGAATAGCTGAGAAAGACAGTATCGACATCATGTTCACGTATCAGTTCTTTCAGTTCTGTCTCTGGTCGGATAGGAATGCCATCAGGATACTGGTCGCCTGCGAGTGATGCTGGATAGTATCGTTCTCCTGCATCGACTTCACCGAGGTTCTGTCCGCCTGCCATCGTGAAGGCAACGACATTGTAGTCCTCGTTTCCTCTGAACTTGGTGTTGAAATCGTGGAAATCACGGCCTGCAGCACCCATGATAATAACGTTCTCTGTCATGCTAGATCACAGCATCGCTATTGGATGAACCTGCCCATATATGTTGTGCCAGGGTCACCCACTCAGTTCTTCACACTGCAGCGGGCTGAATCGCTGGAAGTTGGTCGAGAAGCTGTCACAGATACTGGTCGCGAGTTCCTGTTCGCTCGGATCATCGAAGGTCTGGAGTGATTGATAGACCGAGAGGGTGACACGGTCATCCATGTCTGGATTCGGCGCTACATAGACCCAGTTCGCCTCGCTGTTGAACTGTTGTGCGACAGTCTGGAGACGTGAAACGGTTTCTGGACAATCCTGACAGGAGTACTGCAGGATGGCTGCTGGTCCAGGGTTCTGCTGTGAACCGCTGCCACGGAGCAAGAGATAGACCTGCATCTTTTTCGGAATCGGGCTATCGAGTATCGTTGTTGTCGGTACCTGGTCCTGATTGACCTGTGGTACCTGCTGTACATTGTGCCCGACCGGTGGATTCGTCTGCCAGTCATAGCCACCGCCTAAGAATCCAAGATCGATCTGAGAGGAACTGCCACCGCCGATGCTGGAGTAAAAGATGCCACTGCCCAGTGGCAGGATGATCATCAGGAAGATAGCGATCGATGCGCCCCAGAACTTCTTACTGGTCATCAGTTCCTTGAACCGTTCGATCCGCGGGTCTGGTGATTCATGGACTGCCTCGACATGTTGTTCCCGGTCCCGACGTTCATCGAATTCATCCCCGCACTGTGGGCATTTGAACGATGGCATGGTTACCTTGTGCAGAAGAACGTTTTTATAAATGAAACACAGACAGCAGTATACGATGCCTTCGGATCGGATGGCTGCTGTGGTGATTGTTCTTGTCCTCGGGGCAGTCTTCGGTGTATCATACCAGGTCGCCGATGAGCGGGTCTTTTCAGGGCCAGATATCGGTGAATATGGCACCTCACATGCACATCTGTATTTCAATGTAGTGCTTGCTGGTGAAGAGCTCGATATGGGTCAGTCACAGTTCCTCCAGCAGGCCGATCGTGTCCATTTCCACAATCCCGACAATATCCTTCACATCCATGCAGATGGGATGACGCTCGGATTCACATTACGGACGCTTGGGTTACAGATCGAAGATTCGTGTCTGGCCGTGAACGGGACAGAATACTGTGGGAATGAGACACATTCGTTCCAGTTCTATGCGAATGGCGAGCAGATCTCATCGTATCGATCATACGAGCCAGAGCAAGGGGATACTCTTGTCATGTTCTTTGGACCGGATGATGCGGCACCGGCTGATGAGTACTTCGAGCAGGAACTACCAGAATCACTCCAGCCTGATGCGCCAGGTCGAGGGGTCTAATCTGTCCGCAGGATCCGTTGTATCGTTTCTGGATCGAGTCGCTCATGTTCGAACTGCATCGCACCACTGAATGCTGCCATGAGATCGTCCGTGTCTTCTATCGCACCGACCGGTGTACCACGTTCGATCGCATCTGTTGTGATCTCAGTACTGATCCGTTTCCGGAGCTGTGGAGCGCCGGTGATGATGACCTGATCGACACCATGTTCCCGGATCGCGGTGGTCGTATCGATGAATGTTTCGATATGCTCATCGATCTGTTGCTCGCGGATGTTCTCGAACCGTTTCTGGCTGTAGCCGCCTTTCTTGTGATCGGCCTTGATGTCTGATGTGACGATCGTGTGGTCTTGGAGCTGCTGGTCATCGATGATGGCAGCGCCCGATCCACCTGCCGAGACATGCATGACCAGATATCTGGCCGCGAGTTGTTCTTCCAGTGGTTCGAGGACGAAGGTGCCCTGGCGTCGTTCGAACGGATCCAGTGGCAGTGGCGTTTTGAACCGCAGACCGATGAGATGTGGATCAACCAGTGTAACTTCGCCACGGTCCTCGATGGTCCGTGCCCGTGTCACAGCATCCGTGCCAGGGAATGACATCGATGCCAGTGTCTCGAGCAGATGTGTCATCTCATCCAGGCTCACTGGCTGTGTGGTTGTTTTGTCTGTCTGTTCATCAGTGGTCTCCAGCCGATCCTGTAATGTCTCGATCTTGGTCTCGGCCTTGTTCAGCTCTCGCTGTGCCTGTTGTTTGGCTGTCTCGGCCTCCTGGAATCGTTTCTTATGCTTATCGCGTTGCCGTTCCAGGTCTTGTTTTTCCTCCTTGCACTGCTGTAACTGGGCCTCGAGGTCCTCGATCCGTTGTTTACGTTGCTTTCGTCCGAACAGGTCCATAGCTTACCCTCCGGTAACCAAGAATTTCAGTGTTGTGGCCGCACACTCTCGGTATCTTTAAATACTTTCCAATCGGATGGATGTACATCTATGAGTGATTCATCTGACGATCAGGAATTTATCTGTGCTGACTGTGGCCGATCGTTCGACTCCGAGCAGGGGCTGCATGTCCATCAGGGACAGAAGGGCCACGAGGGACAGAAGACACATGATGATACTGAAACAGCTGAAAAAGATGAACAAGAGACAGTGACTGTCGAGGAGTCACAGGGAACACAGGAACCGGTCAACCGGCGTCAGTCGAACGGTAGCGGCGTTGATATCCATATGTCGCGCAAACAGTTCGGCGCGTTGATGCTGATCGGTGGTATCTTCCTTGGTGCCTTCTTTGTCATGTCTGCCAGTTACTTCGGTAATATGGATGCTCAGCTCCCTGGCAATAGTCCCGGGGGCAACGGTGACAATGGTGGCGGCGGGACAGGTGGTCAAGATGTCCCGACAGAGGTCGTTGATCCGTCCGTGACCGAGTTCCCGTATGATAATGTCGAATATGGAATGGGCTCAGGCCAGGTCGAATGGGACCGTGGCACTGTGAGTGTCGATGGCCGGCCGTACCTCGGTGCTTCAGATGCACCGGTCACGATGGTGAGCTATGAGGACTTCTTCTGTCCGTACTGCAGCCAGCACAATGATGAGACGGTTCCACAGATTATCGATAACTACGTGGCCTCAGGTGATGTCAAGTACTACTACAAGCATCTTCCTGTGGTCGGCGGGACACAGCCTGCGATCGCGACAGAGTGTGCGATGGATGTAGCTGATGATTCCGCCCGCGCATTTTGGATCTTCAAGTACAACCACTTCGATAACTTCGACACCCTGCGACCACTGTACAGTGAGAATCAGAGTCTCTACGATGAAACGATGGTCCACTG
>JALIDO010000042.1 GCA_022865265.1 Candidatus Nanohalarchaeota archaeon QJJ-5
TCCATGAATATAGTCCAAAACAGTTGGGCCATCGTCCCATCAGTGAATCGATGTGTCATGGTCTATATCATATCTTTCGCTCATCATTTATGAGGGTCACGAAAGTGATGTACGTGAGTGAACAGAAGCAACATGCCAGCATTCTCATCGCTCCAAGTGCCTCATCGATGAACTGACAAAAATCAAGGAAAAGCGCCGAGCGCGGGATTTGAACCCGCGTCACCAGCGTGACAGGCTGGTATGATGGTCCAGACTACACCAGCTCGGCTTGCGAAATAAACCTGTGGAAGATAGTTTTAAGTAAGGTTTGGGCCATCCATCTCCAAGAGGTCCTCGACCAGATCAGGATCGAACACGAGTGAATGACGCTCAACACGCTGATCGGTCGGCAGATCATCGATACCATCTGGAAGCCCGTAGGTCACATCGACTTCGTGACGGATACCGTCTCGTTCTACCAGCTGGTCCAGCACAGCTTCAGCATCATCGAGCTCTGTTTTTGCTTCAATCTCCTCGAGCCGATATGTATCCGGCTTTGGATATCCTTGTGTCAGGACCTCACGCATGAACGATTCTTTCTCCTGTTGTGACTTCTCATCAGGCCATTGTTCCTCGAGCATATCTCTGAACTGTGTCATCATAGCTGCTAACAACTGCTGTTCTTCCTCCGTCAGTTCTTCCAGCATCACGCTCATTGTCGTCTCACACTCGTGATTTCTATGTAATAGAGAAAACAGGAACAAAAAGCTGGCAGCGTCCTGGATCTTCCGCCTCTCGGCAGTACTGCCCAGATCGCTGAGGGACTTTACTTCCGTGTTCGGGATGGGTACGGGTGTTGCCCCCTCGCTCTGGCCGCCAGCATGTAATGCATGACCACCTACTCTTTTATACCTAAACCCATCTTCCAGGTCAGTCTTGATAGATCGGGTCGTCCCCGAGCATCGCCTCGAGCTCAGAGGCCCGTCCTTTACTGATCTGGGTCTCGATCCCGGTCCGCCGTTTCCGACCACAGCCCAACACAAATCCATCGAAAGCTAATGCTACATAACCTTCCGTGATCGCATTGTAGCCAGCGAGCTCTTCGCGTTCAAAGACCAACGAGGAAAGCTCATCGCGGTCCAGTTCTATAATATTCTCCTCTAGAGCCGGACCGATGAATCGTAGCCCATGACTGGTTGGTTTCATCCGGACACGACGCTCACGCAACAACCGGAGCCCTTGGGCGATCACATCATTATCCGGTTCGATGGTATCTGCAAGGACCCAGTAGGACCCGCTTTTCTCCTTGAACCGATACGGCTCCCAGAATGATGGGTCGACTCCGAAGCGATCGTTGAAGTATGATTCAATGGTCTGGCGTAAGTCTGGCAATAAAGATCCCTCCAGCATCTAACTGATGTGGATAAACGCGTTTTGTCCGCTGTAATGAGGATGAAAGCTCCGTTCCCTGCCATGCAGTTATTCCATCACTGGCAGGACAGGGCATATCGATCGGTAAAAGGGACGCATCCTCGAGGACAGTATCGACAACCATCTCGTTTTCCTCCGGTGCAAACGTGCAGGTCGAATACACGATCTCACCGTCGGGTTTACAGAGCCGTAGTGCCTTCTCGAGCAGATCTGCCTGTAGGCCGGCAAGATCACGTGCATCGGCCGGGTCGACACCATCGCGCAGTTGTTCTTGTTCACGGGCATTGCCCTCACCGGTACACGGGGCATCAACAAGGATCTTATCGAACTGTGTGTCTTCTGGAATATTGCGTCCATCACGCTCTGTCACGGTTGTGTTCACACAACCTGTACGGTAGAGATTCGATAATAGGCCACGTGTCCGTTTACCACTGACATCATTGGCCACGATCTCCCCTGTATTGTTCATCATCGCTGCCATCTGAGAAGTCTTACTCCCCGGAGCAGCACACATATCCAGGACACGCTCACCGTTATCTGGTTGTAAGACAAGCGGTGGCAGTCCAGAGGTCGCTTCCTGGACATAGTAGGCACCACGCCAGTGCCCGACGGTCTTGCCGGGCTCACCATCGAAGATGAAAAATCGATCATCGACATCACGATCTATCAACAGGTCACCATACCGGTCTCGTACCTCCTGTACAGAGGACTGGATGGTATTGATGCGGATATCCTGTGGCTGTGGTTGCTCCAGTGCTTCAACAAATGCATCAAACTCATCGATTATATCCTTGTACCGCTCCATCATCTCAACTCCTACAGAATCGTCGCAAGCATGATTGTGCCGGCGATCACAACACCCATGATGGCCGAGGTATCTGGTTCGAACGTCTCACCACTCAGCCGGCCAACAAGCACTGCGATCACACCAGTGAGGATACCACCGGCGATTGCTCCTTCGATCGGTGAGACATTCCAGGGCCGTATGAACAGCCCCATCAACCCACCCATGATCGCAGTGATGATCTCGGCCTCTTCCTGATCTGTGATCGCCATAGCCTACTCTGTCAGTGTCACTGGTATAAAACTATCTCACAGCCAGACCGTATCATCATCCGCAGCATCGGTCTTGACCACCAGGATACGGAATGGGGTCTCGGTCTCGTTTCTGACCTCGTGGACATCTCCTGGCTCACAGATGATCACATCACCATCATCAGGGGTGAGCTCATGGTCATCGATGATCAAGGTACCACCACTGTCCAGGATGTAAAATGTCTCTTGGGTCTGTTCGTGATAGTGTTTATCCACGTGTTCCTGTGGTTTGATCTCGACAATCTGCATATAGACCCCATCTGCCATCGCATCCTGCCCGGCCAGGATCTGTTTGCGGTAACTGTCACGATCGATCCAGTCAGTACGTTCAGGTCGTCGCATCAGTGCTCACCACGGAGTCCTCGTGCATGTTCGATGTTTTCAGCATAGCCTTTCCCATCCTCGACCGGTGTCTCGAGCACAAAGGCTTTGTCTGTGAGTGCGTCATGGGTCACGATCGCCGCCATCCCTGGATCTCCGATCTCACCAGCACCAAGGTGGGCATGTTCATCTTTCTCAGACCCATATGGATGTTTCGAATCATTGAGATGGATGACAGGTACAGTATCCAGCCCGACGGTTCTACGACAATCATCGACCAACTCCTGTACCCCCTCTGTTGTGCGGAGATCATAGCCTGCCACGAACGCGTGACAGGTATCGATACAGATACCGACATCTTCTCCTAGATCCAACGATGAGGCCTCGATCATCGCTTGTAATTCCTCGAGATCACGACCCAGTGACGTCCCTGCGCCGGCAGTATTTTCCAGCAACACCATGGTCTCATCCGGAATAACATCGGCCAGGTCAGATAATCCTTGTCCGATTGATTCGATACCGGCCTCAACACCGGCACCGGTATGGCTCCCAGGGTGGAAGACCACATATTCGACCCCGAGTTGACCAGCTGCCTCCAATTCATCACGGAGACACTGGACAGACTTATCAAAAAGATCGTCTTTTGGTGTTGCCAGGTTCACGAGATATGTCGAATGGATCACATACGGCCCTTGTTCATGATCAGACCGTGCTTCTCTGAATGATTGGCCTTCCTCATCAGTATACGATGCCACAGACCATGTCCTTGGACTGCCTGCGAAGATCTGACCACAGGTTCCATCGATATCATCTTGTTCTTCGATCGCGTTTGTGACACCGCCAGCAACCGACACATGAGCACCGATGTTGAATGTCATAGATGACACTGGCAGAGAGGAGCATAAAACCGATGGGTATAACGGTGTTATACCCCTTCGAGTATCCCTTATAATTCAGATAGTTCAAACGAGAGAACATCCCTCCCCCCCGATTTGAACGGGGGACAAGTCGCTCTACAGGCGACCGCTCTGCCAGCCTGAGCTAGGGAGGGGAATCAGTATCACAGTAATCAGCGCTGATGCTTAAATAAGTTACAGTGAGGTTACTCGAAGCTGGTCGTGACCGGATGCGAGGAGACATCATCTTCATTCCTGCCATCGGTGTAATGGACTGTAGCCGCAGGCAAGGACACAGCTCCCTCGACCTGGACCTTCGGCTCGATCGTGTAGGTGATAATCCGTTCTTCTTCTGGATTCATTCCTTCCAGTTGCCAGACCAGCTCAGTGCCATCATCGGTCCGCTGAATCGAGTCC
>JALIDO010000043.1 GCA_022865265.1 Candidatus Nanohalarchaeota archaeon QJJ-5
TCACACGAACCGCTCATATACGTGATATAACGCCGTTATACCAGATCGAGCGGACCGGTCTAGGTATAACACCGTTATAGTCGGGTATTCAAGACTGGGCTCCTGAAGTACTTCTATGTCTGAACAATTCATCGATTCATTTGCAGAGCTCTGTGAGGAGGCTGGTGACATCCGCGACCAGCACGGATTCGAAACATCGATGGACAATTTCCCTGAAAAGATCGCATTGATCCATGCTGAGGTGTCTGAGGCTCTGGAAGACTATCGGAAAGGACGGGAAGACCATATTCCAGAAGAACTCGCTGATATCGTGATCCGTGTGATGGATCTTGCCGATGGGATCGATGCAGATGTCGGTACGGAGATCGTGAACAAGATGGAACAGAACCGCGACCGCGAGGGGAAGAATCCTGAACGGAAGATCTGAGTGATACAGTTTTTAACCGGGAGTACGAATCCTGTCTCAGTCATGTATGATGATATCCTCTTACCGACAGATGGAAGCGATGCAACCGTAGCAGCTATCGATCATGCGGTAGCGCTGGCTGAACGGTTCGATGCCACTCTGCATGGACTCTATGTCATCGATACCAGTGAACGGTTCTATGAAGATGCGATCGAGAAACTCAATGATGAAGCACAGGCACGCGGTGAACGATCACTGAGTGCGGTCCTCGATGCGACAGAAGGGACGGGTGTGATCGCTGAAGCAGAAGTACAACGCGGTGTGCCCTACAAGACCGTCAATGATTATGTCGAGGCCAATGATATCGATCTCATCGTGATGGGAACCCATGGACGGACCGGGTTCGACCGCATGGTGCTTGGAAGTACTACAGAGAAGGTTGTCAGGACAGCTGATGTACCGGTGATGACGGTCCGTGCCGATGAGGTGGAAGAGACATGACCACCATCGTCGTGGGCCTGGACGAGGCAGGTAGATGCTGAAAGCGCCAGCTTTCGCAGCCGAGAGGCCCCGTCCTTGGCTCGATGTTCATCGGTGGTGTCGCCATCGCCGAAGAGAAGCTCCACAGACTTGAGAACCTTGGTCTGAAGGATTCGAAAAAGCTCACAGATGAACGCCGGAAGGAACTTGGCCCGGTCATAGCAGAACACGCAGCCGAGACCACGGTCAAAGAGATCACCGCATCTGAGATCGATGAACTCCGAGCGATCATGTCGCTGAATGCGATCGAAATCCGCGGGTTCGCCCGGGTGATCGAAGACCTCGAGCCTGATGCGGTCATCATCGATCTCCCGGAACCTAATGCTGAAACATTCGGGAAGAAACTCCAGGCTGCTGTCGATGAGACTGTTGGTACGATCGATATCACCGCAGAACATGAGGCCGATGATACCTATCCGATCGTGTCTGGAGCCTCCATCCTTGCAAAAAACGCTCGCGAAGCTCATGTGAACGAGCTCCATGAGAAATACGATCGTGATTTTGCCTCTGGCTATCCACATGATACACCAACGATCGAATTCCTGGAGGACTACTGCGAAAAGCATGGACATCTCCCTCCAGAGACCAGGACCTCATGGAGCACGGCCCAGCGGATCAAAGAACAGCATGAACAGGCATCGATCGATTCGTTCTGAGAACAGGGTCTTCACGCTAACTGATTTAAAAACTCCTGTCCCATCCAGCCCTGACTGATATCCATGGAGCGGAAATACAGTGTCGATGTCGGGCCGTCCGACCAGGAAGTCAAGGTCGCCGGCTGGGCACACGAGATACGAGATATCGGAAAGCTGGTCTTTGTCGTTCTCCGCGATCGAGAAGGCGAGGTCCAGGTGACTTTCAAACAGGATGAAGTCGATGCGGACATGTTCGAGCGTGTGAAGAATCTCGGACGCGAATCCGTCATCGAAGTGACCGGTACAGCCGTCCCCTCGGACCAGGCCCCCGGTGGACGTGAGATCAAACCAAATACATTGAATGTCTTGAATGAGGCAGAATCTCCGCTCCCGCTCGAGGTCTCGGGCGAGATTGATTCTGATCTTGCGACACGGCTCGACAATCGGTTCATCGATCTGCGCAAGCCACACAATCATGCGATCTTTTCACTGAAGACCAAGGCATTGGATGCGATGCGTGAATGGTTCAACAAAGAAGGATACATCGAGATCGATACACCACTGATCTCGAAAGGTGGCGCCGAAGGTGGTGCTGATCTGTTCCCGGTCATCTACTACCAGGATGAGGCCTTCCTCTCACAGAGCCCACAGCTGTACAAACAGATGCTGATGTCTGCTGGGTTCGATAAGGTCTTCGAGGTCGGGACAGCATTCCGAGCAGAGGACTTTGCAACATCACGGCATGTCTCGGAGATCGATATGTTCGATGTCGAGCTTGCATTCATCGATGACCATCATGACGTGATGGATGTCCAGGAAGAGAGTCTTCGCTATACACTACGGCATCTCAAAGAGAATGCAAAAGACGAACTTGATGAACTCGGTGTCGAACTCGATGTTCCAGAAGAAGACTTCCCACGGATCACCTTCGAGAAGGCCCGTGAAATCCTGAAAGAGGAGTTCGATCATGTACCCGAGGACGATGATGATCTCGATACCGAAGGTGAGAAGCTGCTCGGTGAATACTTCGAAGAGAAAGGGCATCCGGCATTTTTCGTGGTCGGCTTCCCGAATGAGAAGTTCTACTACATGCAGGATGTAGAGGGGGATGAGGTCGCATCCCGCAAGTTCGATCTGATCTACAAGGGACAGGAACTTACCTCAGGCGGTCAGCGAGAACACGATATGGACACGATCCTGGACTACATGGATCGCCAGGGTGCTGATGAGTCGAACTTCGAGTTCTATCTTGAAGCGTTCAAGTTCGGTATGCCGCCACACGGTGGCTATGGGCTTGGTATCGATCGTCTGGTCCAAAAGATTGCCGATCTTGACAATATCAAGGAAGCAATCTTGTTCCCACGAGATCCGAACCGACTCGAACCATAATCTATGGCAGGGCGGCATCAGCCGCCTCTTTTCCTCTTCTTTTTCTCGTTCGCCGAGATGGTCGTATACAGCAAGACGGACAGAACACCGACCTGATGCCACAGACAGGCTTTCTCGAACGGTGCCCTTTTAACTCCACAGCTCCCATCCAGTACTGACCCCCATGCAGGAGACGGCCGAAGACGCCCCTGAGACAACAACGTATATCACGAAGCTCTCGATGAAAGGCTTCAAGAGTTTCCAGCGACGGACAGCCATACCATTCTATGAAGGATTGACAGCGATCGTCGGCCGCAATGGGTCTGGTAAAAGCAACATCATCGATGCATTGAGCTTCGTGATGGGGCAGCGATCATCGAATCTGCGGGCCGAAAAGCTCGAACAACTGATATTCAACGGCGGAGATGAGCGGAAACCAGCAGATGAAGCAATCGTGACCCTACATCTGGACAATGAGGCCGGTACTTTTGATGAGTTTCTCGAGGACGATGATGACACGGACGAGATCACGATCGGGCGCAAGATCACGCGCAATGGCTATTCGACCTACCGGTTCAATGAGACGAACTGTAAACGGTCCAAGATCGATCAGATCCTCGATACAGCCGGGATCAATCCTGATGGGTTCCATTTCGTCCGACAGGGAGAGATCAAAGATATCATCAACCGTACACCAA
Source organism: Candidatus Nanohalarchaeota archaeon QJJ-5 (assembly GCA_022865265.1). Classification (GTDB taxonomy): domain Archaea; phylum Nanohalarchaeota; class Nanosalinia; order Nanosalinales; family Nanoanaerosalinaceae; genus JALIDO01. The sequence continues at coordinate 3,648 of JALIDO010000043.1, forward strand.
CACAGCGCCGCAAGATCATCGATCGTATCTCCGGTATCGCCTCCTACGAAGACAAACGCGAACAGGCAGAAGACGAGCTCGATGAAGTAGACGAACGACTCCAGGAGCTGCGGATCAAACAGGAGATGAAAAAAGACAGACTTGACCAGCTCCGAGAACAGAAAGAGGCCGCCGAACAGTATCAGGATCTGGAGGAAAAGAAAGACCGACTGAGCTATTCGATCCTCAAGATGCGGAAACGCGAACTGACATCACAGCTCGAAGGGCTCGAAGAAAGTGAAAAGAAACAGCGGATCGATGAACTTGAGGAGAAAGTCGATGAGCTCGATGAAGAACTGCAACAGCTCCAAGACCGGAAAGAAGAGATACAAGATGAGATCGAGGCTGGTCAGGATACCAACATCATCCAGGAGATCGAACGGATCAAGGGCAAGATTGAACGGAAGAAGGACAAGATCGAGAACAAGCGCGAT
>JALIDO010000044.1 GCA_022865265.1 Candidatus Nanohalarchaeota archaeon QJJ-5
GCCAGATCAAAGAACTGCGAAATCGCGGGCTGATCGAGGCAGAGAAAGACGGACGGACGAACGTGCTCGATGTAACACCGACGTTCCTGGATTATTTCGGCCTTGATGATATCGAAGAGTTCCGCGCATCGGCTGATGCAGCACCTGCAAGTGATTATCTTGATGATGACGGTGACAAATCCGATGAAGAGGAATCATCTGAGACCGAGACATCGCCAGACGAGCATGACGATGCATAACTCATTCTACAGTACATGATGCCTCGAACCTGTTCAGGAGGTACTGATCACCACGTGTCGTCGGATCATCGATGATCGATCGGTACTGATCGAACTCGATACGATAGGTACCAGGTCCACCAGTGAAGGTCCGGTTCAACATGATCTGTTCATCCGGACCCAGGGCACGACGCTGGACAACATTCTCAGTGCTGAACGATCGTGTCTCCGTTGATTCGAACGAGCCACTGACTGTCTCGATCTGCTCACCATCACGGTAGACACGTTCGACCACATGCTGTGTCCGATCGAACCGTTCTGTGACCGTATCTGCCTGCAATCCCTCGTTCACAACGGTCATCGTCGTCTGGATACGATCACCATCACGTGTACAGCTGAGATCGGCGACCGCAAGACCACGCTCTGTCCGTTGCTGACAGTCCTCACAGAACCCATCGCCACCACGACAGACGATCTGTGGCTGGAATGAGATACTCTCATGGGATGCACGGAGATTGATCGTGTATAGTTCACCGTCTTGTAGATCTGCATCCGCTGTGATGGTCTGTGTTCCAGCCAGGGCATCGAACTCGGCTATATTCTGGCCCTCACTCGGTCCAATCACCTCCTGTCCATCCATCGTGGTGACACGCATACTGACCGAGGATGTGATCGGTGCTCGGTCAGATGAGACGTTGATACGGACATTGCCATCACAGCTCACATCTCCGATCCGGAGCTGATGGGTCGCTGCCGGTGATGAACAGTCAAAGACTGCGAAATGCTCCACAGGCATCGCCGGTCCGAAAAAGCTACTCGCATGTGTGGCCACATCTCTGTAGGGTTGGAGCAACTGATCGAGCTCTTCTCTCGCTGTATCACGATCACGGCTACAGCTACGCTCTGCATAGAGACAGTCCTTCGTCATCGCTTCTGTCACATCAGCCTCATACCGGTCGGCCAGTTCCAGCATACTTGCCAGTGCTGTTCCGGGCTGTCGTAAGGCATTATTCCCGATACCGACACTGAATGCACCACAGGTCGTTCCTGGTTGGAAGAACTGACGACGTGGAACAGCATCATCAAGAGCCAAACGGAGCATCTGGGCTGTCTCAAGAACCTCACCAGCATAGGCGGCTGCTGAAAATGGCGGAAGGGCTTGTTGTACATCGTACCGTTGTTCCGTATCATCTACAATATCTGCGAACGTGAGCAATGAGGATGCTTCAGTATCAGGAGTATCAAATGACGGATATCGCCCCATATCATAAACGAACATACCACCGATCACCATGACTGCCACGAGCGGAATGACAAGCCAGGCAGTACCATATGGTTCTCGATACAGCACACCGACACAGACACCGAGTGATAGCATCAGACCGATCGCGACCATCGATGCCCACTGGAACAGGGAAAACAGATCACCAGGCTGTGCACCAAAGACCGTACCGGCCCGGAATGCTGGAACGATGATGGCACTGGCAAACACAAGCCCGGCACCAGCCATCCCTGCCGATCGGACCGTATCATGGAGCTTCATGACCCCCCACCAGATACTGAGGAGAGCGAACCCGACCACGATGATGCCTGCATAGACAAGTCCGGGGATCGACTGCACGATCGAATAGACAGACATGGGCCGGAGGAAAACACCGATGAACACAGCAACAACACCAGCATAGACCAACAACCATGCATGCGAGAACCATGTTCCGACACGGTCTTCTGATGGGAGTGTCACCGCATCAAGTGCATCATAGACCTCTTGTTCCGTATATTCACCATCATCGACGAGTTCTTCGATGATCTCACTGTCGGTCTTGCCCGCCTTCCGGCGTTCTCTGACAATATCCTGCAGCTCCATATGTGTAGTACATGGCTCCTCAGCTTAAAAAAGTACCAAGATAAGCCTGTGACAGGACGATCATCGATGCGTGATCAGATGACCAGCCTTGATCTGACCGCTGTGACCAGAGAACTTCAGGTCTTAGAAGACGCACGGATCGATAAGATCTATCAGCGCGATAAAGACTTCACTATCCATATCTACAAGCCTGGTGATAAGAAATACCGTCTGTTCTTGAAACCAGGGAAGGCATTCCTGACACGGTACAAGCGCGATAATCCACAACAACCACCAGGCTTTTGCATGCAGCTACGGAAGCATCTTGCCTCACAACGGATCGAACGGGTTGAACAACACGGGTTCGATCGTGTCTTGATGCTCCACACTGATGAATACATGCTTGTCGCCGAACTGTTCGGTCAGGGGAACATCGTGCTGGTCGAGAAAGGTACAGACACCATCGTGGGCTGTCTCGATAGTCAGGAATGGAGTGATCGATCGATCTACAGAGGCGAACAATACAAACCACCAGCACAGGATATCGATCCATACGAGATGGCCTATGGGGACTTCGAGGCCATGCTCGATTCGCGCCAGATCGTCAAACTACTGGCAGCCGGTATCGGACTGGGTAGCACCTATGCTGAAGAGATCATGGCCAGGACCCAGATCGAAAAAGATCATCGGTCCGATAAACTCGCCGATGAGAAGAAAAAAACCGTCTGGGAGACCCTCCAGACCGTCCTGGCACAGGCTGCCGAAGAACCAATGGATCCACGGATCTACTATGATGACAACGGTGATCCAGCCGATGTCTCACCCTTCCCGCTCCAGCGTCTCGACGATCATGAGACCACGACGTTCGATACGTTCTCCGAGACACTCGATACATACTTCACACAGCGCCAGAAGGCAGCGTATCGGAAACAGAAGCGGAAGGAGTACCGTCGTAGGAAAAATGAACTCGAGCACCGGAAACAGCAACAGGAACAGATGCTCGAAGGGATGCGGGACTCGATCGATGAACACAAGATAACAGCAGACCTGATCTATGAACACTATGGAACCATCGAGTCACTGATCGAGACACTCAAGCAGGCACGAAAGCAATACAGTATCGATGAGATCCGTGAACGCCTTGAAAGCGAGGCAGCAGAAGGGATTCCTGAGGCCGGGATCGTCGAACAGCTCAAACTGGCCAATGACCAGGTGATTGTCGATCTCGGTGAGCAGAATGCAACCATCGACCTCGATCGTTCAGTCGAGAAAAACGCCAAGAAATACTATGAGAAATCGAAAGAAGCAAAACGAAAGGTCGAAGGGGCAGAAGACGCTCTTGAAGAGACCAAACGAGAACTCGAAGAGCTGAAAGAGAACAAGGAAGAGATCGATATCTCAGATGCCTTCAAAGACAAAGAACAACAGCGCCAATCCAAGAAATGGTACGAGAAGTTCCGCTGGTTCTTCAGTTCTGATGGCTTCCTGGTTGTCAGTGGCCGGGATGCAACAACCAACGATATCCTGGTCAAAAAACAGATGCAGCCACAGGATCGATATGTGCATGCTGATTTCGACGGGGCTCCGTCTGTTGTCATCAAGAACCCAGATGATGAACCATTACCAGACCAGACCTTACAGGAAGCAGCCCAGCAGGCTGTCACCTACTCGAAGGCCTGGGAGATGAACGTGGCCGCCGATGATGCATACCATGTTGCTCCCGAACAAGTCACGAAAGACCCTGAATCCGGCGAATATCTGGGCAAAGGTGCATTCGTGATCCGTGGCGACAGAGAGTATCTCCGTAATGTGGAAGCATCAGCCGCCATCGGTGCCTATGACCGTGATGGGACACTACTACCGATGGGTGGGCCAGAACCAGCTATCAAGGCAAACTGTGATGTGTATATGACACTGAAACAGGGACGGACAAAGAAATCAGATATCGCCAAGCAGGTCCAGTCGTTCCTGCATGAACAGACCGGTGCGGACTTCGATCTAGACAAGATCATGCG
>JALIDO010000045.1 GCA_022865265.1 Candidatus Nanohalarchaeota archaeon QJJ-5
ACCTGTTCAGCAACTGAGGGCGTCATCTCGATCGCCAACCCATCGATGATACTGTAGCTAAACACGATATCGATATCGAACGAATCCAGAGTTGACTCATCCACCGATCCATCGGTGAGGACAATGTAACGCTGTGGTTCATCCAGTGATGGCTCATCGAGACTGAGAGCAACACCACCAATAGTCACGATTCCAAGACTCACGAATAAAAGGAAAAGCCGCTGGTACATCATGGATAGGACTTACCAGAGACGTTCAAAAAACTCATGCTTCTTTGGTATGCTCGTCTCGTAGTTCCTCGATACGATCACGGTACATGGCTGCTTTCTCAAAGTTGAGATTATCGGCAGCCTCTTGCATCTTCTCTCGGAGGACTTCTATCTCATCCTCGATCGAATCTGCATCTGATGTGGCGACAGTGTCCTCTTCGAACTGCAGATCCGAATCAGTGATCTCTTTCTCGATGGTCTTCGGTTCTGTTCCGTGTTCTTCATTGTAGCCCTGCTGGATTTCACGGCGTCGCCTTGTCTCTTCAATGGCAGCGTCCATCGCATCGGTCCGTTCATCCGCATAGAGAATAACATGGCCATTCTGATTACGTGCAGCCCGACCCATCGTCTGGACCAGTGCGGTCTCTGAACGGAGGAAGCCTTGTTGGTCTGCTTCAAGGATCGCGACAAGCGAGACTTCCGGGATATCCAGGCCTTCACGTAAGAGATTGATCCCGACGATAACATCGATCTCTCCTTTCCTGAGGCGCTGGACGATCTCATGCCGTTCGAGTGTATCGGTCTCATGATGCATGTAGGCCGCCTGGATACCAGCTTCCTCGAGGAACTCGGTCAGGTTCTCGGCCATCTCGGTTGAAAGCGTCGTGACCAATGTACGTTCATCGGCTGCTGCACGGTCCTTGATAGTACCGACCAGATCATCGACCTGGCCTTCGGTCTCCCGTATCTCGATCGATGGATCGACAAGATATGTCGGCCGTACGATCTGTTCGACCACCTGGTCAGAGTCTTTCCGTTCATAGTCACCAGGTGTCGCCGATACGTACAGACGGGAATCAACCCGTTGTTCGAACTCTTCGAACCGTAGTGGACGGTTATCGAATGCTGTCGGAAGTCTGAACCCGTTTTCGACCAGGGATTCTTTCCGTGACCGATCCCCTGCATACTGTCCTTTGATCTGTGGGATGGTCTGATGTGATTCATCGATCACTGTCAAAAACTCATCCGGGAAGTAATCAAGCAATGTGTATGGTGCATCGCCATGTTCGCGGTCAGAAAGATAGACTGCATAGTTCTCGATACCAGAACAGTAGCCGGCCTCTTTCATCATCTCGATATCGAATTCAGTCCGTTCCTTGATACGCTGGGCAGCGACCGCATCACCTTGTTCTTCAAAATATTCGATCCGTTCATCCAGATCATCCCGGATCTGATCGATAGCTGCCTCGAGTTGTTCCTGTGGTGTCGAATAATGCGATGCCGGGTGTATCAGGACAGTGTCACGCTCCTCGATGATCTCGTTCTCCAAGGGCTTGAAGGTCTTGATTGAATCGATCTCATCACCCCAGAACGATATCCTGATGGCCTCACGTGCATACATGGGATAGATATCGACGGTATCGCCACGGACACGGAACCGGCCAGGTTGGAAGTCTTCATCATTGCGTTCATACTGGATCCCGACAAGCTGATCGAGGAGGTCACGCCGGCTCAGTTGGTCATCACTGTTGATCTCGACAGCCAGATCCGTGTAATGCTCTGGATCACCGAGGCCATAGATCGCGGATACCGATGCAACGACGATGACATCATCACGTGTCAGTAATGCATTTGTGGCCGAATGACGCAGTTTCTGGATCTGTTCATTGATCGAGGCATCCTTTCCGATATAGGTATCAGAACTTTCCACATACGCTTCTGGCTGATAATAGTCATAGTAGGAGACAAAGTACTCCACCGCTGCATCCGGGAACAGGGAACGGAACTCATCGTATAGTTGGGCCGCTAGCGTTTTGTTATGAGCAATCACAAGTGTCGGTGTTTCTAGTTCCTCCAGGACCCACGAGACCGTATTGGTCTTCCCGGATCCGGTGACACCGAGCAGTGTCTGACTGTCCATTCCGTTGTTGAATCCGTCTACGAGCTTCTCGATTGCCTTTGGTTGATCCCCGGCCGGCTCGAACGGTGCATCGACCTGATAACCCATAGGAAACCACTTCACGATGAGCTATTTAATGGTTTGGCGCTGTCTATGGTATGGGCTATCGAGGTCCTGTTCAGCCATGAGTGAACCGAGTGACACGATTACGGTCGAAGGAGCAAGCGAACATAATCTCAAAGATATCGATCTTGAGATTCCACGAGGTACGTTCAATGTTGTGACAGGTGTCTCGGGGTCGGGGAAATCGACACTGGCATTCGATACCATCTTTGCTGAAGGCCAGCGCCGGTATATGGAATCTCTTTCATCATACGCACGAAACTTCTTAGATCAGATGGATAAACCAGATGTCGATCGGATCGAGGGGCTTTCACCGGCTATCAGTATCGAACAGCGTGATTCAGGAACAACACCACGGTCGACGGTGGGGACAGTCACCGAAATACATGACCATCTCCGTCTATTGTTTGCCCGTGTAGGAGTACAGCGTTCCCCTGAGACCGGCCGAATTGTCGAGCACCGGCCACCGCAGGAAGCAGCCGATCAGATAAAGCAGCTTCCTGAAGGACAGCGTATCCAGATCCTGGCCCCCATCGAGACCGATGCATTCGAGTCCACTATCGATACCCTGAGAGAACGTGGATTCACCAAGATCATCACCGATAGACAGTATGATATCACTGTCGATGACCCAGCGCCAGCTGATCGATTCTTACTCATCATCGATCGGGTGAAAGTTGGTAATGACCGATCACGCCTGATAGAGGCGATCGAAGATGCCTATGCAGAAAGTGATGGTTCTGTCTGGATCGAGACACCTGATCTTGATGATGACGATCATGATGCCTTGGAACAGGTCGATGGACGGACCGTGTTACGGATGACCGAGGGGTTTTCCGAACCAGGGAATGACAGAGACTACACTGAGCTAGAACAGCGGACATTCTCATTCAATTCACCGAAAGGTGCCTGTCCGGAATGTGATGGATTGGGGAAATCCGAACGAGCCACACGAGATATGGTTGTCCCGGATGAGACAGAGCCGCTGAAACATGCCATCGCTCCGTGGGATTTTTCCAATGATTTCTATGAAGCGACACTGAAGGCATTTGCAACACATTATGATATCGATCTTGAGACACCATTCGAAGAGTTGCCAGACCATATCCAAGATGCTGTCCTCCATGGCCCAGAAGAACCGATCCACTACACCGTGCCGAAGATGCGTGGCAGTGGGGTGACCGAAAAGACATTCGAGGGTGCGATCGACCAGGTCAATCGTCGGTTCCTTTCGACCTCCAGTGACACGATCCGTGATCGGATGCGAGAGTACATGCGAGAAGAGACCTGTCCCCGCTGTGCCGGATCACGACTGAACGCCCAGGCCCGCAATGTCGAAGTAGCCGGCCACACGATCCCGGAGATCAACCGTATGCGGATCAAAGATGCCCATGACCTGTTCCAGGGGCTTGCAGATGATCTTTCCGAACGAGATCAGGAGATCGGTGCCCAGGTCATCAGTGAGATCGAAGAACGACTCAGGTTCCTGACCACTGTTGGACTCACGTACCTGACTCTTGACAGGGAAGCAGCGACACTATCTGGTGGTGAGACCCAACGGATCCGGTTAGCGACCCAGATCGGATCAGGGCTCACTGGTGTCCTCTATGTGCTTGATGAACCCTCGATAGGTCTGCATCGTCATGATAATGATCGGCTTATCGATACACTGGAAGAACTACGTGACCTCGGGAATACCTTACTCGTGGTGGAACACGATGAAGCCACGATCGAACGTG
>JALIDO010000046.1 GCA_022865265.1 Candidatus Nanohalarchaeota archaeon QJJ-5
AGCTTCGGCACAGCCCCGACATGGTCTAGGTGACCGTGGCCGATGATGATGGCCTCGACATCTTCTCGTTTATCATGAATACTGGAATCATCCGGGATCGCTCCCGCTTCGATGGTTGCAGTTGTTGTTAGTTCTTCGATTTCTTTCTCAGATTCGACAACAGTCTCCATATCGTACCCCATATCCAGGAGAACAATGTCTCCGTGGGTCTCGACTGCTGTCATGTTCTTACCTACTTCGTTATATCCGCCTATTGTATGTATCTTCAACGTCGTTCACCTTCTAGTGTACACGCATAGGGACACGACATTTATAAAGTACCCACGAGTGAACCTGTGATCACTGATCGCGGCGGAAGTAGAGATATCCTGCCGTCATCATGGCAAGAAGAAGAATATATACTGGAGTCAGACCATCAGCAGCCTGTTCGCCGTCCTGGGAGGCATTCACCGTTACAAATATGTTGTCTTCTCCTGAGAGTTGTGTGACCTCAGATGTTCCTTCGACAACGAGACTCCCCTGGCCCTGACGTGTTGCCGTGAGTGTGAGATTGAATGATTCTTCACTCCGGGCATCGATCGTGATATTGCACTGTGTCTGGTCGATATTACATTCGATATGATCTTCTCCGGTCTCTCTGACCGTCCAATCAAGCAAACCACTCGAGATCGCCCGGCCCTTGAACTCTAACATGATCTTGTCCGGCTGTGACAATGGGTTCTCGACCGTTGGCGTGAATGATTCCTCTTCACCCAGCAATAGCTCATACGAGGTACCCTGAGCACTGGCAATCGGCACGAATCCGAGCATCAGTACACACCCGAGCACAAGATATCGTCGTCTCACTGTTTACCCTCGTATGTTCTCCATTGAGATATGCACGGCACCGATATAAAAAGATTGCCAGCAGCCTCTCATCGATAATAGCCAATACAGCCACCTACGAGATCATGATGATCATCGATCCATGTCCGATGCCCCATCATCTGGAAGTGCTGAGGGCCACGGAGACCAAGTGCAAGTGCGAGCGGTCCTGCAAGATCGATCGAATGTTCTTTCCCGTATTCGATGATCTCTCTGCGGTTCCGTTGCCGCATCTCGGTGATGAAGCCACTATCGGTACGTTGGAGCTTCATCTTGACCTCATCAGGATCACGGACACGTTCACGACCCAGCCGACCGACGACAAGAATCATATCCTCTGGGGTGAGGAGGTTCGAAAGCACAGTGGTGACTTCTTCGAGATGATCAGCATCCGTCGATGGAGAAAGCAGCAGTGGCGAAAGCGTTATGTCCTCACGCAAGTGTTTGAGGAACGCGATATGTGGAAGAAGAGATCGGGAAATAGAGAATGCAGTATTATCAATTACAGCCTCATCACTCATCCCGAGCCGTTGTTTGAACATCGTATCGACAGTGATCGATCCGAGCGGCGTATTGATATCTTCATCAGGATAGGCAACAGCCGAGGTAGAAGCCTCATTTGCACCAAGCAGCACGACAGAATTTGGGACTGATGTCAGACTTCCATACAACGTGCCACAGATAGACCCGATATCTTGGAGGGTTCCATATGGGGCGACCATGATCGAGGGATCAATCTCCCGATGTGATGTACCCAGGACAGAATCAAGTTGCTGTCTGAGTGTTTCAGGATGATGGGTGAAAAACCCAGCCTGACTCTCGATCATAGACTATTCTGTACACGCTGGCCTTAAGAACCTGCTTACTCCTCTTCCTCTTCAGCAACATCTTCGGCCTCGAACATATCGATGGTGTACTCGAAGTCATCATCTTCCTCGAGCTCGCCACGGTGCTTCTGATACTCACGGGCCAGCAGATAATAGATGACAGCAAGTGATCGCGTTCCCTTGTTATTTGCCGGGATCGCAAGATCGACATATTCGAGCTTGTTGACCGTATCAGCGATGGCCACAACAGGGATACGTGCATTCACAGCTTCCTTTACAACCTGCTTGTCCTCTTTCGGATCGGTCACGACCACGACTTCGGGCTCTCTGTAATCATCACTCATCGGATTCGTCAACGTTCCAGGCATGAACCGGCCATAGATACGTTCGGCACCAGTTGCTTCAGCAAACGTGACCACAGGCTTGTGACCTGCTTCTTTCCGAGAAATCACAAGAATATCTTCAGGATCATATTCAGAAAGGAACCGAGCAGCAGTCTGAATACGTTCATCTGTCTGCTCGAGATCAATGATAGCAAGTTTATTCTTCTTGACACGGAAGATGAACGGCTCCATGTCCTCGACCTTCCGTCGCATGCCAATATTGAGACCGGCTGACAAATATTCCTCTTTATCCAATAGCATGATGATCACATGACACTGAATCGTGTCAGGAGGGCATTATAGAGAAAACTTTTTAAGTCACTCGCCACCGCTGATCGGTACTGACGCCATCGATGACGATTCGGTTTTCTGCCACTGCCGACGTAACCAGTTCAACTTAGCGACCCTGATATCAGTAATGCCGGCTTTGATGATCGGGATCGTATCCATAAGCGCCATCATCGAAATACTTGGATCACAGGTCTCACCGCTACGATGAGAGATGATCGGTACAGTCTCAGCATCGCGACAGACCGAAATAGCCTCTCGTGTCCGTGTCACTGTCCCTGCTTGATTTGGTTTGATGATCGTCCCATCGCACATCGGACCATCCCCCCGTAACCGAGCAGCATTCGTTGCATAGAGATCATCTCCCACGATGAGTGTATCGTTTACATTGTCTTGGAGATCTTTGTGATGTCTGAAATCGTCTTCATGGAAAGGATCTTCCACATAAGCAAGATCGAAACGGTCAATGAGATCCTCCATAAAGGCTTGTTGCTCTTTCGGGCTGAGTCGAAGCCCCATCTCACTGTATTCATATACCTCACCGGTCCAGAGCTCATTGCCGGCAACATCGAGTCCGACACGAGCACCGTGATCTGATGCCACTGATGTGACAGCCTGTAGCGTCTGTTCATCATCCATCGTGGTTATCAACGCGCCCTCGTCATTGATCCCACTGATCTTCCGCGCGTATTGTTCTTTCAAGTCATCATAGATTCGTGCATTTGTCCTGGCAGCTTCTTCGAAACTCTGGGCTTCGATGGGGAGCAACAGGAACTCCTGTATAGCTGTGTTACCACCATGTTCCCCGCCGCCGACAACATTGCCAAGCGGATATGGGAACGTTTTACCCTCATTGGCCTCTGTAGCCTTCCTGAATGCTAAAGAAAGAGCGATTGCAACAGAACCGATGTTTGCGAACTGATCAGTGCCATCGATATCCTCGAGCAGGTCATCAAATGATGCCTGATCGAATGAATCACCAATACAGTGGTCTCTGATGGTGGCTTCGATCGATTCGAGATCATCTGGAACAAAACTCGCAGCCTCATGCGTGCCACGAGAGGCACCTGCTGGAGCAGCCGCCGTAACACCATTCACAGATGCTGCGACCGTCTCGTCAGCACGGCTATCAAAGACTCGGTAGAGCCCGAGATCATCGATCTCCATCATCGACCAGCGGATTCACGCTTGATCGAAATCGGGAGCACGCCTTCTTCAAGTTCCGAACGTGCAACCTCGATTGGATCGGTTTCATCGATCTCTAGAAGCGGTGGTGCTCCTTCAGAAAGCTGGAGAGCACGTGCACCGATCAACCGTGCGCGTTCGAATCGTGTGTACTCTGCTGTCGTCATAGTATCACCCAATGTAGCCGAGATCTTTGCCACCCATATCTTCAGACTCCTGCTGGCTTTGTGCCTGCTTCTGGAGCTGTTTGATCTTTTTGATTACATCTTCGGCTTCTTCGATCTTTTCTTCAAGATTATCATAATTGAGATCGAGATCGAGCAGATCC
>JALIDO010000047.1 GCA_022865265.1 Candidatus Nanohalarchaeota archaeon QJJ-5
CGACCTCGATCAGCTGGTCATCATCGTGGAACGTGAGGTTGTGGAGATGGAATTCATGGACCTCGCCAGAATCCATCCGTGCCATGACCTCGCCGGCGTCCTGGATCTTTGCTTTGAGCTTCGCATACATAATGATTCACCAATGAATGATGGAGGAACCGGTCCTATATAGCCCCGGCATGAAGTTTTATACCGTGGCCTGACCTATTGTCATGTACCGATGGGACTGCTTGATGACCGATGTATGCAGTGTGGTGAGGAACTCGGAGACGATCCGGTCGAACGAGATGGCAAAGAGTTCTGTTCTGAAGAACATGCCGAACAGTTCGCCGAAGAACACGGTCCGGGTGACCACAACACCGAAGAAGACCAGGATGTCTGCCGGTTCTGTTGACCAGGCCGCCACATCTTTTGTTCTAGTATCTTGCAGCCAGCTGTAGGACTACCGCACCCACCGACTTAAAAAAGTTCCTTTCCCTTGCAGTACACATCCACACACGATAGAAATCGGGGCGAAGCGGCACGGGAGATGGGTGTATGTTTAAAAAGGTTGTGTCACCATTGACGGTTATCTTGCATGCAAGACAACACCATGTTTCTACATCCGTGCACAGGACTGTGCCGTTGACCGTGTCGATGCAAGGGGGATAAGCTATGGCAATCGATGTCGAAGCGCACCAGATGGTTCCAGAACACGAGAAGCTGGACGAGGATGAGGTCGAAACCCTACTAGAAGCATACAATATCGAGAAAGACGACCTGCCCGCGATGGAACGGACCGATGCGGTCGCCAAACAGAAAGGCTTCGAGCCCGGTGATGTCGTCAAGATCACCCGCGATTCACCGACAGCCGGCGAAACTGTCTACTATCGTCACGTGGTCGATGAGTGATATCAATGCCTCAACAGAACAAATTCTTAGAACGCATGGTCGAAGGCGATCTGGTCGAGCATCAGATCGAGTCATATAATGAATTCGTCAATGAACGTATCCAGAAGATACTCAATGATGTGGGCGAGATCAAGCCCGATCTGCCTGGTGGTGAAGAACTGGTCATCAAGCTCGGTGACATGGAGGTCGAACAGCCCCGTGTCAAGGAAGCAGACGGCTCGATGGCCCAGGTCACACCGGCAGAAGCACGGATGCGAGATATCACATACGCTTCACGGATCCGTGTGAAGATGACACCGATCTTCGAAGGTGTCAAACAGGAACCAGAGATGGTGACCATCGGCGAAATCCCTGTCATGGTCGGCTCAGATATCTGTCCGACCAGCGAGATGACACGGGACGAGCTGATCGATGCCGGCGAGGATCCAGACGATCCTGGCGGGTACTTCATCATCAATGGGTCAGAAAAGACAATCGTCTCGATGGAAGAGATGGCCAACAACAAGCCGATCTTCCAGTATGACGATGATGAGGAGATCTGTCGTATCAATTCTGAACGCACCGGCTACGTGCAGCGTCATGTGCTGCGACGGGATGATGGTGTCGTGAATATCTCATTCGCCAATGTCAACAAGACCCCGGCAGTCGTCGTGATGCGGGCCTGCGGGCTCGCGACCGACAAAGAGATCGTCGAGGCGATCTCTGATGAGTACCAGGGCGAGGTCTATCTCAATCTCTATGAGACCGAGGTCGAGACCCCTGAGGAAGCGATCGATTATATCGGTGGCAAATCAGGCATCAACAAGAACCGCGATGAGCGGGTCCAGGAAATCCTCGATCAGTACCTGCTCCCACATATCGGCCAGGAACCCGAACATCGGGAGGAGAAGGCACGCTATCTCGGTCGTCTGATCAAGAATGTCATCGCACTCAGTAAAGGCGAGATCGAAGAAGATGATATGGACCATTATGCGAACAAGCGGCTCAATCTTGCCGGTGACCTGCTGGAGATGCAGTTCCGCAGTGTCTTCCTCGGCAAGTGGGGCTTTGTCGCACGGATGAAATACAATTTCCAGAAATCCGCCAAGCGAGGCAGGATGCCTTCGCTCCAGTCTACGGTCGTGTCTGATACGTTGTCAGACCAGATCATGTCCGCGATGGCGACCGGGAACTGGGTCGGTGGACGGACCGGTGTCGCCCAGCGGATGGAACGAGGGAACAAGATCAAGACCTTGAGCCATCTCCGCCAGATCAACTCGCCGCTTTCCTCACAGCGCCAGCATTTCGAAGCGCGAGAACTCCACCCAACACACTGGGGCCGTCTCTGCCCGATCAAGACGCCAGAGGGTATGAATATCGGTCTCAGAAAACATCTCGCCATCTCTGCCGATGTCTCGAACGGGATGGATGAGAAACATGAGAACCTGCTCAAACAGGAACTCGAAGACCTAGGCGTCCAGCGGTGATACACCATGACTGATGTATACTTCAACGGCCACCTGTTAGGAACCCATGATGAACCACAGCAGCTCCGTGAGACCCTGATCCAGAAACGCCGTGATGGCGAGGTCGACTCGGAACTGAACGTAAGCTATGATGAAGACAAAGACGAGGTCCGTGTCGAAAGCGATGGCGGCCGTGTCCGTCGTCCTGTTGCTGTCGTGGAAGATGGTGAGGTCCTTCTCACCGAAGACCATGTCGAACAGCTCAACAATCGACAGCTCACGCTTCGGGACCTCGAAGATGAAGGTGTCATCGAGTATCTGGACGCCGAAGAGGAAGAAAATGCCTATGTGGCCATGAATCGTGACGAGGTCACCGAGGACCACACCCACATGGAACTCGATGCAGCGACCACACATGGCCTGTCGGCCTCGACAGTGGCCTTTGCCAACTTCAATCGTGGTGACCGTGTGAACTACGGTGCCAAGATGGCCGGCCAGGGGCTTGGGATGTATCTCAAGAACTTCCATAGTCGGTATGATACGCATTCAGATGTTCTGGATTATCCACAGGAACCGATCGTCTCGACCCGCACGTTCCCACATATGCTTGGTGAACATCCGATCGGTCAGAACCTGGTCATCGCTATCTCCAGTTTCGAAGGATACAATATCGAGGACGCCGTGATCTTCAACAAGTCCTCGATCGAACGTGGCCAGGCACGGAGCCATCACTTCCGTACCTACACCACAGAATCACGTCGCTACTGGGGTGGCCAGAAAGACTCGATCCGTGTCCCAGACAAGGATACACGTGGCTATAAATCAGAAGATGCATACAAGAAACTCGATCAGGACGGTATTGTAAATCCTGAGACATATGTCGATGCGAATGAGGTCATCGTCGGCAAGACATCACCACCAAAGTTCCTCGGCTCCTCGGAAGAGGTCAAGATGGGACTGGCAGCCGAACGAGAGACCTCGAAGACGGTCCGGCACGGTGAATCAGGCAAGGTCGATAAGGTCATGATCACCGAGACCGAAGAAGGCAACAAGCTGATCAAGACCAAGCTCCGGACAGAGCGTGTCCCAGAACTTGGTGACAAGTTCGCTACCCGCCACGGACAGAAAGGTGTTATCGGTCTGATCGTACCGGAAGAAGATATGCCGTTCACCGGAGAAGGCATCACACCGGATATCATCCTTTCGACACACGCTATCCCGAGCCGTATGACCGTGTCACAGCTCCTCGAGATCATCGGGGGCAAGGCAGCCGCACTCCGCGGAGAAC
>JALIDO010000048.1 GCA_022865265.1 Candidatus Nanohalarchaeota archaeon QJJ-5
CAGCAAGTAGACATGATGCGAATCCTCGAGCATTTGCAGAGAAAAAAGCAGATGCTCTACGTGATGCCAATATTGACGGTGTGACCAGCATCAGCGTCGCAGGACCTGGATTCATCAATTTCGATGTCGATGAGACACTGCTCGGGCGGGAAATTCTGGCTTCGACAGATGAGACTTCCAAGGATCGTGATGAGAAAGTGATCATCGAGCATACCTCTCCCAATCCGAACAAACCCCTGCATATGGGCACGATGCGATGTGCTGTACTCGGTGATACGGTCGCTCGATTGGCTGAACGGCTCGGTTATCAGGTCGAGGTCCAGGACTATATCAATGACCTCGGTCGCCAGAGTGCCAGGACCGTCTATGCGTGGCAGCAGTTCAAAGACGAACTATCAGACGAGGATCTCGAAGAGAAAGATGATTTCTGGATCGGGAAGCTGTATTCGAAAGCAGGAAAATACCTTGAAGAGCATGAAGACGAACGTGCATCAGTCCAGTCGATCATCCAGGCGATCGAGGAAGGTGACAATGAGACAGCTGCGCTGAAAGATGATATTGTCGAACGATCGCTGAAGGGACAGCTAGAAACAGCCTATCGAACGAATATCTACTATGACCTTGTTGCATTCGAACGTGATACTGTATCTTCAGGCCTCCTCGAAGAGACCGTCGACCAGCTGATGGATCTGGACCGGGTCTATGAGATCAAAGATGGAGACGATGCTGGCTGTATCGTCATCGATCTGAGCGACTACCAGGATGATATCGGTGAGATGAAAAAACCCTACAAGATCTTGTTCAGGAGCGATGGCACGGCCACATACACGGCCAAAGACATCGCCCTGACGATGTGGAAGTTCGGTCTGGTTTCATCACAGTTCGGATATGAAGAATTCGATCAGCAGCCAGATGGAACAACACTCTGGAGGACCGGTGGCAATCAAGAACAGACATTTGGCGATGCAGATCATGTTATCAATGTTGTCGGTGCACCGCAGAAGTTCCCGATGACCGTGATCGAGTATTCACTCCGTGCGCTCGGGTATGAGGATGAGGCCGATCAGTTCAGCCACTGTCATTTCAAGTTCGTCTATCTTCCTGGTAAGGTTTCGTATTCAGGTCGGAAAGGGAACTGGGTCGGGAAACACGGTGATGCTGTGTTGCACCGATGTGAGGACCTTGCATATGAAGAAGTCGATCAACGCTATCCAGAGAAAGATGAAACGACAAAGGAACTGATCGCTGAGAAGATCGCAGTCGCTGCTGTTCGCTATTATCTCTTGCGATTCGGCCGTGAGAAAGATATCGATTTCAGTTTCGATGATGCACTCGACTGGGAAGGCGACTCAGGACCGTATCTCCTGTACTCATATGCACGGGCACAGGGTATCCTCGATACAGTAGAGACACGGACCGATTTCAGTGGGACGGAGACAGCAGACGGCTACCAGCTGTTGCGGACCATCGAACAGTTCGATACGATCGTCGAGACCAGCTTCCAAGAGAAAGAACCGGCAAAACTTGCGAATTACCTGAAACGGCTTGCAGAAGACTTCAACAGCTTCTATCATTCTGCTCCTGTCAAGGATGCAGATCCTGAGATTCGAAAAAGCCGTGCAGCACTTGTAGTAGGCTTCCAAACGGTTATGGAGCAGGGTCTCGAGTTACTTGGCGCCGAGCCCGTCGAGCAGATGTAAGCGTGTACCTTTAAAACCACTGAATGCCAACATCCGGATGGTCATGAATCTTCTGATAACCGGGAGTACACCGTCACAGCGAGAGACAGTCATCAATCAATTGATGGAGCGTCTCGAGGAACCGATCGGCGGATTACGTAGGGCAAAGATAACACCGGTGACACACGAGTTGGAAGATGTGGAAAACGGTGAGACCACACATGTAGCAGGGACTGATGAAGAGACAGGTCCTCAGGTCGAACAGAAACATATCGATGTCGAACGGTTGAGCGATACAGCACAAGCAGCCATCGATGATGCGATACGGAAAGGACGAGTGATCGTGATCGATACGATCGGCAAGGTTGAAATGCATTCTTCCACGTTCCGAGAAGCTGTCCGTGATGCTTTCCGAGGAAGTGAAGACGTCATCGCCTTTGTCGACGACCA
This sequence comes from Candidatus Nanohalarchaeota archaeon QJJ-5, assembly GCA_022865265.1. Classification (GTDB taxonomy): domain Archaea; phylum Nanohalarchaeota; class Nanosalinia; order Nanosalinales; family Nanoanaerosalinaceae; genus JALIDO01. Next base: position 2,130 of record JALIDO010000048.1, read on the forward strand.
GTATGTCGATATGTATGATGAAGAAGGACGAGTCATCAACATCGACGGCCAGACTCCAGAAGAAGCAACACGAGCTATCCTCAAAAAGATCAATGAACAGGATGTATAGAAGGGAAAATTATAAACCACGCAACCCCTAACCATCACTATAGAAAGGTGAAATCATGACAGATGTTCCACGCGTATCAACAGGAATCGATGGGCTTGATAAGCTGATCGAAGGCGGTTTTCCGGAAGAATCCATCACATTGATCTCAGGCGGTGCTGGATGTGGTAAAACGATTTTCTGCAATCAGTATCTCTGGGATGGTCTGCAGAACGGTGAGACCGTACGATACATCTCCCTCGAAGAACCGGTCGATGACATCATGAAAGATGCAAAGGTCTTCGGCTGGGACTTTGAGAAATACAGTAAAGATGATCAATACAAGATCGCCTACATCAAGCCATCATCAGGATCGCGTGGATTCATCGATAAGGTCACCGAACTAGCGAGTGATGAGAACGTCAACAGACTTGTTATCGATTCTATCTCAGTGATGCTCGGTGCCTACGGTGGCACACAGGCGAAAAAGCGAGATAACCTCTATGATCTTGTCCGAAGTATCAAGCGTGCCGGCCCCACGACCATCATGACCTCGGAAATCCCTGAGAATGATGAGGATGCACTCTCACGATTCAATGTCTCAGAGTTCGTGGCCGATGGTGTTGTCGTCCTATACTACACCGGCGTCGGTGAGGGGACCTTCCGTAATCTGGAGGTCCGAAAGATGCGACGGACCGATCACACACCGGGCACGCATCCATTCAAGATCACGGACGACGGGATCAACGTCACCAAAGAGACCGGGTTCTGATCTAAGAACATAGTGTGCGTAAGATCGAGAGATAGCCAGCCGGATATAACACCGTTATACCTTACTCCACCTCGTGGAGCTTGATGCCATCAGGTGAGATCTCGAACGGAAAGATCTCAACATCGTGGTCTGTTCGCCGCATCTTACGTATCGTGAGGGTTCGTGAGTATTCTTCGGCAACAGGGACGAACTCAAGCAACAAGACAGTATCGACCAGGAACTCGATAATTCCACCTCCTGAAAGGCCTTCTGATGTTTCTGGAACGGTTCCGGTCATCAATGCCGTGACTTCGGCTTCTCTGAGTTTGTTCAACAGTGATGCAAGAGCAACACGGGCCATATATTCGTCCCGGATAAACATCTCGATGATCGAGACAGAGTCGATGATCACACGTTCGGCCTCGATCTCATCCACTGCTTCCATCACCTGGTCTAACAGGTTCGAGATATAGGATCG
>JALIDO010000004.1 GCA_022865265.1 Candidatus Nanohalarchaeota archaeon QJJ-5
AAGACGACGAAGAGGAAGTAGAAGTCGAAGAACTCGGCGACGAGGACGACGAAGACTTCGATCCAGAAGTCGAAGAGCCCTTCGATGAAGAAGAGGATCTCTAAGATTTCGACAGGCACTGTGGAGTAAAATCCACAACCCTTCTTTTATTCTTCTTTACTTCTCATACAGGAGACCATTCTCATACGTGTCACACTCCGTCCATTCAAGTACCGTCTCCGCTCGCTCTGTCGGCTCATATCCAATGACTTCCCCCTCTTCCTCGACCGGTTCGAGATACTGCGTTGCCACAAGATCGTCAAGATACGCTTCAAATCGTTCTGATTCACCGTTTTCCCGTTCCTGCAACAGATCCATGAACTGGCCTTCATCCATCGTAATCACGCCTTACCAGGTTCTTTACCTACATTTATAATACTTTTCCACATTTTGGTTAATTATTTTAACATTCTTCCGCATTTTTTCTTACAAATATTTTATCCAGGTGTGGCCAGTTCGTATAAAGGTCTTACCACCAAATTCAATACAGAATGCATCTGTTGATCGTCCCCGGTAGTCTTTCAGCAACATCACAGAGCCACGCCTTAGCTCGAAAAGCGACCGAATACGTCCCCGAAAATATTGAAACAACCTTTCTGAACCCAAAAGACCTCGATATCCAGTTCTGTGACGGACGAGAATGGGGATCCTACAACGACGATACCACAACCCTTCAAGAGGCATTCAAAACAGCTGATGCCTACCTTTTTTCGGTTCCTGTCTATAATTGGTCATATTCCGGCGTCTTCAAGAACATGATCGACCTCGTGCCACCTGGCGAGATGGGGGGCACAGTGGCAGGATTGATGGCAAAAGGCGGTGGAGAAAAAGGCTTCCTGATGATGCAACGCGAACTACGGAGCCTCCTCACATATTTCAACATCCATACAATACCAGAGACAGTGTATGCAAGCAATGCGGATTTCGACGGAGAGCAGATCACCAATACATCCATCGAAGACCGTATCGAATCACTTGTTGAAACGACAGTGCGGACACGTGAACGACTCGGGGAGACGACCGACCAAGGTATTTAAAGATTCTCTGCACGATACCATGCACAACAGGTGATTCTCATGTCATTCAACGCATCAGGAACAATCGATCTTGGGAAAGAAACACAGCCTTTCGAACGAGAGGTTGATGCTGAATCAGAAGATCACGCTCGTGAACTCATTTACAGCCAGCTAGGGAGCGAGCATGGTATTTCACGGGCAAACATTGAAATCGAATCAGTGGAATCGGTCTAACAATGGACGAACAAGAGATGCAAGAGAAGGTACAGCGATATCAGGAACTGCAACAGCAGATCGAAGCCATGCAGGAATATCAAGAAGAAATCGAACAGACGATCGAAGAACTCGAAGAGACAGAAGCTTCACTGAAAGAACTGAAAGATACCGAAGAAGGAAAAGAAATCCTGGTCTCCGTTGGATCAGGTGCCTTTGCGGTTGCTGAGATCAAGGATACAGAACATGCTATCGTTGATCTCGGTGCTGATACTTTTGCGAAGAAAGAGATGAGTGACGCACAAGATATCATCGATGATCGCAAGGCAGAAATGGAAGAGGCTAAAGAGGAAATCCAGCAAAACATGCAAGACGATCAGGAAGAACTCCAAAGCCTTGTTCCTGAACTACAGCAGTTACAGCAAGAACAAGGCCTCTGATGCCGATGTTTGGCGATCTCAAAGATTCAATCAAAGACTTCTCTGAGAAAGCCAAATCAGCTGTTGTAGAGAAAGAACTGTCCGAAGACGATATCGATGATCTTCTCTGGGACCTCGAGATGCAGCTTCTCCAGAACAATGTAGCCCAGATGGTCGTGGATGAACTGATCGAAGAGTTACGGGACGACCTTGTCGGGAAGACCGTAAAACGCACAGAAGTAGAAACCGTTGTCCGCGATTCGCTCCACGATGCTATCGTCGATGTGCTGAAAGATCCAGGTGAACCGATAGAAGAAGAACTCGCTTCAGGAACACCAACAGAAGCTCTTTTCATGGGGTTCAATGGCAGTGGTAAAACAACGACGATCGCAAAAATTGCAGCAGCTTTCAAAGATGAATATGAGATCGTCCTGGCTGCCGGAGACACGTTCAGATCAGCTGCAATCGATCAACTGGAAGAACATGGGGACAATCTCGGATTGAAAGTCATCAGTCATGATTATGGCTCAGATGCTGCAGCAGTGATCTATGACGCAAAAGAACACGCCGAAAAAGAAGGAAAAGACCTCATCCTGGCTGATACCGCCGGCCGAAGCCATGAAGATACGAACCTCATGGATGAACTGGACAAGATATGCCGTGTCAATGAACCAGATCTAAAATTCCTGGTTGTTGATGCACTGGCTGGCAATGATGTCGTCAATCAGGCCGAACAATATGAAGAAATCGGCTTCGATGCAATCGTACTGACAAAAGTGGATGTAGATAAGAAAGGTGGCGCTGCCCTGAGTCTCGGCCATGTCACTGGTCGGCCTATCGTGTATCTTGGAACAGGCCAGGACTACGATGACCTTGAGCGATTCAACCCAGAGCAGCTTGCTGACGATCTTGTTGACTCATCCGGATGATTATTCTCGCTCTGCCCTGAAGGCAGAAAGGTTCCGGATTGCCAGTGCTGCTGCACCCGCATCATCCATCGCCGTGCGAACCTCTTCATATTCTACAGGACGGTCTGCAAGTGTAGCCAGTTCTTCGGCCAGATCGAATACTTCTTCCCCTTCATCTGTCTCGACTGTCGCATCCCCATTCCATGCCTCATCGACAGAGTACAGACCAAAGTTATGTGAGCCACGATTAGCATTCAGATTCGTTCCATATGAGGCGCGTACAGTCATCGAGACAGTCTCAGGTTCGTTATCCTCATTCGCGACCACAAGTGGAACGAAATCGACTGGCTGCTCTTCAAAATCGAAGATCTCGAAATGACGATCATCTTGTTCGTAAACTCCTGCAACAGCATCCTCGATCAGGCCCTGGGTCTCAGTTCCATCGCGTGTGATGAACCTGCCATCCGCATCAGTCAATGCAAAACTGTCCGATCTGTTTCCTTTGTCTCGGACACGTTCGACCTCTTCACGGAGCCGATCATAGACATCCTGATCAGACTCGATTGCTACGACCTGATCGCCGTGTGTGCCATTTGGTACTTTGAAGATAACATCTTTCGCAGTGTCCTCGTGATAAGCGGCCAGTTCATCGACAGTATCGACGGTGGTAAACCCAGGGAACATCACCTCGGTATAGTCATCGAGATCAGCTGCAGCCTGCAAAAGTCCAACTTTGTTCGTTGACGGTCGATATGCATTCCATGCTGCCGATGGAGCATTGGCCCCGTTACTCATCGCCGTGATATCACCACCTAAGGCATTATCCAGCCCTTCGCCAGTGTCATTAAGATTCACATACCCATCAAGCGACTGGCCTTCGACCTCAAGTTCGCCCTCCTCATTGACTTCCAATGGTGCACCATCACGGAGTTTGTATGTGGTTTCCACTCGTTCATCAACTGCCTCATACAGGGCCTCCTTTCCTTTCTGGAGCCATGATGGCGCATCCCCGTCATATACGGCTGCAGGAAGAGACACGGCTACTTCATCCGGATCATCTGTATTACCTAGAAATGCATCGGCAGCGCTATCGAGGGCGCCATCATACCACCGATCGTGGAGACCAGCGATTCCTTCTGGATTCGCGTTAACATCCCCAACAATGAACGGAACAATCGCATCATTCTCTTGATCATATGCTAGCTTGACATCCGCACTCGTGACTCGGCTTGGAAGCGTTCCATCGAGCCGGGTTTCTGGTCGTTCTTGTTCGAGATACGTCCGCATATCGTTCCATGCATCAGGGGTGTAGTTCATGATATCGCCTCTAGCACAATAGTCCATTAACAAGCATTGACTGAACCGGACCCAACTTTTTTATCCATGTCTATGATGGGAGAACAACAACCTGTTCACCGAGCCGCCTTCGGGAGATCATATGCATCTGTGGCCAGTTCATCATAGGCCATATCGATCGATTCCTGAACCGAGACAAGGTGATCGGCAATCTTCGCAGTATCCATCTCACTGTAATCAATTTCCTCAATATCTGCTACCTCGTCCCCGTAGACAGAGGATACATACGCTGCAACATCCTCCTCGATACCATCATCCTCATCTATAGCAAGATATTCTTTTACCGGGGTTTCCCCTTCCTCAAGCTCGATAGCAAACATCTGATACTGCTCAGAAACTGCTTCCAGAGCCTCAGCAGGAGATTTTCCATGCTCTACCTCTTGAAGGAACGTCTCATAGACCATCATTGCATCACGGTATGACGACTGATCAGCATTGGCTGCGGATTGGCCTTCATGGAGCAGATCGAGGGCCTCAAGTTCCTCCGGCTCATAGACCCTGCCATCGAGATCATCATACTGTGCGGCATGGATTACTTCATGATAGAGATCATCAAGCGCCTGATGGTCGTTCTCCGGTTCATCATTCATATAGATATCGATGGATTCGACATCAACCATACCCTCCTCTGTTTGTTGGTACGCAGACTGAGTGAGGCCTCCAATATATGGCGGCAATGATCGCTCCTGTACCACCACATCATCTAGATCAAATGTGTCCAAGAGATCATCAGGAGCGGTTGGATTAGTTGTGGTTTGATATCGTAAATCCATAATACATTATTGAAAGCTCGAAACATTTAAACGAGTTTATCTCATCTGTGGCCAGGGATGGAACGACATCAACTCTGGCTCTACCTGGCCACCGGTATGTTCGGTATGATCGTTGGTCGACTCATCCTCGAGACCGTATCTGGCCCTATCCCTGCAATTCTTATCCCGAATATCACCGTTTTCTTTGGCATCACAGGCATCATTGGTTTGTTCATGTTCAAGCATCAAGATGCACTGGAAAACAAAAACCCAGAGGCCTGGATTGTCCTGATCATGCTTGTAGCGATGTCGATGTCGCTCCTATTTGGCGTCATAGGATACCAGCAGCTTGAACCGACAACACAGACGATAAAACACATGCAGGTGTGACAATGGATCGTTCACAGCATAGAGTGACTGTTGACGCTATCATCAGACGTGAAGACAAAATCGTACTCATCAGACGGGGCGCCGACCCCTACAAAGGTACATGGGCACTACCGGGCGGTCATGTAGATGCCGGTGAAACACCGAAAGAGGCATTGAAACGCGAACTCAGAGAAGAGACCGGCCTCTCTGTCGAGATCGATCGACAACTTGGGGAACACGCTGAACTGATCCATGATCCACGAGGCCCGGTGATACCGATTACATATTACTGTTCGACCGATGAAACCGAACTAGACGCAGGAACCGATGCAGCAGCGGCAGTCTGGCGTGAAATATCAGCAATACCTGATGAGCTGGCATTTGGACACCATCATGTTTTAGAGAAACATCTTGAAGGATATCCTAGCAACTGACATGCTTGTTGCGGAAATAGAGCTTCTTCACAGTCTCTCGCAGGCCCTTCTCTAGACCAAGGCCATCCATGTCCTCAAACGTATCGATATCTCCCCATCCTGCTACATAGCCATTTAATCGAGTAACGGTTGTTGATCGGATATACGATGGCATATCATAGACCTCCTTGAGCCGTGATTGAAGCGATGGCGTATGTTGCAATCGGTATTTCTGATGATAGTTCTCAGCCATATAGAACGCATCTAGCGGTTCGACCGATGTGACCACATTCATCGATTCGATCTTTGCCCGTGCCTTTTCTGCCTGTGTTTCATCGACACTAAAGACAACAGATCGATACTGCGTCTTCTGTTGACGACTCGGATCATGCCCTCGGAGAAAAAGATCAAGGAGCTCATCGTACTCTATCGTATCAGCATCATAGAGTAGCCGGACAACTTCGGTATGATCACCAAGTGCATGATAGGTAGGATCTTCTTTTTCACCCCCCGCATATCCTACCATCGTTGATCTAATTCCTTCACGAACGCCGAAGTAGGCATCAGGCGTCCAAAAACACCCCATCCCAAAGACAGCAACATTGAGATCTTCGTTCTGTGCAGTATCGTGTTCGAATTCGTCCGGCTCAGCACTATCAACCATATCTGTTTCAAGTATCGTGGTATCTCGTTGCATAACAGAACTATCTATAAATTGAGCAAGCCAGCCTAAAATGATTTACACCTCGATGAACCCCGGTTCATCGAACTGATTGGACTGGTCATCCATATATGAGGCAAGTGACCCAATCAGATCATTACCTGTTTCCTCAACAAATGCCTGATACCGCTTTCGGTCGGCGATACGAGTAGCGATTGAGGTGATAATTTGGTTTGCTTCTCGTTCCTTCATCTCGTCAAAAACATCCTTGTTCTCGTTGATGATCGATGCTTTCTGTTCCCAACTATGACCAACAGAATCGATCGTCTCATTCATCGTCTCGAGACGATCATATCCTTCCTCATCCGCAAATCGATCAATAACATCGGCTCCAGGAGCATACTGGCTGAGTCCTGTTTTTGCCAATTCGAGCCGATCCTGACATGCCTCAGTATCGATCGCCGTCATCGTATCATAGAACCCCCACAGGACGATGTCTTGCTTTTGGTCCTGATCGAGACGCTTTACTCGTTGCTGTATTTCATGCTCATCCTCCTGCCTGATACCGGCCGTCACCATATTCTGCTCAGCGATCTGGTATGATTCAGCGTCATCAAGATCACCAATCTCTTCCAAAACCTCCAGACTCTGTTCAACACGCTGTTGTTCACTATGCGATGGATAGGTGAATGATGATGCCGTCTCGAATTCGTCTTTTGCTATCGAGAAACTCATCTCTAGTTCGTCATCCGGGAACAAGACATTTTCTCCCTCCTTCGCTGAGGCGTAAAGAGCTATCGATCGCCATTTATCTTCGATAAGACCAGTATCATCCGCTGGTTCAGGCACTTCAAGGTTCCTCCGGTCCAACAATGCATCAGATCGTTGTTCGAACCGAGAACAGACATCATCAAATGATATATCCGCAAGCTCTTCGAATGTTGATTCAAACAGTGTGTAATCCTTGTCTGATAGTTCCGTCGTGACAGTGAAACTAACTGTCTTGTCTTGTACCCGGCCAGCAGGATCGAGATCATACGTTAGTTCGATCTGGTTCGTATAGATGTTGAACTCGCTAGCTCCAAGTTCTTCTGTCCGGGTGAGTGTCCATGTATCGAGATCCATCGTCCATTGTACAGTTGCATCATCGAACAGATCATGATACGCAAGCTCTTCAGAACCAATCGTAGCAAGCGATGATGAAACCGCAGGATCATCAGTGACCGCTTGAAGTTGGTTTCGTGCTCGTTCATCGACAAACAACAATGGCTCAACCATCTCATAGCCCTTTTCTACCATTTCCGGAAGATCATCGTAGATCGGTGCTAGACGATCCGCACCAACAGTATAGGCTGTTTCATCTATCTGCTCAGCGATGAGGGTATCGGCCTGATCCATAATATTCCCTGTCTTATCCTGTACTGTATCTAACACTGATCGATGTCGCCGATCAAGATATGTTTTGACCTGTTTTTCATCAACTGAATCATACGAGATGTCAGTATCTGAAACAAAATGAAGCCAGTCAAGATACTCCTTGAATGTGTCTCCTGAGGTTGTCAGGATATTGGAAAACCGTTCAGCGATATTTCCATTCATCACGGTCGAACCCCACATGAACATCTCATGATCTTCCTGGAACTGCTCCCAGAATGTGTTCAACGTATCCTCATCAGCTATCAATCCTCCTTCTGGACGTTGATCCTCATAGGATGTGACAGCAGCGATCTGTTGCCGGACCGATGGGGAAAGATCACCGATCTCATAGCCATCCGCTGTCACCTCTGCTATCGTGTCACCGGTCTCGAAGTTCCGCCAGATACTGTCTTCAGTATCGGCAAAGGTAATCGTTTCCTCCTCCGGTGCCCCGATCGGCCGCTCGATCCGGATATTATGGTTCATATACCCAACAACCGTGTCTTCTGTGAAACTTATCGTCCGTTCCAGGACGTGATCGTGAGCATTGTACTGTAATTTATCATAGATACGGAATCCATCGTCTTCGAACTCATAGAGACGTTGTCCATCTTCAAACATCGTAACGGGATCATCCCGGAGCTCGTTGATACGTTCTTCGACCGTTTTATACGAAAGCTCCTCAATACCATTGATCTCCATCGTTCCCTTGTGCCCTTCTTCTGGATCGATTTCCACGGTCGTATCACTGTATCCCTCTACAGTGCCTACCATCCCCTGAAACGGATCAATGATATAGGCATCATCCTCATAACGGACTTCGATGAACCCATGTATCATCTCCGGTGATCGTGTCACCGTCTCGAAGAACCTCGGCTCGAGCCCGGCCGCCTCGGCGATCTCGTAGTTCAGTACTGCCTGCTCATAGCAGTTCGCTTGTCCATCGATCTCATCCGGAGTACGGATAGACACACCGTCTTCAAGTGCACCACCAACACCGTACTCAGTCGTGTCTCCCAGTTCATACAGTGCCGTTACAGGATCATCTGCTTCTTGGACCTGCCTGATGCGTTCATCATCGGCTGGAAGATCGACCACCTATTCCACCTTTTCACAGTGGATCATCATATGCCATGAACCCGTCACGATCTCCATCATTGTCGCCAGGTGCTCCTGGGCTTTTCGAGGTCGCTGTTGCTGTCTCATCCTCCTCGAATTCAACCGTGTACGTGGCCATGACCACTGCCGTCTCATCCTCGAGGTTCACCGAATCCGGATCAACATCGAGTTCTTCATCGATAAATGTTTCAGTATCCTCTTCTGGCGTGTAGAACTGGACAAGGAGATCATCCTCTGTTTTCAGACCTTCTTCCTCAAGTATGTATTCTGTAGCATCATCTTTCGCTGCTTCATAGGTCTCACCGATACCGATCGTTCCGTCTGTTTCCTCATACGCCGTAGCAAATGCTTCTCGTAGAGTATCTTTCGTGTGCTGTGTATCTGTCATTGCTGAACCACATCTAATTTTTTGTAACTACAACACGGTGACTAAACCTATTTAAACATCCGTCCTCTGCATCGTCCGCCTTCGCATATACTAACCATGCTCCTAAAAGTCTCCTTGAAAGACCATTCTCTATGACCATCGAGAACCTTGCTGCAGATACGGACACATTCACCTCAAACGTCTATCTTATCGATGAGAAAACATTGATCGATGCTGGAAGCGGTGAATCGATTGTTAATGCTGTTCCAGACGATCTTTCCTTTGTCGTTATAACACACAGCCACGATGACCATATCGACAACCTGGAAGCGATCATCGAAATGACCAATGCGACCGTCTTTGCATATAATCCTGATGCATTACCTGTAGACGCCAACAGAATCACGGACGGTGACAGTCTCAGACTCGGACCACACCAGTTCAGCATCTATCACACACCAGGACACAAAGATGATTCAATATGTCTCTATCGGAAAGACCACAAACAGCTGTTTTCAGGCGATCTCATCTTCCCGGATGGTTCATTTGGACGGACCGATCTCGACGAGGGAGACCGTGATACCTTGATCGAAAGCATCGAACGGATAACAGCACTCGATGTTGCGGAACTGTACCCTGGTCATGATGAACCAACAACTATCGAGGTCAATGAACAGATAGAACAGAGCCTCGCTGAAGCACGAAAACACGAACCGAAATATTGATCTTGCGGAAGAACCGGTATCGAGACTCATAGCGATTTAAGGACCGGATATCCTTCCAATAGTACATATGAGCGTTGATAGCTCCATCGTGACCGAGGCACATGAACAATATGATATCCCGGTCGATCGGATCACCACGGTCTCGGCTATCGCACAGACGATCGATCAACAATTACAGGCAGGCAATCTACAAGCTGCACACGTGGTAGGAGAAGTGACGAATCTGCGTGAATGGCGGGATCACCTGTTTTTCTCGATGAAAGATGAACAAGCAAAGCTGAACGTTGTTTTGTTCAATGCCGATGGCATCGACCTTGAGGATGGAGAAACGATCCTGGCACGGGGCTCAATCGATTTCTATCAGGAAGAAGGCAAAACGAGCCTCAAGGCAAATACGATTTTCCCCCTCGGTGAGGGAACCTATTACAAGAAGCTACGGAAACGGAAAAAGAAACTCAGAAACGAGGGATATTTCACATCTGAACGACAACCCCCCGAGCTACCAGAACACATTGCCATCATTGCCGGTGAGGATTCAGATGCACTCCACGATGTCAAAGATACTATCTGGGCCCGTGCCCCGTGGGTTGACCTCCATTTCTATCCTGTCTCTGTGCAGGGCGATCAGGCAATCGAAGAACTTCAAAAAGCAATCAACCAGGCTGATAAATCGACTGCCGATACCATCATCATTACCCGCGGTGGCGGCGACATCGAGGCATTCAAGCCGTTCAACACAAAGGAAATTGCCGAGACCATCGATAATACAACAACCCCGATCATCAGCGGGATCGGGCATCGTGACGATGAAACAATCGCCGGCCTCACAGCCGATATTCGAGGATTTACACCGACTGATGCTGGTGAGAAAGCAACAAAAGACCGAGAATCAGTCATAGAACAGATCGAGACGCTTGAAAAAGACCTTGATTCTGCACTGAAATCGTTGAAAGAACAGCAACAACATGAACAAGAACTTGCAAAACAGCAACGACAGAAACGGATATATCAGGCTGCATTGATCGCTATCATCCTTATCATCCTCCTTGGAGGGATCCTTCTATGAGTCTCGATACCCGTATTGATTCACTTCATGATGATGTCGATTCATTGATTACGACGATCGAAGAACACGACATCCGCACAACAGATGCAGAAAAGCGCGTGGCCGAACAGAAAGAATCATTGAACCGTCTCAAAGAACGACTAACAGACCAGAATGGAGATATTGAAACCAAAGAAATCACGGATCCTTCTTAATACCCGTTCAGACTGTTACTGGTTAAGTGTCACTTTACTTAAATAACAGGTGTCTAAAAGCGACTAGGGGGAAGCATGAGCCACGCCGACGATCCGCGGATTCAACAGCTGGAGAGTGAATACAACATCCCAGAACCATACACCGCCGATGCACCGGCAGTACAGGAGGCGGCTGCAATCGATGTGGATGTTGCATCAGAACTCGAGGACAGAGTCGATCTACGTGACCAGTATGCCATCACCATCGATCCAGATAATGCGAAGGACTATGATGATGCTATCGCACTCGAACGTGATGGTGACCAATACCAGGCGTGGGTACATATCGCAGATGTCTCACACTATGTCGAAGAAGGATCAGCGATCGATGAATCTGCCAAGAACCGTGGTGTTACATTCTATCTGGGCGATCATACACGACATATGTTACCCGAAGCCCTTGCCTCTGACGTTTGTAGCCTCGTCGAAGACGAGGACCGATTAGCACATACTGTAGAGATGCATTTAGAGCCAGGAACAGATGGGGCCTACGAGATAACGGATTTCGACATCTATGAATCAGTCGTGAATATCGATGACGGCCTAAGTTACTCACAGGCAGATGCGATACTGAATCAAGAGACAGGTGAGTACGATGAACAGACCCGTGAACTTTTAACAACAACAGATACCCTGACCGAACAGCTCCTAGAAGATCGATGGGAACAGAGCCTCGTACTCAATCCGGAGAACTCACCATCAGATCGGATTATCGAAGAGATGATGCTCAAGGCCAATCAAGCAGTAGCCCGCCACCTGCTTGAAGAAGGAAAACCAGGCATCTACCGTGTCGAAGATCATCCTGGCCAGTCTTCATTCGAAGATATCGAACAAGATCTGGTCGAAGAAGGCTATACCGGACACCCGACGGGCTGGTTGACAGAAGCAGACAATCCGAAAGTTCGCTTGAACGAGTTCATGCATGAAGAGGTAGATGAAGAAGAACTCGATACCGTGCGGACTGCAATCGTCACCAAGATGCAGCCTGCCCAGTACGAGACACGGGAGGGGTCTCATTATGCACTAGGCTTCGATGAGTATGCACAATTTACTTCCCCGATCAGACGGGTCGGCGATCTCATCAATCACCGGATGGTAAAGGCCGATCCTCCTGAAGATGGACAGGAATTCGTTGATACCGCACGAACAATAAGCGATGTCGTGGCACAGCTAAATCTACGCCATGAAAAAGCAAAAGATGCAGACCGGCGATATGATGAACTTTTCAATGAATGAGATGGTGATACCATGCTGAACTACGGAACGATGCTGATGGACGATCCAAGTCGTCACGGTGGGACTGTTACCTCACTTGGCGAACACTACATTCAGGAAACCTTGACAGACGGAGAACAAGCATTCTTGGCCGATCTCGGAGAGATGGACAAGGGATCGACATATGAAGATCTTACAGACGCTCTCGATTATGATGATGAGGTTGTGGCCGGATACCTGGGCTCACTAGCTCAGAAAGATATCCTGACAAAAGAAGAATACACACAAGACGACATTGATCGCCTTGCAGAACTCAATGAAGAACATTCCGGTCTTTTACATGTCGATGAAGATGTTGAAGGATATGAGGATCTGTTGACCAAACAGGGCGGTATCTACACAAGAGGCCGTGGCATCCATGTCGATGAGGAGACACCGCCAGGCACTCATTTTTACCTGACAGAACACGGCAAGGATATCAGACGCGGTCTCGAATAGAAAAGGAAAAGCCCCGGAGGAGCTATGCGTATTGCTCCTCCAGATACGCTACGATATCATCAGACTCATATCTGCTCTCGACAACATTCCCTTGTTCATCACGGACGACAAGGAATGGAACCTGGTCTTGACCACCAAGCTCCATCAATTCATCCATCCGCTTTTCATTCTGACGTGGATTATGGGCGGTAAAGGAAAGACCAAGTTCAGTCATCTTCTTCCGTACTTTCTTACAGTACGGACAGCCTTCGAACTGGTAAAGTTCCAATCGGTGCTCACTCATAGTAACCTAGTTATCAATAGAAACTTTTCAATCTAGTTCTTTCGGAACAATGAATCCCTGATCTTCGTACTGATCTTCAGCATAGAACTGGGCAGTGATCGCAGCCAGAACAGCTTCAAATTCTCGCATACTAGCGATCGACTCAACAGGGATCCCGAAGTCTTCGAGATCGTCATCACCCTGAATATCAAGAATATCAGCGGTTATCTTTGGACGACACTCAATCATCTCGGGCATCACCGTTCGCTTCAAGGTGTTACGAAGAAACACGGTGCGTTCGAGCTTATCTGCATCATGCATCGCCTGTGGGCGGAAACTATACCCTTCATCCACGAGTTCTTCTTCCCCATCTCTGAAGCCATCATCAACATCAGGACCCTGTATCGGATTGGCGAAGGCTAGAAATCGCGGACCATGTTCTTCTATGATCTCAACGATTTCTTCATCATCGGTTGTTGTGTATGTGGTGACCTCATCACCGAGGAATGCTAATGCACAAGGGGTTTCCGGATTGCCTGATAGGACAATCCCCCCATAGACATCATCAGACATACTATACCATCAACCGGAGATGCTTTAAAGGGTGGCGGTCGGAGCTGCTACCAACATTTAAACAGAACCAGACCAAATCCATCACAGAGCATGGAACTATTACAGGCACTCAATGATGAGCTGGAAGAAAATTATGAGCGTGCTACATCGACAAAAGAACTTATCGTGAATGAACGTGACATGCTACAGGGCAATGCAGCTGAACGGATCGTTCTTCTAACCCTGTCGACCGATGTTTGGAAATCCGTCATCAATTCAGGACAACTTGAATCATTTCAGGAAGCTGCAAAGACCGTATCAGATGCGTATCGTGATATTCACCAGCTCAATACTATCATCGAAAAATTCAACACCCACGGCGATAAGGTCATGTATAACCCACTGCTCAAACAGACCACACAGCAATACAGCAGGAACAACCTCCTCGATATCATCGCAGAACTGAGCGGTGAGACTGCCTCACGCATCAATACAGCCACAACGACCTTGCAAGACATTATCGATACTGAATGCCCTGTTTGCGGTGAACGCTTCCCATCACGATCAGCGATGAAATCACATATTACCCAGAAACAGGACCCAGAACACGAAGCAATGGAAGAACAGATCGTGTAACACATGCTCGAATCACTGCTTGTGCCAGACGATGACACATACCGATCAGCACAGAAACTGTTCCTTGCAGCGATGCTTTTCACCCTTCTTGCAATCCTTTTCACCTACCACGTGATGCCGTTCGATATTGCTGGAACAAACATGAACGGGTTCGCAGCAGTGTTTTTCGTCACGATCGCACTCGTGTACCCATTGACCACCTTCATACGATCTCGTGACAAGACAGAGGTCGACCATGACTGGGGGGAGATGCGTCTGATCGATAGACATTTCCACGAAGCCGCATATTATCTAGCGGCATTCACCGGTGTGACACTTGGGTTTGCGGCAACCATACATGCGCTTCCAGAACAGTTTTTCGCAGTTCAAGCATTGCTGGTACAGAATATACAGGCAATGACTGGTCAGATCGTCGCCCCCGATCTCTTTACCGTTCTTGTCCTCAACAATACAGGCGTATTGCTCGGGACCTTTGCCTTGAGCTTTTTCATCACCGGCGGCCTCGTGTTCATCCTTGTATTGAATGCCTCAAATCTCGGATATGTTATCGGTAAAAGTGCACAATCGGTCTTCGAGATCCCTGTCGCGACCTTGCCCTATGTTGCTCACGGCACACTGGAAATCGGTGGATACATCGCCGCTGGCCTGGCAGGGATGCTTCTCTCATACAGTATTGAGCAGTCAATCAAGGGCGATGATGATCTTCGGCTTAAAACCTCGCTTAAAGATGCCACAACACTTATGATTGTCGGTTTTGGCCTGATACTTCTTGCTGCGTCTGTAGAAAGCGGAACAAACCCGATCTCAGGACTCATTCAAACTGTTACTGCCCTTGTTTAGGACACCTTCGAGATGACTGTCTCGATAATATCTTCCGGTGAACGGTCCTCAGTCTCGATCACAAGATCTGCGGATTTGCGTTGTTCCATATAATTGAGACCATACATCTCCCGCCACTGTTCGATCTCATCACGTTGACGTTCCTGCATCATCTCTTTTGCACGTTCAACATCCATATCATCTCGTTCGGCTGATCGTTGTGCACGCACACTGAGTGGTGCAGTCAACCACACATTCAGATCAGCGATATCACCGACCATGTGGATTGACAGTTTCCCATCGATGACAACATCATTCTGACGTGCAACCTTCTTCTGAAGATCATCGATGCTCTGGTGTGTGGATTTACTGCTCAATTCATCATCCTTCCAACCTAGATTCGCAGATTCGGTTTCGTTCCCGTCGATTTTCTCTTTGAAATGCTTACCAGGTGAGAAATATTCAATTCCAAGCTCCTCAGCAACACCCCGTGCCACAGTAGATGATCCAGCACCGGGGGGTCCTGATATCACGATAACCGTCATAATCTTTCTTTCCTCCTCTGGCTTAAATAAATTTGACATCTGTTTACTCAACCTGATCAAAGCTCCTTCAGCAAGGATTTGAGGCCCTCCCTGTCTGCGCCGTTGATCGTCAACTCACCATCAGCTGTGGAAAAATATGGATAATTGTGGACAGGAATACCTTTTTCCCTGGCCAAGTCCTTTTCTTTTCGCATACCACTGCTTTCCTGGCCTTCTTCAGTCAGCATGATGATTGCATCAAAATCAACAGCATCAATAAGATTCAGACAGGAATTCAGTGCATATTCTTCAGGTGGACTGCCCTTGCCCGTATTCTCCGGCGTATCGGTCAACCATTTGTACATCATGTGTGGCGAATAGACATTCACATCAGCATCTCTGAATACATCCCAGTTCTCGACCAAGAATCGTTTCTTCTCTCGTGTCGCTGTTTCTGGATCAATTGAGACCGGTCCTGCAAAATAGACATGCTTCATCGATCATCCCCCTCCCCGATTATCTGTAAACTACGTGATGCACCGATCCTGAAGATACTCGGATCAGGACGGAGCTCTGCTTCTTCGATGAATTCGTATACCTGTGATTCGTGTTTGATACCACCAGACGCCTTGATGCCTAAAGAGAGATCATACCGGTCGATAGCCTCAGCCATAGCGGCCACATCATCGACCCGTGCACCATACTCGCCAAACCCTGTCGAGGTCTTGACAAAATCAGCTCCTGCTGCCCCCGCGATACGACACCCTTCCCTGATCTGGACCGGTGTCAGATTACAGGTCTCTAAGATCACTTTCAACGTGCCCGGTACGGCCTCACGGACTGCCTCGATATCCGATCGAACACGGTCATGTTCTCCTTGACGCAATGCACCCTGATGGATCACCATATCGATCTCATCTGCTCCTTGTTGTACTGCATGACGAGCTGTTTCCTGTTTGATCCTCGATGGATCGCGGCCATGCGGGAACCCGACAACACTACAGATCTGTATTGTCTCAGATCGATCAACAACCAATCCTACATCATCCGGATAGACACAGACCGCATGGAATCCATGTGTTTCTGCCTCATCGACAAGCCGTTCGAGATCTTGATCGAGCGCATCAGGATACAGATTTGTATGATCGATCAACGGAGCTAGTTCATGCGTCATCGGACTCACCAAACTTTTCCTGCAATGCCTCGATACATTCTTCTGGTTTTGCGAATTCACGATCACAGTTGTACTCGGTAAATGGCCCAGCATAGCCCTCAGGCTTGATGATCCAGACCGGCTTCCCTGATCGGGAGGCGTAATTGATCTCGTACTCGACCCCAGACGAGTAGACCATCTTCGGAAAGTTCACAATCACGATATCCGATTGATCGATGAATTGCTCATCTCGTTTGACTGTGTGATTGTGAAGCAGTTCCATCACTTTGTCATCATCGAATTCCTGTGGATCAATCTCGATCGGATCGAACACTGTTGCATGTGGACGGAGATCCTCGATATAGTCCTTGATACCGGCCAATGATTCATCATCGAGATTCGTGATCGGAAAACTCTGATAGACCTTCGGTTTGTCGGTAAATATCATGTTGTACAAGGACTCAGGTGGATGTTGACGAGCTAGGACAAAGAACGGACGCTGATGGTGATCGGCAAGAATCTTGTTCGTATACCGTTCCGTTTCCTGCCATCGGACCACCTCTTCGACAGATAATTCATATTCTTCCGGTAGATCATCTTTCTCCTTCAAGCGGTCATAGATATCAGGCTCATAATCGATGATCTGTACGAAAAAGTCAGGTTCGAGCCGTTTGATATAACTAGTATTGATCGCTGGCTCAGGCCCATTTTTCTTCCAGAACGATGCATGTGCATCGAGGATATGGACGACATCATCATCCGTCTGTTCGATCTCATTGATGATCGCTTCCAAGGCCGCTGCACGCCATGCATTCACTGTCGAATCCGGATACTTGAGAAGATCATATTTTCCAAGATCAGGATAATCCTGTCGACCGATCTCACGGATCCGTTCACCAAGAGCATGGATACGTACCTCTTTTCCTCGCTCATCACAGAGCTGTTCGAACGCCTTGAGGTATTCTTTTTCACCACATGCAGCGATTCCACTACAAAAGACTAACATCGTAATACCTTGTAATACAGCGATTATTTATAAAATGTATTGGCGACCGGCCTATGCCTCAACAGATATACAGGTCGAATCCCGTCCAGCCAGACTCCAGTCTTAAAAACACCGCAACCTCATCAGGGCCTGATGACACAGACCAAGATAGTTGCTACAATCGGCCCCGCATCAGATGATACAACGACTCTAACGGAACTTGCAGATGCTGGCATTGATGTTGCACGACAGAACCTCTCACACGGCGACCATGAGGAACATAGACAGATCAAAAAACGAATACGAAACCTAGATACCAATATAGCCGTAATGCTAGACACACAGGGGCCAGAGATCCGACTGAACGATGTCGAGGACAACACAGAAATCAAGACAGGAGAGCAAGTGGAACTTTCAACGGCAGATCATCCTGGAACCAGTGATGAACTGACCGTTGACTACGATGGACTCCTCGATCACCTTGATGAAGGTGATACCGTCCTCATCGACGATGGAAAGATCGAACTCGAAGTCAGATCGATCCAGGACAGCGCAGCAACCTGTGCTGTGACCTTCGGTGGCAAAATCTATCCTCGCAAATCCGTGAACGTACCTGGGAAAGATCTGGGCCTACAGGCTCCTACAGAAAAAGACAAAGAGGATATTGCCTTTGCAGCAGAAGAAGGATTTGATTTTGTAGCAGCATCATTTGTCAAAGAAGCCCAAGATATCCATGATATCAGGGCTATCCTCGACGATCATGATGCAGCTATCGATATCATCGCCAAGATCGAACATATCACCGCCGTAGAGAATCTTGAATCCATCATCGAAGCAGCTGATGGTATCATGGTGGCCAGAGGCGACCTCGGTATCGAACTTCCAGCATCAGACGTGCCGATGCTGCAGAAAAAGATCATCAAAAAATGCAACGCAGCCGGGAAGCCAGTGATCACGGCCACCCAGATGCTGAAATCGATGACTGAAAACCCACGAGCAACAAGAGCTGAAGTATCAGACGTCGCAAATGCAGTCCTCGATGGAACAGATGCAGTCATGCTTTCTGAGGAAACAGCGATCGGCGAATATCCAAAAGAATCAGTAGAACTGATGGACGAAATCGCCCGCTCGGTCGAGACATCACGGGACGATGATGTCCATCACACAGTGAAGGCCAAAAGCACCGATGTTGCAGATGTGATCTGTAAGAACATCTGGCAGGCTGCACGGGAAACCGATGCTGCCTACATCGTTGCGCATACGACCTCAGGGTATACAGCACGACAGATAGCCAAATACAGACCAGATACCGATATCATCGCATTCACCGATAAGAAACGGACACAACGACAGCTTGCCCTTGTGTGGGGCGTCACCGCCTATCATGAAGCCTTCGATGAAACCGTCGATCAGATGCTTCGTGACACGACAGAACGACTCTACACTGAAGAGATTGTGAATGATGAAGATACATTGGTCCTGAGTGCGGGCGTGCCAACCTCAGTACCCGGCACAACAAACATGATGGAAATACGGACCGTAGAAAGTATCATCGACGATTGATCAGACACCCTCATCGGTGTCATCAGACCGGCTCAATCATTCTTGAAATCGTGCTGTAATTCGTCGGAGTCCTGTTTTTTCTGGACAACGATCATACCATCACGCACACGGACAAAGACCTCATCACCGATCTCCATACCGGCAGCCTCAAGCTCATCTCGGTGAAGGTTTAGATGTGCGTTGTTGTATTCACCATCTTTGTCCTTCGCTCCTGACGGACTCAATTTCTTTTTCCGTACCAACCACAGCACCTACTGTTACACATCACTCATGGACACATAAAGCTTATGGCGCATCAGAACACCCCTATCATCTGAGCCAGCACAAACGTCAAAGCCGTCAGACCACCGGCAACGATTGGCGTGATCATCCAGGTCAGAATAAATCGTCGCGTCATCTCCATATCATAGAGAGACAGATCATCTTCCTCCACACGTCGTTGATCCTTTTCTTGCCGTTGTTCGAATTTCATCTCACGTCGGAGCGGGACCCGCTTTGTGGCCCGACCCCATCCTAGCCCGATGACACAGAGTGTGAGAACAACCGCTAGACTGGCAGGAATACCAGCAAGACTCAGCATCGTGATGATCGTCGCTGCGATGATTTCCACAATGAAAGCTGCTTCAAGCGGTAGATCAGTGATATCATTCCCGATCGTTTCCATTGTTCGTGGCCCGATAAATAATGCACCGATCGCCATGGCAACACCCGCCATCGCAACTGCCGGCAACATTCCAATACCGATCGAATCAGATCCGACAAGTGGTGCAACAGCGTTGGCAACATTCGATGCACCGGCAGAAAATGCCATATAACACCCCACAGCCACCACTATAAGCTTCGTCACACGATCACGATTTCCTTTTGTCAGATCAATACGCCCAACAATCCGATCATACGCATATCTTCCAATTACAGCCGCACTCCAGAACGCGATAACAGACGAAACAAGCCACCAGACAACGATGACACCAAGCACAGACCAATCGATGACACCGAGAGCAATACCCATGCCCGCGATAGAACCGACAGCAATTTGGCTTGTACTCGATGATATTTTGAGAATATTTCCTGCGAGAATACCCAGTCCCGTGAAGAGGAGGATAGCAATAGATGCAGCAATCGTGAACCGTTCAGGCGGTACGAGACCACGACCCATCGTGTTGACAACCCGCGGACCGACAGTTACGCCACCGAGAAAGGCGAAAAATGCCATAAGACCTGCTGCCTTTCGCATCGAAAGAACATCACCACCAACAGCAGGCCCAAATGCTACACCTGTCGATGAGCCGCCTACATTGATACCGACAAAGATTGCAACCAGGATACCGATACCGATCAAAAGCTCCATCCAATCACCTACTACGTATCTTAAACCGAATCTGGACCAGGATGTTGGCCTGTCGGCGCTCGCAGAAACATTCCCTGATACATCCCACCAACCCCAATGACAGCTGCAACGGCTGCCGAAACAGTAAGTGGTACTGCACTGAGCACACCAAATCCAACACTGCCGACCAGACTGATAAAGATACCCAGTAGCAGCTTGTCATAATAATCCATAACAAATCACCAATCACAAATAATTATACAACATTAATAAAACCTCCGGAAAAACCCCACATTACATACACATAACTTATATTAGACCATGTGGTTCGAGAAGTAACCAACGACCATCTTCCCTTTAGGCCTCAGCAAGCCTGAGAAGCATCTTTTTCCCATCTTCTGTCAATTTTCCACCAACATGATTTTCAGCAACCACGGTCATCGAATCAGTCGCGAGCCCATCGATCTCACTGGGTCCTATATCAGCATCCTGAACATCAGCACCAGCCGGGAACAGATGGAGTGTCAGATTTACCCCCAGACCATCACTTTTGACCCTGAATCGTACCTCATCATCACTATAATCCATCTGCTTTTTCAAGATTCCAACAACATCGGGACTGAACTCATCAAACGACTCATTTCTCCCTGCTGCATCTACCTCGATTGTATCAATCTGATGTTGTCCAAAGACATCAGTACAGGCGGTATCAATCCGTTCAACAAAGGCATCTATTGATTCGTTGGTCTCGATCACTATGCGCTCATCATCGTTCTCTATAATCTGTGGCATACAAACGCATTTTGTGACCTTGGGTAAAAAACCAGCGACCGTCCGGTTTTATATCGAAGGCAAAACAATCCAATCACTGGTGGGATTGTGAAAGAGACCAAATATTCCGGCGAAGTTGCGTATATGCAGATCCTCGATAAAGATGGGAACGTTGATGAAGACCTCGAACCCGATCTGAGCGATGATGAACTCAAAGACATGTACTGGCATATGATCCTTGCTCGGGTCTTCGATGAAAAAGCGATCAAGATGCAACGACGCGGCCATCTTGGAACATATGCACCGTGTCGCGGACAAGAAGCAGCCCAAGTTGGCTCAGCATACGCCTTAGACGACACAGATTGGATGTTCCCCGCCTTCAGAGAAACTGCATCATTCTTCGTCAGAGACTTCCCACCAGAAAAACTCTTCCAGTTCTGGAAAGGCGATGAAAACGGATCCTCGATCGAAGGACAACCAGAAAACTTCATGGTCTCTGTTCCGGTCGGCTCACAGATCCCACACGCCGTTGGTGCGTCTTGGGCATCCAAAAAGAAAGGAGACGAGATAGCAACACTGGTATACTTCGGTGATGGCGCCACATCAGAAGGCGACTTCCACGAAGGTATGAATTTCGCCGGTGCATTCGAGACACCGACAGTCTTCCTCTGTCAGAACAATCAGTACGCGATCAGCGTACCACGTGATGAACAGTCAGGTTCGAAGACACTGGCACAGAAAGCACTTGCCTACGGCATTGACGCCATCCAGGTCGATGGGAATGATATCCTCGCCGTCTGGAAAGCGACAAAGGATGCATTAGAACAGGCACGGAAAAAGAACAAACCGATGATGATCGAGACAGTTACATACCGTCTCGGCGATCATACAACCTCAGATGATGCAGAACGATATCGTGATGAAGAAGAACTCAAAAAATGGCAAGACCGTGATCCGATCGACCGGCTGGAAACATACATGCTTGAGAACGATGTTGTCGAGGAACAATGGTTCGATGAAAAACGAGAAGAAGCAGAAAAACAGGTCGATGATGCAGAAGACAAAGCAGACGAACTTACTGATCCTGATATCGAAGAGATGTTCCACCATCATTTCGAAGACACACCAGCGATCCTCGAAGACCAACTATCCTATCTCAAGACCGTCGAGGAGGAACGAGGTGATCGATAATGAGTGACAAGAAAAACATGGTCGAGGCACTGAACACAGCCATGGACGAAGAAATGGAACGAGATGAAGACGTGCTTGTCATGGGAGAAGATGTCGGGGAAAACGGAGGCGTGTTCCGTGTTACAGAAGGACTCCATGACACATACGGTCCTGAACGTGTGATTGACACACCACTTGCCGAATCCGGCATCGTATCGACCGCACTTGGCATGGCTGTCTACGGCATGAAACCAATCGCAGAAATCCAGTTCATGGGCTTTACCTATCCTGCCTTTGATCAGATCATCTCCCATGTTTCACGGATCCGGAACCGGTCTCGTGGTGATTATAATGCCCAGATGGTTATTCGTGCTCCGTATGGTGGTGGTATCCATGCCCCAGAACACCACTCTGAATCGACAGAAGCACTATATGCACACACACCTGGCATCAAGGTCGTCATCCCATCGACACCGACCGATGCATACGGCCTGTTGAAAGCGGCAATACGTGACCCGGATCCTGTCTGTTTCTGGGAACCAAAGAAGATCTATCGATCATCGAAAGAAAAACTCCCAGACGGCGATCACACTACACCTATCGGAGAAGCCGCTGTTCGGGAAGAAGGTGAAGACGTTACGGTCATTTCCTGGGGAGCGATGATGGAACCAACACTCGAGGCCGCCGAACAGACAGACATCGATGTCGAGGTCATCGATCTACGAACCATCAGTCCGATGGACTTCGATACAGTTCAGGAATCCGTCGAAAAGACAGGTCGTGCCGTCATTGTACATGAAGCACCAAAGACAAACGGCGTGGGAGCCGAGATCTCAGCACGGATCACCGAAAACGATATCCTGCATCTGAAAGCCCCTGTCAAACGAGTCACTGGCTTTGACACCATCTTCCCACAGTACCAGCTGGAAGAAAAATACCTCCCTGATAGCTTCCGTGTGCAGCGGGCGATCAGAACGGTGTATGACTTCTGAGACAAGAAGATTACAATCTCTAACCAAAACACCCAGTTGTAAAACACATATTTAACTACTGGGTTGGAAGGTTAGGTACCATGTCGGTACCGACCTATGAGGACCAGTGGACCGAACAGGCCATCAAAGACGCACTGGCCGAACGGTATGATGAGTGGGAAGATTTCGATGTTGATCAGGCCTATGATCAATTGGAACAACTTCTTGCCGCAGGCGACGAAGAGCCATATGACCCACCACGTATCTCAACAACCGACCAAGGCCCTGTCCACGAGCTCTATGACCCTGAAAAAGATGAAGAACTTCGTTTCATCGAAGAAGACCCATCACGATTACCCCATGCAGTATATGACGGCGGTACTGAAATGATGGCCGATGAAGAAGATACAAGAATAGTCAAATAAAAAAAGAAAAGAACAAGAGGACTCACGCCTCATCAAGGAACATGTCACTGTCCCCGTCATAGACCGAATGAAGTCCTGAAAGTGGTTCTTCAAATGTCAGGCGATTGTCCCCATCTGAAAGGACCGTATTTCCATCATCATCCTCAAGGACTTCTGGCTCATCGTAGCTTGCAAGATCACCGTCTGGATCGACCGCTTCCATGGCCGCAAGATCCGTTTCCCGCCAGGTTTGCAGCTGTTCATAAACTTCCTCCGGCCCATCATAGACCTCATCTAGTTCGCTGTCAGGATGTGTGTACAACGCACCGGCCGCTAGCTTGAGATCGGTATCATCCATCGACCAGATATCATCGACAGCCATCGCTCGTGCTTCATCTACGTCACGGTCGGCTGTATTGTACTCAGCCTCCCAATCATATGCAGGGTCCATTCCACCACCGCTTCGGCCGGCTGTTGACATTGGTTCATCACCTACCCTCTTATTCCCACTTGTTTATTATAAACATTAGGATTTATCGAGAAAAAGTTTATTTTGTAAACTATCTGCCTTTTTTCTTAGAAAATCTTAATCCATAAATCCAGACAACCGTCGTTGACCCTCCCCATCATGGAGATCAGCTACTCGAACACCAATACGCCTGACAGCAGCCTCACTCTCGTCCATATATGCCGACAAGAGATCATAAGCAGCAGATCGAAGCTGATCCTTTTCATCAACCGGCGATGGAAATGACAGCGAGCGGGTCACCATGTCGTTTTTTCCCGTAACGACAAGCAACACGACACGGCCAAACAATAACCCACGCTCAGTCACTTCCTCGTATAACGCCGTTATAACCTCTTCGAGATACTGTTCTGTCACCGACACGTTTCTCGTGCTTGTTTCCAACGTTGTCAATCGGGAAATCTGTTGTTGTTCACGTGCTCTTACATCCTCCTCATCACGGCCGTGAGCATGTTTCCAGAGCCTGATACCTGTTTTCCGGCCAAATTCATCGATCAATACTGATCGATCAGCCTCCTGCAGCTCTTCGACCGAACCAATACCAAGGTCTGAAAGTTTTGCAATCGTCTTGTCCCCAATGCCATGGATATCACCGAGAGACAACCCTCGCATGAACGTTTCAATGTCATCCGGCTCGATGATGGTTATTCCAGCTGGTTTATCTCGATCAGATGCTATCTTTGCAATCAATTTGTTCGGTCCTCCGCCTACCGAACAAGATACAGATTCTTGCTCGCGTATCTCGTCTTGGATCGATACCGCAATGTCTTTCAGCCCCTCACTGTTCTGTACCTCATCCGTCAGATCCAAATATGCCTCATCGATAGATGCCTGTTCGATGGTCGATGTGTATGATGACAATATTTCCTCACGTATCTGATCAGATACCATTCGATAGAATTCCTTATCGATCGGGACAAACTGAACATCCTTCCCTGAATCCTCCGCTAGCGACTTGGCTTGTCTGATCGCCATGCCAGCATGGATCCCGATATCTCGAGCCTGATAATCCGATGTTGCGACAGCTCCAGCATCCTTGTTCCGGCCAGAATAAACACAGACAACAAGCGGACGATCATCGACATCTCGGCGCACTTTTTCGACAGAGGCAAAAAATGCATCCATATCAACATGGAGGATTTGACGATCAGCACTCATGGTAGCTTCCATCGAGGACCTTGAACGCAAACAGCATAAACTTTAATGCATACAGAGACGTATCCAGGTATATGGCACGTACCCTCCACGATCTCAATATCCAATCATCGATCTCAAGTGGAGAAGATGACGTTGCGACGATCATTCAACGTGCAGAGACACTTGGTATAGATAGGATAGCCATATGTGAATATGCACACGAAATCGATGACATAGACACACTGAAGAACGCCATCGATGCAACCGACACCAGCATCGATGTCCATCCAGGTGTCAAGATCCGTGCAGACGATGATCAAGAACTACATAACAAATTATCACAATTCAGAGATGAGGTCGATGTCGTCACCGTCCAGGGCGGCGATTCTGACATCAATAGAGCAGCCTGTGATGATACACGTGTCGATATTCTTTCTAACCCTGAATTCAAGCGTAATGATTCCGGTATAGATCACGTTATCGCAAAAAAGGCACACAACAACAGAGTTGCGATCGAAATCAACTTTGGGTCCGTGCTCAAGACATATGGCAAACTTCGAGCACAGATCATGGCCCACATGCGTCGAAATATTCGTCTCGCCGATAAATACGAGGCTTCACTCATCATCAATTCTGGAGCACGGAAGATCGAGGAGATGCGAAATCCTCGCGACATGGTCGGCCTTGCCGTTTCACTTGGCATGTCGTTATCAGATGCATTTGAAACGGTCGAAAAAACACCAGCACGCATCCTCAACAGAGCAAAACAAACAGAAAAACAAGAACGGCCCGGATTGGAACGATACGATGAGTCTTAAAACACTTCCATCGAGCATCAGAAAGAAAGAACGATACATCATCTTCAAGATAGAATCAGAACAAGAATATAGTCTCGGCGAAGTTGTCGATGCGATCTGGAAAGAACTCTTGAGTTTCTTGGGAGAACGGACCGTGGCCGCGGCAAACCCATGGGTGATGGGAGATCTGTTCAGCACGAACAACCAGGTCGGCGGTATTCGTGTGCATAAGGGGCATGTGGAAGATGTACGGACAGCACTTGCATTGATCGACCATATCGACAGAGAAGATGTGTGTATCCATATTCTTGGTGTGTCAGGCACTATACAATCAGCCCGAGACAAGTATCTTGGAGCACTGGAAGATGAATAATCATCGCCTTGTAATTTATAAACATTGACCAAGCAACCATACATACGTTCTCTCAAGGTGACACAATCATGCAGCTCGGAAATGAGAAAATGCAGTATGACAGGGCAAAAACGATATTCAACCCAGACGGACGACTCTTCCAGGTAGAATACGCACGACAGGCTGTCAAGAAAGGATCGACCTCTATTGGCCTTGTCTATGACAATGGTGTCCTTCTTGCTGCGACACGCGAGACACCACAGCTCCAGGCCAGGAACCCAGAAAAAGTCTTCGAAGCAGACAACCATGCTGGCGTGGCAACATCAGGGCTCGTAGCTGATGGCCGTGTTCTTGTCGATGAAGCCCGAGAACGGGCACAGGAGAATACAATGACCTACGGCGAGCCGATCCCGATCAATGTCCTCGCAAAATTCTTGGCGGATCGCAAACAGATGTTCACCCAGTACGGTGGTGTACGACCATTTGGTCTAGCCATGTTGACCGGCGGACTGACCGATGGTGAACCTGAACTGTATCAATCAGATCCATCAGGCATCCTCAAAGAATGGCATGCTGTTGCAATCGGTCGAGGCGAAGAGGAAGCCACGAAAATCTTCCAGGAAGAATACGAAGACGGTTTGAGCGAAGAAGATGTTATCGAAATGGCAGTCGAGACCCTAGAGACCGTTGAAGATGATATCGACATCGAAAACATTGAACTCGCTCTTATCAATGACGATGGCTTCCAGCGTGTGATGCCAGAAGACCTCAAGGAGCGCGGATTCGACGTCTGAACCGATGCTTGATAAGTTCAAGATGTCGCACCTGCAGGGCTTTGTGTTGTTCCTTTTCATAGCCAGCGTGGCGACGGCCCTGCTGTATTACTATCTTCTTATCGATGAGGCCTCGACATATTCAGAAGAAGAGTATGCCTGTGGTAATGCATATCCTATCGCAGACAGTAACATGACAGCGAACACCAGCACGCAAGCACATGATATCGTAACAACATACCTCGAAGGTCGAAACATTTCGATCACACAAAACCTCAGTGTTTCAAGCATCGATGGGGTCTATCGGATCGATGTACCGAACCATCTCTACGAAGGCTATGAATGCACCTTCCGTGACCGGGGTCTGGGGCCACCGGCATGTATCGGACAATGGTTCCAGGTCAATCACACGACCATCTCGATGCGGTATCAGGTGCCGTGTGCATGACATTTTTACAGATCATCGCCGACTATGGAACAGATGATCCAGCATTTGGCGAAGTCATCCAGCGACTGAAGACATATGATCCCTCATGTGATATCCATTATACATCCGTTCCTGCGTTCTCGACGATAAATACCGGTTTCTGGATACAGCAGTTTGCATGTTGTAATCCAAAACCCGATGAGATGGCAATCTATGCAAACACAGCACCACGTAACGATGATACCGACCCGCGGCCCGATGATGGTGGATCATCGCTGTACTATACGAAGGCCGAAGGAACCCCTATCATTGCTGTGAACGCCGGGCACACGTTTTCCTTTGTAAAAGACGATATCGAAAACTTTTATCCCGTCGATGTCGCAAACGAAGGATCACAGTTCCGATCACGAGACTATTATCCTGAAGCAGTGATCGATCTCCTCAAAGACAAGAAGGAACGACTGCATGACTCTGTCGATCCTTCCATCATTCCGGACCCACCATCAGCAGCCATCGCCCATATCGATGGATATGGAAACATCAAAACGACAATACGGGCGTCCTCGGTAAAGCAACATGGGTCTGTATCAATCACGATCGATGGTATCACGCACGAGGCTACACAGGCAACAGCAGGGTTCGGCGTCACGGAAGGAACCCTCGCCTTCGCTCCTGGCTCATCTGGAGGCGAAGACCCATATATGGAAATATTTCTGCGTGGTGGAAGTGCTGCAGCCCAGTTTGATCATCCTACTGTGGGCCAATCCGTGGAACGGACCACCTCAACATAAAAATCTGCACTGTAAACGATAGCGTATGGACTCGGACGAAGCAGTCACGGTACAGTACGAGAACGATGGCCGAACCTTCGAAATCCTCGTCAAACCCGATGAGGCACTGGATTATAAACGCGGAGATATCGATAATTTCGAACGCGTCATCTTCGTCCGTGAAATTTTCAAAGACGCAGCAGCCGCAGAAAAAGCCTCAGCAGAAGATATCAAAGATGAATTTGACACAAAGAACGTTCTTGAAGCCGCCGAAGAACTATTCGATCGTGGAACCCTCGAATTAACAACCGAACAGCGGAACGAGATCAGAGAACAGAAACGAAAAGAACTCATCAATCTGATTGCAAGACGTGCTATGAACCCACAGACGAACTCTCCCCACCCACCAAAACGGATCGAGAATGCGATCGAGGAAGCAGGTGTTCAGGTAGAGGCCATGGAACCGATTGAAAACCAGTTCGAAGAAACAATCGAAAAGATACGGCCGAAGCTCCCTATCTCGCTTGAAGAAAAAGAAATAGCGATAAAGATCCCAAATGAATACGCAGGGAAATGTTATGGAAAAATCAAGACCATGAGCACTGTTCTTGATGAAGAATGGGGTGATGACGGATTCATGGCACGTGTAAAACTTCCGGCCGGTGTCAAAAAAGAACTCGAGTCCGAACTCAACTCAGTCTGCCACGGTGATGTTGAGATCCGAGACCTGTAGTACGATACTAGACTAGACTGTGCCGATAACCGTATAAATCTCAGGAGCTAATTGATGAATAAGCGATCCGTGATGGATACTATCAAACAATGTCGGAACTGTGGCAAACGAACAGACTACTATACAGCTGTTCAGGCGGTCTCTGTCGAAGGCGAACACGAAACCACCAAGTGGCGAACCATCCTCTGTTCCGAATGTGCCCGTGCAACAAGCATCGAGGAAGCAAGCATTCAGGCAGAGGAACAGATCACCCGTGATACATGAAAACAGTACCTGTTACGATTCAGATCGATCTCAGTGACCGTGAGCTTCGTATCGGAACCACATCTATCACCCTTTCTAACCATCAGATACAACAACTACGATCCATCAAAAGTACGTCATTTGACAATAAAACGGCTAAAAAAGCCGTAAAAGAGCTCCTCACTCATCAAATCATCCCATTTATCGAAATGACTGACAGGAACCCTGATAGCTCACAGATACAGAAAGAAGTAGCAGAAGCATTCGGCACCCATCTTTACCTCTATACACACAGCACAACGATAGCGGAACAAGCGGAATAAGCACCCTATCCCTTAAATGGAGCCCAGAACAACTTCTTCCCGTGTCAGAGATAGACAATATACCGCTCAAACAGGTCATCGAAGACCAGAATACATATATCAAAGCTCGGGATAGACAGATCCGTCAGCATATCACGAGACATGTCCTCACCCAGAAGACAGCAGACACACCGACGCGACTCCTTGTCTTTTCCGCTGCTACCGGCGATTACTGGGGATGTGATATCGAAGGCCTCATCGAACCACTTTGTGATAGTAGACAGATCGATAACCTCAAGATCAACCGGATAGACCGAACAGGCAATCCTATAGCGACAAGCTGGGATGAGATAATAGCTGCGGACGAGACTGTTGTTGGATATCAGTTCACATCTCTCAGTGCCGCATACAGCACTCCAGAGTATTCAGCGCTGGATGAGGCAGCAAAAAACCTCATCGATCATCGAAACCAACTCATCATGATCGATACCCGCCCACCACATCGTACACTCACAGAGACCCTTGATGCTATCGCCGCTATAACACGAGACAATATGACCATCGATACTACCTGGCTCTCATCACCACCACGACAACCAGAGAAAGCAGCCGAAACCGGCCAACGACAACTCGATACATTCCTCGAACCAGCCGCACCATAGACCAGAACGTATAAAGAGATCAATTTTTCTTACACAGGTATTACACATGATCAGAGAGCGTAACGGGATCGAGATACAGACAGACCCTCCTATCGTCATGGATGGGGCACGAGAGAATGCCAAAGCCCATATTGTCACCCACGCGCATATGGACCATCTACCGTATACTGACGATCCACTGGTCTGTTCCAATCTTACGGCAGCATTGATGGAACAACGTACAGGAACAGATGTTTCCAGTACCGAGACAACAGCGATGATCGACCTGATCCCGAGCGGCCACATCATCGGATCACGGGCAGCCCATGTGCATACAGAAGAGAACGACATCCTCTACACTGGAGACACCTCATTGCAAGACAGAATCTACCTCGATGGATTCGAACCGCCCACTGCCGATATCCTCGTGACCGAAGCGACCTATGGACTACCACAATATCGGTTTCCAGAACAACAAGCAGTTGTCAATCAGATACATGACTGGATACAGGACACTGATGGAACGGTGTTCCTGTTCGGGTACAGTCTTGGTAAAGCACAGAAGATACAGTATATCGCCCAGCAGTCGACAAATCGAGATATCTATGTCCATGGAAGTATCGGGACGATGAACAATATTATCGAAGAAATGACCGCACTTCAGTTCGATGTCGAGCCATACAAGGAGAACAAAGATCAACTCGAGAACAGCATTGTAGTCTTCCCATCGCGGCTCTCTCGGAAAGACTGGATAAAAGACCTAGAAGATCGACTCGATGCCACGACAGCCGGCTTCTCAGGCTGGGCCGCCGATGACAGCTACATCCATCGTCGTGGTATCGATACCGGATTCCCTCTTTCTGACCACTGTGACTTCGATGATCTGATCGAGCTGGCAGAACAGGTCGATCCTGACGTGATATACACACAGCATGGCTTCAGTGACGCCCTTGCCAGCCATCTACGGAAAGAACACGGGTTTACGGCCCGGTCGTTGAAGAAGAACCAGACCACCCTTGAGGATTTCTGAGACAGAGCACTTAAATATCGCTCCGAGACACCACACAACAGACCCTACCGATGAACACCCGTATCCCA
>JALIDO010000005.1 GCA_022865265.1 Candidatus Nanohalarchaeota archaeon QJJ-5
AAAGAAAGAGGACCGTACATCAGGGCCCTCCCTTTTAATCGAGCTGACATTCTGTCGAAGCCGTCACATCGTTGTTCGAGAACCGGAGACGGATCTCGTACTGACCGGCATCAAAGTCCGTTCCCATCGACAGATTATATCCAGAAACTTGACCTGGATCAGTAGGTGCATCATCGTGATCGCTCGAATCGTATGCTGATGGACGCTGACTTGTACTCATATCTGTCAAGTCCATTTCGCGTTCACCAAGTCCAACGACCCGATCGCCGGTGAATTGATCATAGATCAAGACATCGGTTACCGAGAAATCGACCTGTCGATCGCCGGTGTTCTCGACCCAGAACTCTGCCACAAATGTTCCACTCATAT
Source organism: Candidatus Nanohalarchaeota archaeon QJJ-5 (assembly GCA_022865265.1). Classification (GTDB taxonomy): domain Archaea; phylum Nanohalarchaeota; class Nanosalinia; order Nanosalinales; family Nanoanaerosalinaceae; genus JALIDO01. Next base: position 370 of record JALIDO010000005.1, read on the forward strand.
TCGAACACTGAGCATTGTAGACATTCAGTTCAGTGTTTCGCTGTTGATCGGCAGTGTTCTGTGCCTGATCGATGATATCGGAGAACCAAACGTAGGCTCCGCCGACAGCTCCAACTGTCATCATAAGGAGCAACACGATTGCAATAACCGGTGTAATTCCTTTCTTTGTGTTCATTGTTGTAACCCGTGTATTATTAGGTTCGATCCTCTGCAGTACAGGTTTCACTCACTGACATTTCAGGTTCGTCGAAACGGAACTCTACCTGATACTGCCGATTGTCTTCAAATGTTCCTCCAGTCGTGATCTTATAGCCTGCAAGATCATCAGGATCTCGAGCGTCCTGCTGGAGGTCGCCTGGATTTTCATCAACTTCATCGACGTTCGGATCATCGCCACGACGGCCCTCGCTCATCTCGAGATCTAGTTGCGATAGCCCAACGGCACGCTCACCAGTCGGTCCATCAAAGATAATCATATCCACTGGTTGGAATTTCACAGCAACTCCTCCTGTATTTTCAAGGAATACCTTCACGATTCCATCTCCACCGCCGGATGGATTATAACATTCAAGACCGAACATGTTCATCTCACTTTCAAGGTCCTGATTTGCAGTATCTTGTGCATCCTGGATGATCTGGCTGAACCATGCATAGGCTCCTCCCACTGCTCCAACTGTCATCATAAGGAGCAATACAATAGCAATAACCGGTGTGATTCCTTTCTTTGCGTTATCAAACATCTCTATCACCTATTGTTGATTTCCTCTGTTCTGTCGCTGACGTGATCGAGACGAACTCGATCCACTACGCTGTGACGCATACATACGCTTCATCCGTTTATCTAGCTTATTGAGACTTTCATCGATTTTGCCGAGACCTTCAAGCATTTTCTGGTTAGTCTCATGGAGCTCATTCATCCGATCGGCAATCGGATTGACAACGTTCTCACCGATATTCTGTGAAACATCTTCCTCCAGTGACGCTTCGGACGCTTGCTGAAGCAGTTCCATGAATTCATTCATGTTCTCGATGACCGTATCCATCTTGCCTGTCAGACTCTGGACAGAATTATGGAGCTGATCAGTCGACTCCACCATGTCATTGACGATTTTCTGATTGGCCTTCATGATGTCGAGGATATCACGGACGAAATCTTCATTGCCGCCCGATCCGCCACCTGCGCCAGCTTTTTTCTTCTCAAGTTCATCAATACGCTTCTCAAGCTTCCGCACAGGCCCCATTGGAATTATCTCATACTCGTCAGAATCATCGCCAGAGGGGAGTTCGACTTCGTCAGCCATTAGTATCAACCTAGGTTGAAGACCTCGAATGTGCATTTCCTAAGATGTTATAAATAAGTTTTCCTAACACAGCCAGCCGATACGTTCTGGACAGTTAGAGATAGATAGTGTGAGAATAAAAGAAAAAGAGAAGAGGGAAGCGGGACTACATCATCCCGCCCATGCCACCCATACCGCCCATACCGCCAGGCGGTCCGCCAGCACCGGCACCAGGTGCCTCAGGTCCTTCATCTGAGCCACCATCAAAGCCTGATGCTGAGATGACATCGTCGATCCGCAGGATCAATTCAGCAGACTCTGATGCTGACTGAACTGCCTGTGTCTTGGTCTGGGTCGGTTCGACGACGCTTTTGTTGAACAGATCCTCTGACTGACCTGTCATCACATCGATACCAGCCCAGACATTGCCAGATTCGTGCTGGTTCCGCAGATCGACGAGGATATCGATCGGATCGAGGCCAGCATTCTCTGCCAAGGTCCGTGGAATGACCTCTAGTGCTTCAGCAAAGGCCGTGATCGCTAACTGCTCGCGGCCTCCGACTGAATCAGCATAATCTTTGAGTTCTTTGGCCACTTCGACCTCTGTTGCGCCACCGCCACCGACGACACTACCATGACGGAGTGCAGCGGCGATTCCACCGAGGGCATCCTCGTAAGCACGCTCGATTTCATCGACTACATGCTCGGTGCCACCACGGACAAGGATGGTGACCGACTGAGCATCTTCGATGCCTTCGATGAACATCATACTGTCACCGGAGACATCATGCTGCCGGATTCGTCCAGCATTACCGAGGTCTGCTGCCTCGAGGTCATTGAGACTGTTGACAACAGAACCACCAGTTGCCTTCGCCAGCTTCTCCATATCGGATTTTTTGACACGTCGGACGGCTGTGATGCCTTCCTTGGCCATGAAGTGCTGGGCGATGTCATCGATGCCTTTCTGACAGAACACGACATCTGCACCTGCTTCCTTGATGGTTGATACCATCTCACGCAGGCTTTCTTCTTCCTGATCGACGAAGTCCTGTAGCTTGGACGGATCGTTGATCTGGATTTCTGCTGATGTTTCGGTCTCTTGAACCTCGATCGCCGTATTCAACAGAGCGATCTTCGGCTCCTCGACATCCGATGGCATGTCGGGATGGACCTTTTCCTTATCGATGACGACACCTTCGACCAGCTCAGTATTGTCTACTGAGCCACCCTGGCTCTTGACGATCTTGATGAGATCACGATCGATCTCATATCCATCATCACCTTCCTGTGCAACACTTGTGACAGCATCCACAGCGATATCTGACAGATACTCCTTCGATGATTCGGCTGATTTACCAGTCATCGCGGTCTTTGCGACCGATCGGAGACTCTCTTTGTCATCGAAGCTGACATCCTGTGCGACATCATCGAGGACATCGATAGCGCGTTCTTTGGCCAGTCGATAGCCGGACGAGATGACTGTCGGATGGATATCCTGATCAAGGAGATCCTCTGCCTTACGGAGGAGCTCACCAGCGATCACGACCGCTGTGGTCGTTCCATCGCCGACCTCTTCATCCTGGGTCTGTGCGATTTCGACCATCATCTTGGCGGCCGGATGTTCGAGCTCCATTTCGTCTAGTATCGTTACACCGTCGTTAGTTACGACGAGATCACCAATAGAATCGACCATCATCTTGTCCATTCCCTTCGGACCAAGCGTGGTCCTGACAGCATTTGCTACAGCCTTGCAGGCACTGATGTTATTTTCTTGTGCATCCTTTCCAGTTTGACGACTTGCATCCTCTGACATGATAAAAATCGGTTGTCCTCCTAGTTGTGACATTGTTCATTCACCTCTGAAACTACCTTCAGAATAACAGTTAGCTGGAGTCTAAACCTTTTAAACCTTCGATTGAGGACCCCTCCCCTTGATCGCGAACATGGTCGATGATACTGATAAGGAGGGTTTTATGTGGTGATAGAACACTACCCGACAAGAGAACCAACCTGAACTGACGGCGACTATTGGAAAAATAGCTTTCTCATGCAAAGAAGCACGATAAAGGAACTTGATTTCTCTTTTCTTTACAAAACAATTTTCAAACTTTAAATCAGCAGTTCAAAAGAACGGAATCGGTCGTAGATGGCAGCACGTGGCAGACACCAGGACCCAACGTGTGGTCTCCTCATGTATATGAGAGGTTTAAAATACTTCCAGACGATTGTGTACACACTGGTCATAGACCGATCAGGACCGGACCCTTAGCTCAGTTGGTTAGAGCACCGTCCTTATACGGACAGCTCTAGTATATCATCACACAACATACGCCTGGAGCTGCCTTGCGAAAGGCGGCGGTCCCGGGTTCGAACCCCGGAGGGTCCATGCTGCATTTTTAAATGCACCACGGTCGAAGAGGAGATACAATGAGAATACTCGCTGCAGCAGATTTCCATGAAGACGAAAATCTGCTAGAGGCTGTAATCGAGGAAGCCAACAGTGGTAGCTATGACGTTCTTATCGCACCTGGTGACTTCGTGACACCGGATGATTTCGAACGTGTCCGTGATGAGACCGAAATCCCATCGATCGCCTGTACCGGTAACTGGGACTTCAACTTCGAACCACCAGGCAATGATGAATACGAGGACCTGTATAATTATGCACAGATCGATTTTGGCAAAGACATAAAGATCGGACTGATCGGTGCAGTCTTTCCCGATGACTTCGTCGACGAGATGATCGAATGGGCTGATGGGATCGATAATCGCAAACTGCTCTATATGTCACATTACCCACCTGAACGATTAGGTGATGCTACTGTCTCAGGGAACAGGGCAGGCTTTGCCGGCTTCCGAGAGCTTATTCTGAAGACAAAACCGGCAGCATGGTTCTGTGGCCACATCCATGAATCATTCGGCCAGTATCACCTCATGAAGACCGAGGTCTTCAACTGTGCGACCATCGAATCACGGAAAGCGTTTGCTGTCGAACTCGGTGACGACGGGGTCGAATCAGCAGACGAGGTCGACCTGGAATGAAACTGAAGCGAACCGATAGTGAGACCGTCGAACCGGATACCAGTACCGTGCTGGAGCATTTTCTCAAAGACGATGCGCCATTTTCACTCAGCATCATGACTGTTGATGGTAGCCACGAGAACACACCAGACAGTGAGACGGCCTATTATATCGTCGAAGGGGATGGCCAGATCGATCTGGGGGAACGGATCATCGAACTCGAACCCGATGATGTGGTCTATATCGGTACTGATCATCACACGATCGAAGGCCACCTGAAGATCGTGGCCGTCCAGTCACCACCGACAGCAGCAGATGCGGTCTTGTGAGACAGAGAAGGGTTTTTAACCATCACCCTCTATAACTCATCTACGATTCAGGGCTCGTAGTTCAGCCTGGCAGAACGCTTCCTTGGCATGGAAGAGGCCCGGGGTTCAAATCCCCGCGAGTCCATATCGAGTCGCAACACCCCTTTCTTTTTCCAGACAAATCTGAGGTAAGAAACTTTCGAGCACATGAACAGTTTCTCAACGCTTTGATTCGACAGTATATGACATCGAAAGACGGTCTGGCTCCCTATCATTACGTATCAAACGACTGTTTTTCAACAGATACGAGGTGCCATATTGCTCCGTATCTGAGAGATAGACCGTGTCTTCGTCCTCGAACCAGCGCCCACGAACCGTGATTCTGTCCCCTTCCTCGAGGCTGTCACGATACGTAGGCAGGAACGAGATCAAGTCATACCGGCCAACGTGATCACGTCCCTTTTTGTCCCGACCCGATACATCGATCTCATAGACCGACGGGACACAGTGACCGCATTCAGCATCAGTCACCGTTGCCGACAGCGAACGCACATCAGTCCCTTTCTCATAGACAGACGGCAGGAAAAACGACGTCAACGGGCGGTCCTGCATCGAGAGAAGATCGACCGAGATACCATCGATCTGTGGCCGAGGGACCTCACGTCTGTTACGGAAAACATCCATCTTGTAACTTGGCGCCGATCCTGCACGGCGTCTACTGATCGCTTCTGTATGTGAATACGAGACATTCTCCACATCCATATCCTCGCGTGCGAACAGATCATCTTCGATCGCCCGCATCCGGTTATCATCAAGCAGAGCCACGATATCGACATCTGAATCCGCTGTCTCCGCACCGAGATACTGAGACCCGATCAACATGTGATCGGCACCATGTGCCTCCAGTACCGAAGCGACCTGTTCATACGCACGATACTCATTGTCATCTAATCGATCTCGGACTGTATCACGATCCTCATATGGAGACCATCGCTGTTGTACCAACTCGACCGGAAAGCGGTAGACACCACGTTCGACCGGATCAGGTTCGATCCCAGCATGATCAGTCTCCACTGCGTCTTTGAGGGGCTGTTTGCGGTATGCTTTACCATCTATATTGCGATCACCTTCCTCATCCGATACATAGATCGGGAAGCCGCGTAATTCACCATTGTTCTGCCGATCACCATGGAGCAGAAACACCGTATCATCGGCAGTACGGACATAATCATAGTTCCGGAATACAGGAGCATGTCGAGACGTTTCCACGAGTTCTGCAAGCTGATCAGTCTCGTAGAGATCGTCGATATCAACAGACCTGATCCAGTCCTCGGTCATAACGACCAATCATTGTAGGAATTTTTTATCATTTCGTGGTAACTACATGGGGGTATAACGGTGTTATACCGCGGTACTGTCTTCCTCATCGACCAGCGTCGCATCCCAATTATCCCAGTAGAACAAAACCGTAGCCATGATAGCCCCGAGGATGATCGAGACAGGGAACGAGATCCATACACCTACCGGGCCATAGTCGATCGCACCGATGTAGGCTATCGGGATCCTGAATACCCCGACAAAGGCTATCGAGATGGCTGCTGCATAGATCGTCTTACCGACCCCTCGAAAACCACCCATGAATGCTCTGATGATAGCGAGGAACCCGAATGTCGGTGCCACGAAGCGGAGGAACTGTGCGCCGGGCTGGATCACTGATGGATTCGTTGAAAAGACACCGATGATCTGTTCTGCCCAGATGAAACAGATTGCCCCGATCCCAAGCAGGATGAGGAAGGTATATTTTGCAGCGACAATGTTGATCGTTCGGGCACGACCAAAGTTTTTGGCACCGATGTTCTGACCCGTCATAGCCTCAACACCACGAGACATCGCATCGGCTGGAAGAAACACGACAGAGAAGATACGGATACCGATACCGAAGCCAGCCACCACTGAGTTCGCGAATAATCCAACGATCGCGACCATGATATTGACAGAAAGTGCTGTACCCATCGATTCGACCGATGCGGGCACACCGATCCGGAGGATCTTTTTCACAAAGTCAAATTCCGGCATCACATGATGGAAATGGATCTTCACCCCTCTGAGATCGGTCACCAGAATGATGAGACCTGCGATCGTGGCAAAGGCACGACACGCTATCGTCGCGATTGCAGCACCGGTGATTCCAAGCTCAGGGAAGATCCACCAGCCAAAGATGAAAAACGGATCGAGGATGATATTGAAGATGACTGTCACAAGCATCAACAGCATCGGCGTAACCGTATCGCCATAGCCCCGCATGAGGGCGATAAAAATACTGAAACCGAACATGAACACAAGACCGAGCGAAACGACCTGGAGATACGATGTCGCCATCGCAGCCACCGCTGGCCGTGCACCAAGAAGCGAGACGATATCCCCGACCACGAAATAACCGAGGATACCGAGGACCAACGAGACAATGAGCCCGAACCCAACTGTCTGAGATGCTGCATATTCAGCACCTTTCTTATGACCTTTCCCTTCATGCTGAGCGACTAGCACACTTCCTGCGACCGCGAGACCGATCCCTGCTGAGATGAGTAAAAACACGATGGGAAATGCAAAGGTGATCGCAGCCAGGGCATCCTCTCCAACACGGCCCAGCCAGAAGGTATCGGCGAGATTATAGGCTGTCCGTAACAGGTTCGTTATCACGATCGGAAGTGAGAGGAAAAAGAGATTGCGCCCGATCGGACCATCCAGGAGATTTAGTTCATCACGGCTTTTGAATAGATCTGAAAAACGCATCCGATATGAACTATCCGTGGTTAATATTTATGAAATGGTCTCATCACGTGGGAGTCGTCTCGATAGCTGGGACATACGGATCAAGACCCTTGTCTTCGAGTGCAGCCTCTAACTCATAGAGCCCATCGAATGGATCATCTCGACCATGCTGCATCATGTATGGGAATGCACCAATTCGATCTTCAGCCAGATAGCCATAATTACCGATACCAAGACTCACTTCTCGTTCCTCAGGATGTCTCTGCTGTGTTGTATTAGTGATCGGGTCCTCTACCCGCTCAGTCTCGTCATCGGGCTGGTACCGCGCGAATAGTTCGATATGATTCGTTCGCATCTCTAGCCCATCAGTTCGTGCTCGCAACCCGTCATCGATCTGTTCGACCGATGTTCCATCCTGTGGTAGTGATATATTGTATCCCTCGATCGAAAATCGCTGATCTCGTTTAACCGTCTCCTGTATCATTTCAAGGGTCGATAATGCGTACTGTGGGTCTTCAAGGGCAAGATCCACATCTTCAGTGTACAGCGAGACAGGATCATCACCCATCCCTGCCTCACTGTTCCATACCCGCTCCCACTCGAACCAGTACTGTTCGAATTCTTCTCGGGTCCTGAGATCGGTCATCCGGATATCAAGGGCGGCAAGGCCTGTTCCGACCTTCTCAATATCGATACTGTGCGGATCAAGGTCATCATGATACGCTGTAAATCGCAGCGTCGCCCGTCCATCGGTCAGGATATGCTCCAGCTCATCGTATGTCTCGAAGGCAACACCGGCCGCATGTGATCCTTTGGGGAACAGTTCGACCCAGTCCTGGATGGCTAGAAACGCAGGACGTGGCGGATCCTCATCTGTTGCCATATCATATGCTGCCCTGATCTCATCAGCGACACGTTCAGATGCGTGGCGGGAATATTTCGGTTGGAAATAGGTCGCTGCCCGCTGTTCTGCCAACTGCAGTGTCTCACTGCCCGGTGTCTCGAACCGGAGTGGTGGTGCCTGCTCGGTCATAGGGTGATCGCCGGTGATGAGTCTCTTAAATATCCGTCCCGGACCCTCATCCAGTACATGTATAACAGCCCGTTCCACATATCACAGCGGCCCGGGTCCGTGGTCTAGTTGGTTAGGACGCCACCTTCACGAGGTGGAGGGCAGCGGTTCAAATCCGCTCGGACCCATATGGCAGATGAGGTCAATCGGTACCGTGCGATCCTGCAAGAACTGAACGATCAGATCGAGAAGGTCGAAGAGGAACTCGAAGACCTGGAAGAATCCGGTGAGGCAGATCGCTATCCTGTAAAACACCAACAGGCACGTAACAAGGTCAATGAGATCAATGATCAGATGGAAGAGCTACAGGATGCGATTCGGAAGATACAGGAACAGGGTACCGATCAGGACGAGTCATGACGTCGCTTGTTCTTTGCTCGCTTGAACAGTCCAACACCGGTCCCTGCCGCAAAGACACTGAGCACGAAAAGGATGATCGCAGCACCACTATATTCTGCTGAAAGGATCGAAAGGATAAAGGCCGGCACGATCACGATACTGGTCGCGGCTCCAAACAATGTGAATGTCCAGACATCCAGCAACATCTTGTTCGGTTCCATTCCTGCCATATATGCTGTTATTCCGCCCATGTAGATTATCAAAAGCGGAAGAACCAACAGACCAAGGGCCATTCCCTCCCATCCGAACATCACGCCACTGGCGATCACGAATGGATAGGAACTCGGTATCGCCAGGTACAGGAATGCTTTCATCTTCGCCCCGAGGACACCGGCCTCATCGACAGGCAAGATCAGATACGAGGAAAGCCGATCGAACCGATTGACCCAGTTATACACCGAAACCGAGGCAAGAGCCATCAATACAGCAAACGATGCACCCGGCGCATCCACGAAGATACGCAAAAAGGATATCGATTCGATGAGATAGACGAAAAATGCAAAGACGACAAGTTGGGAAAACACCAGTTTGAACACATTGCCACTGCTCCGGATGATATCGAGGACCGTCTTTGCCCCGAGGAACGAGATCGATGGTGTCTTGTCCATGATCGCTGGGTACAACGGACGTGCAGTCCGTGCCTTTCGGTGCTCCGTCCCGAAGAGGACAGCCGAAAGCATCAGTAAGACCACGATCGGAACGAAGCCGAAGAACGCCGTTCGCATCGTCGGTTCAAAGAAAAGGGCAAGCGGTGTGAACTCAACAAGCCCTGCTCTGAACACCATGAAGAGACCAGAAGCGACCGCCAGTCCGATAAGAAATGGAACACGCCCACGAAGGTACAAGACAGCACCAAGGAAACTGACTGCTACAGCGAACAAGAACATACCCGGGACCGTGATCAACATCAACCCGACCTGGCCCATTGGGAGGCCAAGATAGCTGTACGCAACCGCGACACCGCCGACAATCGGTAGAATAAACAGAAAAGTGTAGTATATCAGATCTTTGATGACAAAGACGAGTAATATCCGTGTCTGTGAAATAGGTAGTGTCCGTGATGAAAAGATCAAGAGATTCGCTTCACCTAAGAGGTTCTTCAAAGCATCACGACCCACGAGCCCAATGGTTCCAACATTCATCCCCATGAAAAACACAAGCGCATGGACGAACAGGGCAACATCGGTCTGGCTGAATGCCGTATCGACCAGGAACCACGCGATAAAGGCATTCATCCCTAAAAGCAGTACCGGCAGTAATCCGAACTTCTTCGATCCGAACAGTTCCGAATGGGTTCGCCATTCTTCTTTGATCATCCGCCAGAGTAGACGCATCACTCCACCTCATCGAGGAACATGCCGACAAGACCATCATCGGCGTCACGAAGTTCATCAGCATCATGCTCGGCCTCGAGACGACCATTTTCAATGATTGCGACTTTCGTACAGAGCTCCTCTGCCAGACTCAATACATGTGTACAGAGAAAGATCGTGTTGCCATCGTCACGATATGATTCAAAAAATGACTTGACCCGTTCCTGTATCACCGGATCAAGATTGATCAGGGGCTCATCGATAAAGACCAGTTCTGGCTCATGGAGAAAGGTCTGGGCGATCATCACTTTCTGTTTCTCTCCTTTCGAGAGGTCTTTGTTCAAGGTATCCATCTTATCTTCAAGGCCTACCCGTTCGACCCATGCATCGATCGGTGCAGTATCATGATCGACATCTCGCACATCACAGACGAACTCGAAATATTCTCGTGGAGTCAGGAAACTCGGTGGATCTTCACGCTCCGGAAGAATACCAACCTTTTCTCGGACACCGACCGGATCGAGTACCGGATCTGTGCCAAGAACAGAAGCAGTTCCTGCTGTCGGCTTGATCTGCCCTGTTAGAATCTCGATCATCGTGGTTTTGCCTGCCCCATTCGGCCCAAGAAGGCCATAGAGTTCACCGTCCTCAACAGATAGAGAAAGACCATCAAGGGCCACCACATCACCATATTCTTTCCTGAGTGCATCGGTCGATATCGCTGTCACTGCTGATCCTCTCATTGTACAATTATTGGAACCGATTTGAAATAGGTTGTGTCAGAGAAACGGAACGAACAACACACCAGAAATGAGGGCCCCGACCCCAAACCCGACAATCACCTGTAAGAACGTGTGACAGTCAAGTCTGAACCGTGACATTGCCATCAGGAAGACAAACGGTGTCATAGCAACACCGATCAGCGGTGTAAAGACAAAGATCGGCGGCAATGCCGAGCCCCACGAAATAGCATGCACACTGACTTTCCAAAAGCCATTGATCCAGAAGATGATGATTAGCATCAATAACTGTAAAACACCGAGACGGAACAATGCTTCTGGCGCACTGATCAGATACAGGATATAGACACCTACTAACGAACTAATCATACCAACAATCAAGATCGGTTCACGTTCATGACGATCACGGATCTCAAGATCTGAAACACGGCCTGTTAGATACAGGAATGCGCCCGCTATCCCAGGTAATGCGATGAAGAAGAACAAAAGCACACCCCCGAACAGACGGGCTGTACTGCCTGTACCCTGTACTGAAAGGACCACTGTCACAATTGTCAATGACAGGATCACTGGGAATGATGTCAGTACAGAGACAGCCCGCCACCGAAGTGGATAGGTGGTGTCCGCCTGTCCGGTCGTGTCCTCGTGATCGGTCATATCAACATTCGGTCCTTTTTATCCTCCATGTCAATAAAGTTGTTCACGCCTTCTTTCAGCTCTTTGGCTGTTGATCTGCCAAATGACATTCCTTCAACGCGAACACCACGAGCACGGAGGTGATCGACCAGACTCCGGAAATCGCCATCGCCAGTAACGAGGATAAGCGTATCGATCTTATCTGCGATCTTGATCGCATCGATCGCCATACCCATATCCCAGTCACCTTTCTTCTGGCCACCTTTGAATTCCTTCAGCTCCTTGATACGGACTTCAAAACCGATTTTCCGAAGTGCTTCGAAGAAATTACTTTCATCATTTGTATCAGCCTTGATAACGTATGCAAGAGCCCGTACAAGTTCTCTGTTTGCTACTGCCGTATCCAAGAGATTCTTGAAATTCACCTTGGTATCATATAGATTCTTGGCGGAGTAGTACATGTTCTGCACATCGACCATCACCGCCACACGTTGATCCGGGTGTATATTGTTTCCCATTATGAATCACTATCAGCCATCCATCGAGGAAGTTTAAAACGTTTTATATTGCGAGTGAGCAACGTGACACAGGAATGGGAGAAACAGGCAGCAATTGGGATGAACAAGAGGGATACAGTTTCGTACATGAAGAAGGAGATGTGGATATCTCACCAGATACAGAGGAGACAGACAGCGATCCCGTTGTCCGGAATAGCCTTGACATCGAGCGAATGCATCATAGCTTCCCAGAGACGCATGACTATCTGAAACAGTCATTGCAGGATATCGATTTCATCACAGACCGAATCAGGGCGATGGAGACAGAGGACGATACCTCCGAAAAACAGGTCACGATCAAACGACGCGAGAAACAACGACCAAACCCGACGATCGATGAACAGCAGCTGGCGAGCAACCGAGCATTCAAGAAACGACGGATCAAGACTCGGGCGATCAATCGTGTCAAAGATCATATGCGAGAGAAAGGCTATTCAGAATCATTCCTTGACGAGCATCAAGATTATATCGAAGAAAAGGTCGAAGACCTACTAGGGCTCTAGTTCTTTCGAACATATGCCGTGTGGCCACAATTCTCACAGACGACCTTGTGTATTTCCTCTCCCTCGAGGTGATCACTGTCTTTCATCAACCGTTCTTTTTTTTCAGGATCGATTTCTTCTTCGCGGGTCTCGCTCCCACAGATTGCACAATCTTCGGTCATTGTACCATTATGATTGCCTGTCTCGATTATTAAAACTGCCGGCGGCGGACCAATGCATATCAATAGCCAGCGCACATCTGTAGATATCGATGAAAAATATCGAGGTGGAGGTCCCTGCAGACGGTGCCGATCTCGTCGAAGAGGTGCTCAAAGAATACAGTGACGATATCTCAAAGCAGGAGATAGAAAAAGATGACAACAAATACATCGAATTCAATCTCACTATTGATTCACCAGATATCGATGCATTGAGCGAGGATCTGAAAGGCATCACAGACTTGGATCGTGGGGAACTGACTGTCCGAGTGTTGAAACAATCGGCGATCATCGAGAAAGGAAAAGAAGCACAAGGAGGAAGTGAGACTCTCTCAGTACAGGAGATGTACTCGAAAGCGATCTCATTTGCCACATTTACAAAGGCCTCTTGGATGTTGATCGCGCTGGCTTCGAGTATTGCAGCATTTGGGATGATCCTCAACAATGTTATTATCGTAATTGGAGCGATGATGATTGCTCCTATGCTTTCACCACTTATAGCATCTTCTTTTGGACTCGTGATTGGGGATAGGACACTCATACAGAAAAGTATTCTCTACAGTGCATTCAGCATCCTCTTTTCAATCCTGATATCGTTTCTCATCACTTTACCGCTCCCTATCTCGGCGAACGAGCTCATGTATATGGTATCAGATCCAGGTCTTCTTCCAATAGCACTTTCACTGTTTGTCGGAGCTGCAACCTCACTGACCTTTATGACGGAAGCCCGAGAGACACTTGCAGGTGTTGCTGTAGCGATCGCTCTGGTCCCTCCATCGGCTGTTGCCGGTATGAGCCTCGGGATGGTCGATCTCGATCTCTTCCTCAATGTAATGATCGTCCTCGTCACGAACGTGATCAGCATCATCTTGGCTGGATCTCTCACATTCAAGTTTATGGGCGTTGCCCCGTCCACGTATTATCGGAAAAAAGTCTCGGAAGAAAAACTAAGAACTGCCGTGATGGTCTCGGTCACCTCCTTATTGATTATCAGTACTCCCCTGGCTATTGTCTCGTACCACAACTATCAGAATGTCGGTGTCCAGAACACTGTGAATAACCAGATCACGACACATATCTCGGGGCCAATCATTTCTAAAGACATACAGATACAGCGTAACACTATTTCTATAGAAATCGTCGCTATCAACGCATCGGAAGAACAAAATGCCTTGAAAGATAGTCTTGATTCCTCATTGGACCACGATATTGCATTAAATGTTATCAGTGTGCCTGCAAATGTGACATCTTACGAATAGACCACGTCTTTTTATGACCCCTCCTCACAGTGATTAGTAGTGGTACGATGGTCGAGTTCGAGACGATTGACAGTGAAGAGATAACATTTGGTAACGAGTTCATCGAAGTTGCTCGTAAACGTGCAATCTCGGAAGATGGTGAAAATATTTTCCTTTCCTTAACACGAGGGTATTTCGCCGATGATGGGAGTCGACGCTATAAGAGTAACTTTTCAATCCCACGCGATAGTGATGTGATCGAGTTCATCACGGATACATTGCCCGAGATGAACGAATAGACTACTTACCTCGTTCACGATCACGCTGACGTTGTTTTGTCTCACTAGCCCGCTCATAGAGGCCATCGATCACTTCATCAACGAGTGTCAACAGATCCCAACCATGTTTGTTGACTCGCGTTGCACCGATCTCAGAGAATAGTGTCGCATTGATCGAGTATTTCTTCTGTGTTCCTTCTTCCTCATACGCCTTGACATGGAGCTTGATCTCATTCGGCGTGACGACACGGCCAAGCTTGCCTTGGACCGCACTCTGAATCTTGTCATTGACAGCCTGTTTCTGGCTCTCTGTCTGCACACCAACAAGATTCACAAGGACCGCATTCGTCTCTTCGAGACTGGCAAGATAATCTAGAACATCTTTCAGTGTTAAGAGACCAACAGGACGTTCATCATCGTCAACAACAATAACCTCACGTGCTCCCCGCTCTTCCATCATCGATATAGCATCGATGACTCCTTTTGATGCATCATTGATCGTCACAGGGGAGATATCCATCAGTTCCTCTGCTGTAATCTTTGACATGTCATCCTTATCGCCAACGACCTCACCACGCGTCATCTGATCACGTGGTACCATGGCCCGAAGCGTCTGCATACTTGAAACGATACCTGCCAGTCGGCCGTTCCGATCGAGGATGGGAACACGAGAGATACCATGATCCCGCATGAGTGAGACAACATGATCCTGTTTGTCATCCTCGTTTGCTTTGATGACATCGCGGGTCATGAGATCGCCAACAGAAACACCTTGAAGCTCTTCAACCCCTTCAGCCAACGGATACACGATATCTTCTTCACCGACGACTGCTTTCAATCGATCGCCCTCAGTCATGACGAAGCGACGAACACCGGCATCGTTCCGTAACCGGGCTAGTTCGATCATGTTTTTCCCTGCCTCAACCTCTGGTGCTTGACGCATGACCGTCTCTGCCTTGACAGATGTTGGATCGGTATGGACATTTTCTACAAGTTCCCGATAACTTATCATGCCTTCGTATCGACTATCATCGAGAACAGGAATCTCACGTATATTCTCAGCCTCCATCTTGTCTTTTATTTTGCTTACTGGTTCATCAATCTGGGCTGATACATAATCCGTACGCGCCAATCGTTCAGACGAAATTTGACGGGCTGATCGCATCCTCTATTACACCTTTGTATTAGACACTTCGTGCTCGCATCTTTTTATGCTCCACGGTAGCGGCGGTCACGATTTTTTATGTCAGCAGTCCGATTGTACACATGATGGAAATACATATCGAAGATGGGCTAGAGAAAAGCCGGTATCAGCAGCATATCGAGACCGTGACCGAACAATTCAGTCCGCTTCCAGACCCATTCGTTTTCCTCGTGTACGAAGACCCGGACTCACCCGAGAATGTGATCGGAACGACGGACATCCAACCACGTTCACTCCTCGAAGAAGCATGTAGAAGAAAATCATCCTCAAGTTTCACCGTCAATGATATCGACATTATCATCATACGAATCGATGATCCGTTCTTGAAAGACAACGATGATGCACTGAAAGGATTGATCGCCCACGAAGTCATCCATGCCGTTCATCGTGAAACAGGTCTGGAGGAAGAAATCGAAGATGCCTCGACACAGTATTCAGATCTCGTATTGAATAGATTAGCCAACTATGAGATGACCAAAGATGAAGCCATCGATTTCCTCCGTGATGTTGTCTCGACTGCGGTCTTCTGTCTGAAAGATATCCATGCTAATACGGATATCATCGAGGCCGGGTTCGGTGATGAGCTGGCAGAATATTACTATCACCAATTAGGGATAGACAGCTACTGTCCGCTTCCACGGTTCTATCAAGATGAGACCAGCATTACCCAGATCAAAGAAGCCGTCGCATTCGAACTGCAACTGACACCAGCCTGGTTACCGTTCAAGAAACACGACAATGAACGTGCCAAACGGATGCAGGAACAGATCGAGGAATGTTATGAACTCAATATCCCTGAAACCGCAAAAGCCATCCATGGTATCTGTTCACTATATGAACAAGCATATGACGATGACAGATTTATCGAATCTTTCTACGACACATTATTCGAGGAAATATTTGATCTAGTCGATTTGAAACTGCAGGATTAATCTTCTTTACCTAATTCGTACCGATGGGCGATCGCCTCATCCTGTTCTTCGAGAAGCTCTTGTGTCTTGTCTCTGATTTCATCGGAGGTTACACATTGGTCCTCCTGTCCATTTGCCCATATCGTCACCTGATCGGTAATATGGTCGGCGAATTTTTCGGCCTTTTTCTTCCCGTAGCCGGCCTCACGTGCTGGACGGAAGATCGTCGCATACAGTTTCTTTTCATCGAACCGTTCCATCTCACCATCACGCTTCACGATGACCGTCATAGCATGATGCTTGCCACCACTGCCTTAAAAACACCCTTTATTCGGTGACATGGATTCTCACATGTTCATCATCATGATAGACACATGATAATTCAAATGTCCCTTCACGATAGAACCTGACCGTGGTGCTTTCTTTCGGCCCAACGTCCTTATCGATAACCACTCGATCATTACGGATATTGTGCCGGTACACATCATTGTTGGTGATCTGGATCACTTCGTTCGGAGCAACGGTTATCTCCTGTTCAGAATAACTATCATTACGGATGTGAAGTTGATGCGACACATTTACCTGCTCCTCATCATCAGGCTCTGCCGGCTGGATTTGTCGTTCTGTCCCATTCAATTGTGTCACTCGATTCCGAAGATCCTGTAACGCAACGCTAATCTGTCGTTCTTCGGGTGCAACAGCATTCAAATACGCTAATTTTTCCTGTGCACTGGAAAGTTTATCGATCTCCTTTTCTCCCGTGTTTGAGACGATCTGGGCCATACTCGCGGTGGCCCGAATCATATTATCAGACTGTCCACGTTCATACATAACATATGCTTCAGATGCTCGCTCATTCGCCAGCTCTCCTCCCGAAATCAGACCAAGATGTAAGAGGAAGGTATCGACGATGCGTTCGACCGCATATAATATGGATGATGGTGTTATCATACCAGGATCAACATTATCCGGCTTCTGGATCTCCTGTGCCATGCTTGTTCCAGCCATTCCGATGATAACGACACCGACAAGGACGATACTGAGGAATCGCATAATACCTAATCAAGGCTGAACGTATTTAAACCAGACCCTGCTCCGGGCTCAGGTATATACATGCATCGGCCAAACTCATCTGTCATGCGAACGAGGGACTATCCAGGACGATTCATCGTGATCGAAGGCGCCGACGGAGCCGGAACAACCACCCAGTCGAAACAGTTGGCAGATGAACTCGATGCCCACTGGACCTATGAACCATCTGGGAACAAGATTGGCAAGTTTGTCGATACGATGATCTCCGGTGATGACTTCTCGCCGGAAGCAATTGCACTTGGCTTTGCAGCTGACCGGATGGCCCATCTCGAAGAAGAAATCCTTCCCCGACTTGAAAAGGGACGGACTGTTGTCTGTGATCGATACTATCACTCATCATTTGTCTACCAACCAATCCTCGGGGCTGACCGGACTTGGGTAGAAGAACTGAACAAACACGCTCTCGTCCCTGATCAGACGGTCATCTTAGATATCGCTGCAGAAGAAGGTATGGAACGGGTCAGTGAACGCGGACATGACGGCAATATATTCGAAGACCTTTCTTTTCAGCAGAAAGTCGTCATACAATATCAGGAACTGGTTGAAGATCTTGAAGAGGATATAACACTTGTCGACGCCAGCCAACCAATAGATGCAGTCTTTGCTGATATCATCGAACGCATAGAAAAATAAAAAGATATGGAACAGGGCATGTTCGCCCTTACTGGACCGGAGCCGACTCGCCATCAGGCTGCTGCCCTGTTTCATTCGATGTCAGATTCTGATCTGATGGTGGGTCATCTGGTTCCGGCGTGATATTACCACCAGGACCATCATTCTCCGAAGGACCACCGATCGCTGCTGTTCGATTCTGTACAGTAGCCATAGCCTGCTGTAACCCTTCCTGAGCATCTGCTGGCGCCTGATCCATCACGCGCTGCAAAACATCACTTGCTTTCTGCAATTTCTCAGCATCTGCTGATGTTGCGCGCTCTGCCATATTGCTCATTTCATCTGCTGCACGCTGCATCGCCTGTGTTTTGTTCTGCCGCATCATGGCCTGTGCCTCTGCAGCACGTTCCTGGGCGATGCCACCTGCCGATGAAAGACCTACACTGACACGAACATTATCGAAGGCTACCTCCAACCCATAGAGGGCAGAATCCGGTGTGATCAATCCTGGGCCCGGACCATCAGAATCAGGGGCTGTTGCATTTGTCTGACCTGAAGCTAGACCCATAGCAAACAAAGAAACTAACAAAACTGCCAGTATGCGTTTTTTCAAGTACATCAAACAATATTCGTTCCCTTTTCTTATATAATACCCGTACTGCTTTCAGTATAGCCGATATCGGAGACGATAGATAGGAGAACACGGACCCGGTGGGATTCGAACCCACGACCTACAGCTTAGGAGGCTGTCGCTCTGTCCAGCTGAGCTACGGGCCCAGTACCACTGAACTGTCCGACAGAGATGCTTAAAAAATAGCTTGGTCGAGGATCACATCACCATATACAAAAACCTACACGCCCCAATGTTGTGATGACGGGGGAACGATGCGGACACGAGTATTGATCATTGGGCTTCTTGCCATTTTGATCCTACCAGCCACGAGCGCTGGGTTCGAGGCAACGCCATCAGTTGTTGATAGGGATGATGGCAAACAGACATTCAGCTTCAAGATCACCGATATACAGACAGACGAACGTTTGTATCTGATCGATGAGGAACGAGCTTTTGATTTCAGCGATGTTTCTGTCAGCGTCACCGGTGATCGTTCCTACACCGTTGCCCAAGACGTTGAAAGTACTAATCGTCTCACCGTCGATCCAGGACAGGGTGCCGATCCATTCTACATCAATCTCACGACAACACCGAAAGCATCGGCGGATCGTCCGTTCCAGCTGAATGTGTCCGATGACACGTATGATACCGAACTGTACTTCGACGATGAACCACCACAGATCACCGGACTGACACCGCCCGATGACACGACAGACCAGACCCACTTCGAGACCGATATCGAAGCCACCATCGAGGATGCAGGTATCGGGCTAGACACAGATACATTGGATCTCACCATCAATGGCGACGAAACACCATACGAATGGGATGGCAGTGACGATGAACTGACAGCTGAGGAGATCACTCTCGACAGGGGAGAGAATACGATTGCAATCACTGCTGCAGATTCATATAATCATTCACAAACGACAACGTGGACCGTCCATGTTGCAGAAGCACCACTGATCGAGGAACCAGCTCCAGACGATCTAATCGATGATCAACAACCACAAATCGAACTCAGTGTCACTGATCCGGCCGGTATCGACTGGGATGAGACCACGCTCACCATCAATGATGACAAAACCGTCGATCACACATTCAACCGATTCAGCTATGAACATGAGCATGGAAATACCTATGATATCTCGTATGATACGACAGAACATCAGAGCGATGGAACACAGACCATCGATGCAACCATCACAGCCACTAGTGGAGAGGAACGAGAGTATCAATGGGAATACACTGTCGACAGCACCGAACCCGTGATCGAAGAGACCTCACTGCGTGACGGTGAACTCCACCAGGACGATCTCGATGTCTGGGTCGAGGCCGAAGATGATGAATCCGGGATCACCGAGACCGAACTCATCATCGACGATCACAGCTATGAGCTGGATGAGGATGCGTTCAACCGATATGAAGACACGATCGATACTACAGACCTCCCTGATGGCGAACAATCTGTCACCTATGTTGTCCGGGACGAAGCAGGGAATGAGGCACGTGAAACACGTGAGATAACACTCGACAATACGGCACCGACGATCGAGACTATCTCGGTCTTCCCTGATCCGACAACCATAGCACCCGAACTGACCGTCGAGGCGACCGATGATGCGACAGAGATCACCCGGGTCGAGTACTTCATCGAAGATGACCCAGGAGAAGGTGATGGGACTGCCCTCTCACATGAAGAGACAGGCTTCGATACAGATGAATACACGACCGAGATCCCGATCGAAGACCGTGAAAACGGCTATGTTCCTGTTTCGGTACGGGCACGTGATAAGGCCCAGCACTGGTCCACTGTAGAGACTCACCAGTTCGAACTGAACCGATCATTGACGACAGGACTATCGATCGAAACCACCGCACAATACAATATCACCCAAGGCACCACCGAGACGATCGCGATCGAGGTATTCAATACCGGAGATATCGCAGAAAAGACCGAACTGACAGCAGATGATTCGACCATCGACCACATAACACCAACAAGCCATATCATCCAACCAGGAACGAGCCGCATATTCGAAACAACGATCAGTATCGGATCGAATCATAGCCTGGGAGAAACATCCATACCGGTAACAGCATCAAGTCCTGCCTCCCGGCAGAACACGACGATGACTGTTATGGTCGAACCGGATAACCAGACACGAGAACAGCTCGAGACACGCCTTAAGACTCTCAAAGAACGACTAGAGACCATACGAGCAGAGAAAAACGAATGGGAGCCATATCTCGATGATCGACACAGAGAGAAAACACAGCAGAAACTTGAGACGACAGAAAACGAGATACAGGAGATAGAAAAAGCACTTGCGGATGGAGAATATCTCTCACTCCACAAGAACCAGGGCCAGGTCGAGACCTTGGTCGAGCAGACAGATCAGGCCATCGATGATGGTGTCGAAACATATCAACGTGTCCACCGCAACAGACAGATCCTGCTGGCGATCTTGATTCTGATCGGTGTCGGCGCGGTCGGGATACGGTATCAATACGGTGAAAAATCCCTCAAGACAACGACACGAGATGGTTACCAGCAGACACAGGCCGAGAACACAGAAGAACCAATCACGGATGGCCTTGCGACACTACGGATCGCGGGACGAACAGTAGTGACGAACACAGAACGACAGATACAGTCACTCATCCAGCAGGCAAAGACCTTCCAGGACGATGATGACGATGAAAACCCATCGTGGTCCGGGTATGAACAGTCCTAGAAATCGACAAATAGATTTTCATCATCGTCAACCAGTTGCCTGAAGCGATCTTTCTCAACGACGGCATGACAGAACCCACTGTATGCCTCAGCAACAGTTGCCTGATCACCGCGGGCCAATGCCTCGGCGATCTCGGATGCACGATCAAACAGATCACTATCACGCCGGATCATATCGATCGAGGCACCACGTCGGCGACTCAGATACTGTGAAACAGCAGGCTGGGTCACATCCATCAGTTCAGCGATCTCTGTCTGTGAATATCCCATCGTGTCGAGGCGCTGGGCGACAACAGCCCGTAACGCAGGCAGGATCTTGTTGACGATCGGTTCGGATGCTGGCCTGAGCATGGTCTACACTGTCCCGGGCATGTTGAAAAGGATAACGGTGTTATAGCACCACTTCAGGTCTCAATACTCGCCCGCATCGATAACCTTCTCGACCGCTGTCACATAGGCAGCATCTCTGAAACTGTCCAATCCCTGCCGTTCATAGGTGTCGATCATGTCATCGAAGCCATCGCGGATCTTGTCCTCGAGCCGGTTGTTGACCGTTTCTTTGGTCCAGTAATCATCAGCACGGTTCTGTTCCCATTCGAAATACGAGACCGTGACACCACCAGCATTCGCAAGGATATCCGGAACCACGACTATATCCTCATCGAGTGCCTGTTCCCCCTCATATGTAATCGGGCCGTTTGCGCCCTCGACGATGATATCTGCCTCGATATCTCCGGCATTTTCAGCATCGATGACATCTCCAATCGCTGCTGGTACGAGGACATCGACATCTTCTTCCAGAAGTGTCTCATTACTGATCTCATCAGCACCACCGTAGCCTGTGAGCGCTCCGTGTTGATTGTTCCAGGCTGTGACTGCATCGATATCGAGCCCGTCCTCATCATAGAGACCTGTCGACGAATCACTGACAGCGACGACATCAGCACCTCGATCATCGAGAAGTGAGGCCGCAACATGACCGACTTCGCCAAATCCCTGGACAGCGACAGTGGCCTCATCCAGGTCATGATCAAGATACTCGAACATCGCATCGGTAGTGATCGCAACCGAGCGACCTGTGGCTTCTGATCGTCCTTTACTCCCATCATTGTCGACAGCCTTGCCTGTAACAACTGCCGGGGCCTCGGTCCCACGTATGGCCTCATATGTTTCTCTGATCCATTCCATCTCTTGGGGGCCAGTGTTCATATCGGGTGCAGGCACATCGGTGTCTTCACCGATCACCGGTGCCAGCTGTTCAGTGTAAGCTTCAGTGATCCGTTGTAGTTCGGTATCAGAATATTCTGCTGGATCGATGGCGATACCACCTTTACCGCCGCCGAATGGCACATCGGCAACAGCTGTCTTGTAGGTCATCCAACCTGCAAGTGCTGTTGTCTCATCTGGATTGACATCAGGATGATATCTGATCCCGCCCTTGTAGGGGCCCCGAGCATCATCAAACTGCGTACGGTAGGCATCGATAACCTCTGTCGAGCCATCATCCATCTCGACCGATAGTGAGAACTCCAGATACCGGTCAGGCTGTTTCAGCTGATCGACCGTTGACCCGTCCAGCCCGAGTTTCGCAGCAACATCATCAATCTGTTCATGAAGACCATCCAGCGGTGTTGGTTCTGCCATCGTGATCCCTGTGGCTACATCGGCATGCAGTATGTATATAGAATAGATACATCACTGTTGTTCCATTTACAGATGTAAACAACATCACAGGGCACCAGCTGCCTGGTCTATAAAAACATCCATCGAGCGAATACATGGATATGCAAGCGGTCATCCTGGCAGCCGGAAGCAGTTCACGATTTCGGCCACTCAGTGATAATCGACACAAAAGCCTGTTCCAGGTGGCAGGAGACAGTCTGATCGGTCACACAATCTCGACCCTGGAGGAAACACCTGTAACCTCATGTATCATCGTCCAGGGCGAACAGCGACAGATCGAGGAGGAAATCGATGAAGACGATCGCGATCTAGATATCGAGTTCGTCGTCCAAAAGGACCCACAAGGAATGGGCCATGCCCTCGAACAGTGTAGAGACAGACTCGAAGATGCCTTCATCGTCATGAATCCATATCGCCTCAAGGCAGACGCCTATCTCCCTTATATGATTGAACGATACGAACAGAACGATGTCAGTGGTGTTTTGCTGGGGCGAACCACATCCGATCCACAGGACTACGGGGTCATGGCTATCGATGACGATGATACTGTCACCGAGATCGTGGAAAAACCGGCAGAAGGAGAAGAACCATCGAATATCCGGGTCATCGGTATCTATCTTCTGGAACCATCGATCTTCGAGCATCGTGATAAGGTGCCGGACCACGAATACGACTTCGAGGCAGCGCTTGATCGATATGTCGATAGCAATGATGTTGCTGCGGTGACCACGAACACAAAAACGGTCTCGATCAAGTATCCCTGGGACCTGTTTTCGGTCGCATCATATCTGACACGGAATCAACCACCGAAGGCGATCGGTGACGATGTCGAGATCGCGGATTCGGCAACGATCATCGGCCCGGTCGTGATCGAGGATGGGACCACCATCTATGAGAATGCCGTCATCCGTGGTCCTTGTTATATCGGACACAACTGTACTATCGGGAACAACTGCCTCATCCGTAGTGGTTCCAGTCTCGCCGATGAGGTAGTCATCGGTGCAAACAGCGAGATCAGAGGCAGTATCATTGAAGAAAAGACCCATGTCCATGATGCATTCATCGGTGATACGATCATCGGGAAAAACACACGCATCGGGGCCGGGACCGTCTTTGCCAACCGCAGTACTCGGAATGAACAGGGTGGGCGGGATGAGATCACGGTAACACTACCACGCGATGGGACAGAACAGAACACAGCTCGTCATCGTCTCGGCGGGATCGTGGGCGATACAGTAGATATCGGCACCCAGGCGAATATCATGCCAGGTGTGATGATCGGCTCTGGTAGTACCGTCGGGCCATCGACCTGTCTGCTCAACAATGTGGACCGAAACACGAAAATCTATACACGGTTCGAGTACACAAAACGTGATCTCGATGGTTGAAGCGATCATCTTTGATGCTGATCACACCTTATACACACCAAAGACCGAACAAGCATACGAAAAGACGTTTTCATATCTTGCAGGAGAGCTTGGACTCCAGCAAGACCGGTTACGGGAGATCTTTGAACAGGAGGTCAACAAGGCCACGGACTCGGATGATCCAACAGACCGTCATCGACACACTGTAATGAAACAGACACTGCTGAATACTGAATTACCGGTCGAGGATCGAAACAGGATGGCACAACAGGCCGTCGATCGGTTCTGGGACCAGGTCATAGCGGATATCGAATACAACCGAGAACTGCCGATGATGCTTGAACGAATCCACGACCGTGGCATCGAACTGCTCGGGATCGCTTCCGATGAGTTCCGTGATCCACTGGAACGGAAACTCAACACGGTCCTGGGCGACTGGGAGCAGTACTTCTCGGTCCTTATCACACCTGAGAACACTGACACGATGAAGCCATCCCCATCATTTTTCGAACAGCTCCTGCATAAGGAACAGTATCCGCCGGAAGCAGTGATGATGGTCGGTGATTCATGGGAACGCGATCTGGCACCAGCAGCCGAGATCGGGATGACAACTGTTTTGGTTGCTGATCAGAAACATGGCAATCCAGACTATTTCATAAACGACATCATGAACCTTGAAGCGATCATCGAACGACTATGACCCCCGAAGTCTTCAACCGGTACGATATCCGTGGCCAATATCCCGATGAGATCGATGAATCATTCGCTGAGCGGTTCGGGAAAGCGATCGGCACATATGCCTTACAGCACAACAGGACCAGTGTCGTCATCGGTCATGACACCCGTGAGCATTCACGTCATGTATACAATGCACTCAGCGATGGGCTGCGATCGACCGGTGTGACCGTCATCGATATCGAACTCGGACCAACAGACCGTCTCGGGATGGCTGCCCAACACTACGGCGGCATGGGTGTAATGGTGACAGCTTCTCATCATGCCTGGGAACGGACAGGTTTCAAGATCATCTACGAACAGGGCTACGGGATCGGCAACGATGACCTCGATGCGATACAGTCCATCTATACCGAAGGCGAGTTCATCACTGGCGAGGGAACCTTGATTAATGAACGATACGAGTTCGATGAACACTATATCGAGACCATTCTCGAATATCTCGAAGATCTGCCAACATGTGACGGAACAATCGTCCTCGATTGTGCCAACGGAGCAACAGCAAGCATCACCCCGATGCTGTTCGAAGAGGCCGGATTCGATGTCCACACGATCAATAATGCGACCTCGGGTGGTGGCACTGAACCAGAACCACGACCAGCGAACAGGGAACAACTGGAACAGACCGTAAGCGAGATGGATGCAGATCTCGGACTGGCCTTTGATCCAGATGGTGATCGGGTATTGGCTGTCCATCCTGACTATGGCTGGCTCAATGGAAACGAGGTCGGATATCTGCTCGGCACCATCATCGATGCAGAAACGATCACAGCATCGCTTGATAGTTCTCCTGTTTTAGAACAGGCCGGCGATGTCACCTATACACGAGTCGGTGATGTCTTCGTATCAGCGACCGGGTATGAACAAGATGCAGACCTGTTGGTCGAACCGAACGGTCACTATGCGATCACGGACCTGGCATGGTACAACAGCGGGACCATCGCTGGGCTTTTTCTCGCGACAATCCATGAAGAGATACCACAACGACTGGCAGATGCACCGGACTATATCACGATCAGACAATCGATCGAGTATGCATCCGATGAAGCTGTCGAAGACGCCGTCGCAGCAGCAATCAGGTGGGCGGCCAAACACCACGAGATCACATCGACCGATGACGGTGTCAAGCTACAGGCCGATGAGACGACAATCCTGGTCAGACCCTCCGGGACAAGCACCAAAGTACGGATCGTGGCCAATGGGCGAGATCAAGAGACCATCGAAACACTGATCGAAGAATTAAAGGACCAGATCTAGGCTATTCGAGTCGTTCAACGGCATCGATATGCCCATCTCCATCCATATCTTTCCCTTTCACGACACAGCCCCACATATCTTCATCCTCATATTCCTCGAGTACCGATGCTGCATCTGAGGTGATGGCCATGACCGCTGCCCTGGTCCCCGCTGCCCTGTTCCCTGCCACCAGATAGATGAATCGATCAGTTGCACGCGGATTCCGCATCTTGACAACCATACCTACCGTATCATCAGTATAGACATCACCGGACTGTGATGACACGATCCCGCGATACGGGAAGGTTTCTTCATCGAATCGGATCGGTAACTGGGCATTGAATTCCCCGGTGACCGTGTTTGTCAGCGGACCACCGATCAGGATCAGATTCTGTCCCAACAATTGTTCATTCGTGACCTCAACATCCAGTTTCGTCAGCTCATCGCCAGGTTCAGCCAACCGGCCAAGGGTCGCAGCCAGATCGACAGCATGATGTCCATCTTTCCCTCGGACTTGATGCGGACCATGTGGCTCTGGTGAACCGACCACGATATGTCCTTCGATCGACGATCCGCCGGTGATCGGGCGGAAGAATCGTCGGAGCTGCCGATCACGATCATACAGCGGAATATCGGTCTTGACCGACTCACCACCAGGCAGTTCAAGTGTGAATGATGTATCGACAGGCTCATAGAACTTCGCGACCGATCCACCACGTTCCTGACGTTCGGTAACCTGTATGAGCCCGAGATCATGTAAGGTATTGATGTGATAGTATACAGACTGGACACTACAGTCAAGCTCCGAAGCAAGATCGGCCGGATAACGTGGCGCTTCCGAGAGCTTTTCCATGATCGACCAGCGGAGCGGATGGGTCAGCGCCCGCAATCGTTCTGGATCATGTTCGATCCGTGTATCCTGTGCATAGGTCCCCTGTTCGGTCTGTTTGATGATCTGGGCCATCGAAATCAACCATTACAATCTATATTGTAGTACATTATAACCTATTTTAGAAGGGTTTTTAATAGTCTGTTGATAAGTAGAGACAACGTACTGTGATCAGCAATGTGTGGCATTATGGCATATACTGGTGATGAAGACGCCGCCGGCGTCATTCTCGATGGATTAAAGAAACTAGAATATCGTGGCTATGATTCAGCCGGGATAGCGACCGTATCGGACAATCCTGGCCTGACTGTCAAGAAAGGCGAAGGAAAGATCGATGAACTTGATACGACCTATGATTTTGGTTCGATGACCGGTACAAGCGGCATCGGCCACACCCGATGGGCGACCCACGGTGGCGTCTCACAGGCGAATGCACACCCACACACGAGCTGCGATGACAGACTCGTCCTTGTCCACAACGGTATCATCGAGAACCACAAAGCAATCGCAGAGCGTCTCGAAGATGATCACAGCTATACCTCAGATACAGACTCCGAGATCATCGCACACTATCTTGAAGAACAACTGCACCATGGTGTGCCGATACAGGATGCTATCGAGCAGTTCATGGAGACAGCAGACGGTACCTTTGCCATCGTCCTGCTCGATACCGAGACCGATACACTGTACGCCCTCAAGCGGAAATCACCACTTGTCCTCGGTGAAGCCGACCACGGGATCGTACTGGGCTCTGATCTGTATGCGATCGCCCCGTATACCGATGAGGCACTGTTTTTCGAAGACGATGAATACGCGATCATCCAAGATGAGACCTTCACGCTGTACGATGCGGACGGCCGTGAACAAGACCCATCCTTCCGTCCGTTCGACTGGGATGTCGAAGGCGCTGAGAAAGGATCATATGACCACTACATGCTCAAAGAGATCAACGAACAGCCACAGGCCATCAAGCGTTTGGCACACTCGCTTGGAAGCACACAGGAAAAAGCACGAGAACAACTCGCGCAGAAGATCGAGGATGCATCACGGGTCATCTTCACTGCTGCTGGTTCGTCTTACCATGCATCATTGATGGGCGTATATCACCTCCAGGCAGCTGGTATCGAGGCCCAGGCCCTGATCGCCTCGGAATTCA
This sequence comes from Candidatus Nanohalarchaeota archaeon QJJ-5, assembly GCA_022865265.1. Classification (GTDB taxonomy): domain Archaea; phylum Nanohalarchaeota; class Nanosalinia; order Nanosalinales; family Nanoanaerosalinaceae; genus JALIDO01. Next base: position 28,919 of record JALIDO010000005.1, read on the forward strand.
AAAACTATGAGCGAGTTGATGAGGACACACTCGTGATAGCTGTCTCACAATCAGGCGAGACCATGGATGTGATCGAGGCCATCGAGTACTCGAAAGACCGTGGTGGCGAGGTCGCATCCATCGTCAATGTCCCGCATTCGACCATCCAGCGGAAATCATCTGTCTCACTGGAGATCTGTGCTGGACAGGAGGTCTGTGTCGCCTCGACCAAGACCTTCACCAACCAGGTCGTGACCATGCTGTCATTGGCCGCGACTCTCCGTGATGAAGACCATGATATCGCAGCGATCGGCGATGAGATCGCCGCGGTCATCGAACACAATATCGATCGGGTCCAGACCCTGGCATCCGAGTTAGAGGATGCCGATGATATCTATGTTTTGGGACGTGGTTCGACCTATCCGATCGCCCGTGAGATCGCCCTCAAACTCAAAGAGATCCCGTATATCCATGCCGAAGGGATGATGGGTGGAGAACTGAAACACGGCACATTGGCCCTGATCGAGGACGGTACACCAGTAATATCACTCATCCCGACACCAGATGATCCGATCGAATCAAATGTAGAGGAGGTCGAAGCACGGGGCGCTCATTCGATCCGTGTCACACCACACGGTGGCCAGTTCGATCTTGAAGCCAATGAAGACCATTTCGCCCTGTATGCGACAACGATCGGGTTCCTTCTTTCCTATTACATCGCGAAGGCCAAAGACCTCCCGATCGATAAGCCACGGAACCTGGCAAAGTCTGTCACCGTGACCTAGGAAAGATGTTTAATCACGCCGGTCCCACATGACAGTATGGATATCGCCTGTCTGGCTCCCAGTGACGAGTTCGCCTACACTGCTTTGCTGGCCGAACAGTTCAGCGAGCGGACCGATGCGACCGTCAGGTTCGAGGATTTCCCTGTCCATGATAACGAGATCCCTGAGCATGTCTCATATGATGCGATGATCGTCACAGGATCGAAATACCACGTGTATACACGACAGCGCTGGGTGAAGGAAAGCCAGATGGTTCTGCGGGCAGCACTTGCCGATGAAGTACCGATCCTTGGTATCTGTTACGGCCACCAGTTACTGGCAGACACACTCGGCGGAACAGTAGAGAAGATGGACGAACGCGAGATGGGTTACCGACAGATCGAGAAAACCGAAGCCGGCCAGGACAGTGATCTTCTCAACAGGCTTGATGATCCATTCATGGCCTTTACCTCACATCAGGACACGGTCACGACACGACCAGATGATACGACGGTCCTTGCCGAGAACGAGTACGGCATCCAGGCCCTGCGTTCAGAGATCTTCCCGGCCTGGGGAATCCAGTTCCATCCGGAATATACAGAACAGATGGCACAGCGATTACTGGAGAACAAAGATCTGGAAAAGACAGAACGAGACACGATCGAGGCCACCTTCACCGAAAATCGGATCGAACAGGCCCGTCGATCACGGCAGATATTCGATAGCTTCCTCAATAAGATCAGATGATTGAGATTTACAAGACATATAAATGTTCGAACAGTAACCAGTATCACCACGATTCGTCTCCCAACGCGAGGGTAGCCAAGTGGTCAAAGGCGCAGCGTTGAGGGCGCTGTCCCGTAGGGGTTCAGGGGTTCGAATCCTCTCCCTCGCATCACCCGCATTATTCTGTTCATTCCTTGAAGGCGACACACGCATTACAAGGGAAGATTATGCCATGGATGACGTACTGGCAGTCTGTACGGCTCTGATACCTCATAGAATTCATCAGTGATATCGGTGAGTTCCTCATCTTCGACTTCGAAGTGATAGGCCCCCAATGGCGTGTATCGTACATCATTATCGCCATCATCGACATTGAGACGCGTAGGCTTGCCGATGCCACCAGAGAGCCGGAGCCGCCCGAGTTGGCCCGGGGCCGGGACATCGGTCTCATAACCTGCCTCCGTGAGTTCATCTGCAAGTTCGGTCAGGTCCACGTCGTCCTCACTATATTTTGATGGCCAGCGGCCGTACCACACCATTGTTATCTGTTGTTACCTTGTAGTAGTTTATTTATAAATATTGTGGTATTAAGGAGATGTCCACAGATAGTAGAAATACTCCGTGAACCATCAATAACCGACACACAATCCATCAGCGGCCTCCAAGGACCATCGAGAACAGACCGGTCCGCCGTTCGACCAGACCAAAGAGGACGAACACGAAAGCCAACAACCCAAACCCAGCATACATCCCGGCCGAACCGAACTCGAGCAAC
>JALIDO010000006.1 GCA_022865265.1 Candidatus Nanohalarchaeota archaeon QJJ-5
TGGGTTCCTTGTCGTGAGTGTGCGAGAAGATGGACCGGCGATCGATGCTGATATCCGGGCTGGTGACAATGAGGTCAATATCCGTGGTCAGTTGATCGATATCGGCGGTGATGTCATCGTCGGTATCGATGACCAGCCTGTCCGCAAGATCGATGATATCCTCAACTATCTGGCGCGTGAAACAGAACCAGGCGATACGGTGACACTCGAGATCATCCGAAATGGTGACCGGATCGAACGAGATGTGACCCTGCAGGAACGACCATAACGTGAGGAGAAAGCATGGAAGAGGTCAAAGGCGTTGTCATTGTTCTGTATACAATCAAAAACGGCCATCCACGGATTGCTGTGTTGAAGCGGACACTGAACTGGGAAGGATGGGAACTTGTCAAAGGCCGGAAGGACGACGATGAGGATCCCAAAGAGACAGCACGACGCGAGATCAAAGAAGAGACCGGGATCGATCCTGCCTCGATAACCATCCTTGATGATACCCATGAATGGACCTACGAGCGTGATGGGACAAAGTACCATGCCATCTATGATACTTGTATCGCTCGTGCACCCGATGGGGCTCGCATCCAGGTGCAGCACAATAACGATGAGGAACATGAGAAAGGATTTTTCCTGAATCCGCGTGATGCGAAAGATATCCTCACCCATGAGAACCAACAATCGTTGATCGAATCGGTGACTGATCGATTAGAAGAATGATGGGCCGGGAACCCCCGACCCATCGGGGGAACGGCTACCGAGGGAAGCCCGTTTCGGTCTTCGTCTGATCTTTTTTACACAGGGCTGGTCTTTCCATCGTACTTATCGGGTCCAACAATTCAGACCACGGTGTTACCATGGAATAACAAATATATTTTTAAAGTATTGGTTTCGGTTACGTTACCTGATCGGACATGAACGTGGACGAACGCAACTATGCGATCCTGGACATCGTTGAACAGACAGAAACACCGATATGGAAGAAACGAATCTGGGAGACACTACAAGACCGGATGGACCACTATCCGGGGTTCGATTCATTCTCGATCCAAACAGTCGGACGTCGGGTGAACACACTCCATGAACAGGAGATGTTACAGGAAACAATCACCCACATGGAAGAATCGAACCGCGGCCTCTTACAGGTCTATGTGCTGACCCCGAAGGGAGCACAGGCACTACAGGACGAACGAGAACAACGTTTGCGTGAGATCGCTACCCAGCACATGGGAACATTACTCGGAACCGGTGAGCTGACAGTGACCCCTACAGAACTCGAGAACCTCTTTACCAGTTTCTTCAAGATAGAACCCTCATCTCTCCCAGAGACAGGAAGGGTTCAGGCCATCCTCGACTTTCTGGTCGATGAATTCAGCGATAAGAACGAAACCAGTTTACAGACACGGGCCGACCAGGAGTTCAAATCCATCCTGGCCCAAGAAAGCCCACGCTTTTCCACATCGTGAGAAAAGGGAAAAAGAACGGGGGTATTATCAACCCCCCACAGCCAGGAGGGTTCGGCTTCGCACGGGGGACCGAATCTCCTGATGTTGTTACTTTGTAATAGTAACTTTATAAATCTTGCTCTCCTCCATCATCCGAAACCCACCAACAAGGGTTAAAAATATCCATCGGAATTACATCGCAGCCATGTCTGATTTTATCCAAATCACTGAACAAGATACACGTCCCGTCCAACATCAAGAAACCGAACTTGTCGAGCGGAAAGGCATCGGACACCCCGACACAATAGCCGATGGCATCTCTGAGGCAGTTTCAAGAGCACTCTGTGAGATGTATCGGGATGAACTAGGCTATATCGCCCACCATAATACCGATGAAGTCCAGATTATCGGTGGAGAAAGTTCCCCGGCCTTCGGAGGAGGTACACTCAAACATCCTATCTATATTCTACTCGGTGGCCGCGCAACCGAAGAAATCGAGGGCGCTTCGTTCAATATCCATGGAACAGCCTTACAAGCAGCTAGGAACTACCTGGATTCGACCCTGCCACATCTCGATGTCGAGACCGAGGTGATCATGGACTCTCGCATGGGACAGGGCTCGACTGATCTGACTGAACTCTACAAACGCCGTCATGAAAAAACACCACTAGCAAACGATACCAGTTTTGGAATTGGCCATGCGCCGCTTTCAGAAACGGAAAAACTAGTCCTCCAGCTTGAGAACTATCTCAACAGTGAAAAGCGCAATGAGTCCCATCCCTGGATCGGACAGGACATCAAAGTCATGGCAAAACGGATCCAAGACACGATCGTCTTGACCGTTGCTGCCGCATTCGTCGATAGACACCTTGATGGAGTAGAGGATTACCGTGCAAAGAAGGAATCACTGAAAGAAACCGTGCATTCGTATGCTCGCGAGCACACTGACAAGGAACTACAGATCCATATCAATACCGCCGATGATATCGATGATGGGTCGGTCTACACGACCGTGACCGGTACATCGGCCGAGATGGGAGATGATGGCTCGACCGGTCGTGGTAATCGTGTTTCCGGCCTCATCACCCCACAACGATCGATGTCCTTGGAGGCAAGTAGTGGGAAAAACCCTGTAGCACATGTTGGGAAGATCTATAACATCCTCAGCCACTATATCGCCGACCAGATCGTGGAGGAAGATCCGAGCATCGATGAGGCAACAGTCCGTATCCTCTCACAGATCGGACAGCCAATCGATGAACCACAGATCCTGACAGTGGAACTCGATAGCTTCGACAATGAGCGCAAGATCAAAGAGATCGCCGAGTACTGGCTCCAGAACATCCCAGAACTGATGGATAAAGTGATCGACGGAGAGATCACTACCTACTGAAGTTCCTCGACCTCATCGAGATCCTGCAGGCTCAGGCTCTTTTCCTCGCCCTGTGTGAAGACGGATGCAAGATGAAGGTGGTAGTTCCCATCTTTTACTTCAACAATCAGAGGCACCTCATCGAGGAGTTTCTTCAGATCGATCTCATATACTCCTTCCTCTAACACACGAATGGATTGGAGATCGAACCGGATGTTGGTATCACCTGCTCCCGGTTCTTTGTCTTTGATCGATTCAAGGTACTCATCGATCTCCTGCATGACCGCATCTTCATCGACAGCTTCCTGTGCAGGATCATCATCACTGCTCCCTTCTTTTTCATAGAGGAACAGGTTTGACCCACATTCACAGCCTTCGACGAGTTCTTCATCGTCCTCGGTATATTCATTGCCACAGTTCATACAGCGGTGTGTCATGATGAATCCTCTGCACGTGCAAGGAGCGAGACCGTCTCCTTGTCTTCTTTGACCTTCTCCATCACATCAGAGTTCCCAACAATGGTGAGCCCTTTCTTACGCTCTTTGCCGAACAGACCTAAGACACGGTCAACGACCTGATCGACGATATCACCGTTGTTCTCCAGCCCCGAGAACTCGATCCCCGGGAACTCTTCATCCACGGCCTGCATTGCACCCTCGATCAGATGGCGTTTCTCCTCCGGACCGAGCGATTCTCCTAGGACCAGGATCTTCCCATCACGGACTTCTTCGAGTATCAGCTGTAGTTTTTCATCGAAACTGCGGTCCTGTATCCGCTGTTTACTGATGAACTCGATTGGAATCCCATCGTCTGCCATTTGCCTCAACTCAGGTGATGGATGATCTCATCGTATAGTTTATCGATATTACGCCCCTCTTTCGCAGAGACCTCGACCACTGGATGTTGTGGGAACGCATCCCGAACCGCATCCGGATCCGCATCCTCGAGATCGATCTTATTTGCCACGATCAAGATCGGGATATCTTTCGCTTCTAGGTTCCCGATGACCGTCACATTGGTCTGTGTGTATGGGTCTTCTGTTGCATCAAAGACAACAAGACAGGCATCGACATCATCGAGCCATTTGATCGCCTCGACAACACCTTTTGTTGCTTCCTTCGCCCGTGCTTTGGCACTGTCTTCCTCGAGACCATATTTTTTGAACTCATTGAAATCGACCTTGGTCGAGATACCTGGCATATCGAGCAGATTCAATTCCATCGTCTTTCCATCAGCATTGAGTGTCGCTTTTTCCTTCTTCTTGACCTCACGGGTCTCATGCGGGATTTCAGAGACCTCTCCAAGCTCTTCACCTGTTAGATCAGCAGCGATCTTGTTTGCCAAGGTTGATTTGCCAGCATTTGGCGGTCCATAGAAACCAAGTGAAACATTATTATGTGAACCAAACAACCCGTTCAGAAATCGTTGTAGTCTCCGGATCATCGTAAAACACTAATGTCTAATTATGTCTGGGTCCATATAAAAATACACCTAAGATAGAAAAGGACTCGGGCCACAATGACCATCTGTGACAATGTTGCCTGATAGTGTGATGAAATCTATCCCGGAATGGGTCAATGACCCGGCGACGGTTCTTGCTGTGACAATCGCGTTCTATGTGGTAGGAAAACTCATCGTCAAACCACTCAGCGTCACGCTCATAAGTCGTAAGAATGAATTACTCGCACCATCGGCCGGTTCGATGTTGTTTGCCCTGACCGTGGTTATCGGTCTCATCTCGGGATTGACAGCTGCCGGCTATCAGGAGACACTGAGTATCCTTGGGGCCGTCGCTGCCGGCGGAACATTCGCCATCGGCTTTGCGATGCGTGATACACTTTCAGCATTTGTTGCAGGAATCTTCATCCTGCTCGATAAGCCATTTACACAGGGCGATTGGATCGAATGGGGTGACCGGACAGGTCGTGTCAAAGAGATCAATATCCGGACAACACGAGTAGAGACATTCAACAGTGAGATGCTCACTGTTCCAAACAATGAACTATCGACGAACACCATCAAGAACCCGGTCGCGAATAATCATCTCCGCGGCACGACGATGATCGGTATCGGCTATGATGATGATATCGAAGAAGCCAAAGAGATCATCTTGGATATCCTGACAGATATCGATATGGTTGCGGATGATCCTGAACCAGCTGTTGTACTGACAGATCTCAATGAATCCGATATCGGTCTGCAGGCACGTTATTGGCTCGAAGACCCGACACGAGGGAAATATGTCAAAACCAGGGAAACCCTGCTCCAGCAGGTCAAAGAACGATTCGAGGAAGCCGGGATCGATATCCCGTATCCGACTCGGACCATTGCTGGGGACAGCCTCACCGTCGATCGGTGAGGCCTGTTCTTAACATTTCTTTAATATCCAAGCTGATTCTTCACAAAAACGAAGAGCTTTATAAGAATACAGTGACAATTATTGTATTACAACCGGTGTAACTCCTTACAATTTCGTGGGTTTAAACGGTTGTTACCACAACGTTAATAAGCATACATTTTCCAACATCCGAGCAAGGTAAGTTAACAAAGGTTAAGTGGTCTGGTAACAGACCGGTTTCGCACGGGGGAATCAGCATGACACTCGCACTCGATAACGGTAGAGCGAATGATGTAAACACAGCTATCGCGTTCTTTTCGACAGAGGTTGAAACAGAATGACAGACGAATCTCCGCTGGCATATGCAGATCCATCAGAGCTAAACGAACAATATCAGGAACTTGTTCCAGAGGGCGAAGACGAGATGGACTTTTTCGAATATCTCGAACTTGCCCAGACCGAAGACCCGAAGGTGCTTCGGGACTCCTGGCAACGTGTCAGTGATGCTATCGAATCCTATGGTGTTGCTGAACACGATGATTCCGAATATAATGAATTCGAACTATGGACCGACGATCCTGTTCACGACGGTGAATATCGACTGATCGGACGTGAGATCCGGGAAGCGACCGGTGAACTGGCATCCAAGGTCAAAAGCGGAGCACGAGGAACCGATACACGAGATCGTGTCCTTGTCTCAGCTGGTCCAGTCGGATCAGGCAAGTCACTTGCGGACCAGCTTCTCAAAGAAGGCTTTTCCGAATACACGAAGGACGAAGAGGGTCAGATGTACACATTCAAGTGGACCAATCTCTCAGACGCCCTCGATGATCACGATCCGATCGATGATGAGATGTTTTCCCCGATGGCACAGGACCCTGTCGTTCTGCTGCCGGATGAGATGCGGGAAGCTGTCATCGCAAAAGCGAACGAAACACTTGAGGAGCAAGATCCTGACTATGAATACACGATGGATAACAAGCAGGGGCCAGATCCACTTTCGAGCTTCCTGATTGATGAGCTCCTCGATGAATACGATAATGACTTCGGTGAAGTCATGGAGAACCACGTTGATGTCGTCCGATACGTTGCCGATGAAGATCGACGACAGGGCATCGAGACCTTCGAGCCGAAGGACAAGAAGAACCAGGACGAGACCGAGTTGACTGGTGATAAGAACTTCAGTAAAGTACCGGTCTACGGTGACTCCGATCCACGAGCGTTCGACTTCTCCGGTGCATTCTGTAATGCGAACCGGGGCATCTTCAGCGGTGAGGAGCTGTTGAAGGTCCAGCGAGAGTTCCTCTATGACTTCCTGCATGCTGCAGAAGAAGGAACCATCAAGCCGAAGAACCAGCCACGGATCGATATCGATCAGGTGCTCTTTGGCCGGACCAACATGCCTGAGTTCGAATCCAAACAGGAAGACGAAAAGATGGAAGCGTTCAACGATCGTACCGAGATCATCAAGTTCCCATACAACCTCGGCTATGATGCAGAAGCAGAGATCTACGGGAACAAAATCGAACACGCTGACATGGAAGACTTCCACATCGAGCCACACACACTCGAGATGGCCGGGATGATGGCGGTCATGACACGGATGGAAGAATCTGAACGCGTCAACCTCATTGATAAAGCCAAAATCTACAACGGTGAAGATGTCGGTGATGTCAACGCTGACTTCGATGAACTCCGTGATGAGGCAGATGAGAAAGCACCATATGGCCGTGAAGGCATGGAAGGTGTCTCACCACGATTCTTCACCAACCGTATCGATGATGCTATCGAGAAGGTCTACAACGATGATGCATCATCTGTCAATGCGCGGATCGTGCTTGAAGAGATCGAAGATGGTCTTCCTGACCACGGAAGCATCCAGGATGAGAACATCGATCGATACCTGGACTTCGTGGAAGCTGTCAAGGAAGAATACAAGAGCAACCGTGCGATTCCAGATGTCCGCGAGGCACTGGCCTTCGATAAGGAGGAACTCGAAAAGGTTGGTGAGAAATACATCGACCACGTCCTGGCGTACAACACAGATGACACTGTCGAGGATGAGGTCACTGGCCAGCCACAGGAACCAGATACCGACTTCCTCCGCGAGATCGAGGACTTCGCTGGTGTACCACGTGGTGAAGCAGACACGTTCCGACGTGACATCAGCAACTGGATCTCTCGATACGCACGGGAAGAAAACGAGAACCCAGAGATCACAGAGAACAATCGACTCCGTGAGGCAGTCGAGGAGAAACTCTGGGAAGATAAGAAACACAATATCAACTACTCCGCACTGGTCAATGCGACCGATGATGACACGGAGGACTCACTGGACTCGGACTGGATCGACACACTCGAGGCCAAAGGCTACTCGCGTGAAGGTGCAGTCGATGTCCTCGAGTTCGCCGGTGCTGTCATCGCGGAAGAAGAACTTGAAGAAGAGGTCGCGGGCTAAGTCCCCGCGTCTCTCTTTCCATTCCTGATGGGGATCGATCGTGGATAGTGGAAAAGATGCCATACAGCAGACAGGCGAAGCACTCGCCGAAGTCTACCAGGAGCCAAAGAGTCTAGAGGAGACTATCGATTATGCCCTCGAGCATCCTGACTATGCCAATTTCGCACCATCAGACCAGTACCTGCTCCAGGCAATCGAATCAGCCGGGACCCGAGAGGTCATCGAAGAAGGTGAGGTCAAGGAAAGATACCGCTTTTTCGATGATCCATGGAATGAAGGCGAAAATGCCGTTCTCGGGAACACCGATGTGCTGAATGAGTTCGTGGATGATCTCCGACAGCATGTCGATGATCGTGGCGATTCTGATACCATGTACTGGGTGAAAGGGCCGACCGCATCAGGGAAATCAGAGTTCAAACGATGTGTCATCAAAGGATTGCGTGAGTACTCCAAGACAGATGAAGGCCGTCCATACACGATCGAGTGGAACATCGATGCCCTTGAAGAACAATCCTATCCTGCAGATGAGGAATTCGTCGGGAAGATGTTCAATAATCCGGATCAGGACATGACCACCCAGGATTCCACAGACTGGAAACAGGACCCGACCCAGACCAATCCGATGGAACTGTTGCACGCAGATGTGAAAGATGAGATCTATGAAGCGATGAATGAAGACCGTGACTACGAGATGAAGTCACGACGGGGCATGAGTCCGTTCTCAGAATCGGTCTATGATATGCTGTTTGAGAAATACCGGAGCGAACTCGGCTATGATGAAGATATCGATGTTGAACAGCGGGCCGACGTGTTCCAGAAACTCGTGGAAGACGACGTGGTCCAGGTCAAAAACTTCGTCCTCGATGTCGGTAATGGAATCGGTGTCCTGAATGCAGAAGACAGCTCGAATGCCCGCCAGCCGAAACAGACACTGGTCGGCAGCTGGACACCACAGTTACTGAAGAAATATGATTCAGAGGGTCGTAAGAACCCGATCGCGTTCAGCTATGATGGCTTGCTCTCGAAAGGGAACGGTTATCTGACCTTTATCGAAGACGCATTCGAACACAAAGATCTGGTCAAAAAGCTCCACAGTGTCCCTGATGAGAAACAGATCCAGCTTCCAGAAGGACCGAATATGGATATCGATACACAGATCTTCATTATCTCGAACAACGATCTGGAAGAACACTTCAAGCTAGAAGATGACCAGTATCAGGAGACCGATCCGAACGAGTCCTTGCTCCGACGGACAGATGAATATCCACTCAACTACCTGACCGAGTACGGACTCTCAGCACAGCTTCTCAAACGTGAAGCAACAGGTGCTGAAAGTGTTGATCTGCTTGAAGATCCAGAAGAACGTGCCGATAAGATCCGTGAACCTGTTATGGATGATGGTGTCGAATATGCACCACATACGATGGAAACAGCATCCATGTATGCTGTCTTGACACGGCTCGATGATGATTTGCTTCCCGGACCGAGCGAGGAATGGGACAAGCGGAACGAAGATCTTCCAGACGGTGAACACGGCGATCAGACACTGAATCTGCTCGAGAAAGCACAACTGTATGAGACCGGGACGATCGAACGAGACGGTGAAGAATTCGATAAAACCGATTTCGCCTTCCCAGAAGTCACGGCAGAAGGAGATGATGGTATCCCGATCACCTATCTTGCCGGCGTCGTGGCCGATCTCTCACAGAAAGACCGTGACCGCGGTGGCCCGGAGGGATTGGATATCGATGATGTCGTGATGCCATATGAAGCACTCGAAGAACTCCAGGAACGTCTCAGTGAGAAATCCATGTTCGATGATGCTGAGGTCGAACAATACCGAGATGAGGATCTGACAGAGACAGTCGAGGACTTCATGTACGAGACAATGAAAGACGATGTGCTCGATGCCATGATCGGCGATAAGATGCCCTCAGATGACCGGAAAGAACGATACCTCGATGCTGTCTTGCATAATGTCGGTGTCCTCGAGGATATCGATGAACACAATCCAGATCTGTTCATGAAAGACTTCGAGACAAAGTTCCTCGGATTCGATGACAGTTCCTATGGACAGAACGCCAGTAACCCTTCACAAGACGTTGCTTACTTCCGTGAAAAAGAGATCAAAGAAGAATACGCGACAAAAACACGGAAGAAAGACGGTTCAGTCTCCTGGGAAGATATCGATGCATTACGAACCCGTCTCGAAGGGCTTGAGTGGAGTCACATCGATAACTTCGATGAATTCGAACACTTCGACCCGAGTGATTGGAAAGACACTGATGTGTTGTTCGATCAGGAGGCACTTGAGAACAATGCAACAGACACAGCCCAGGCCAAGACCAAGACACTACAACGTATGGTCACAGAACAGGACTACACAGAAGCATCGGCCTTCCTGACCGCACGCCATGTGATGGATGAAGCATTTGAACGAGGTGAGCTCCCATGGGATTAAGAGATGATCTAAAACGTCTGGAAGAACTCATAAACGATGAATCACGAGATTTCAGGGAGTATCTGAAACACGGGAATGTCGGACAGGGCCGTGCTATCCCACAGATCGATCCACCGGAATATGATTACAATGAATCCGGCGGCGGCCTGGTGCGTGGCAATCCATGGCGTCAGATGATGATGCAGATGGCCCAGCAACCAGCAGGACCTGGCCAGCCACAACAGGAACCATTCATCCCCGGTGATACCGAAGATGGACGACCAAAGCCGGGCACACCAATTCCAAAGCCAGGCGGCGGTGGGGCCGGCGAAGGCGATGAAGCCGGCGAAGAAGAAGGCGAACATGGGTACATGCCGATCGATGATGAGGATTTCATCGATCTGATGGAAGAAGCCTTCGATTTCGAACTCGATCCGACCGAAGATGCGAATGCCAGTACCATCACGGAAGGCGAACCAACCGAGACACGCCGTGCTGGACCACAGCCGCTCCGGTATGATGAACGGTTCATGCGCCGTGGGACAAAACGTGCAATAGCGATGGAACAGGAGACAGAGTTCGCTGAAGAACTCCTGAAAGTCGATGGTGTCGAACCAGAAGATGCATACTGGTGGATGCGTAATTCAAACAAAGCCGACCTCGATGATATCGAAGGCGCTGATCACGATCTCAATCCAAGCATACGAAACATCAGCCTGAACGATCTCGAGGATGTCTATGAACAGTTGGGCGAGGACGAACAGGCTGTCTATGATAGTATCGATACATTCCTCGAAGAGGTCGAACGAGAAGATCCACAGCACCGTCTGCGGAAAGGCGATCTGAAACCACAGTGGCGCCGAACCGATGAGAAATATCGTGATTTCGATATCGATCGTGAAGAAGAATACAACCTTGTCATGTTCAATGTCCGAGACGTCTCCGGATCGATGGGTGAAGAAAAACGTGACCTTGTCGAACGAATCTTCTGGCCCATCAATCGGTATCTCAAGGCCAAATATGACAGTGGCGTGATCGTCTCAGTTGTCCATGACTCGAACTCCTGGGAAGTCGAAAATACCGACTTCTTCGGCCTTGAATCAGGCGGCGGGACGACTGTCGAAAGTGGCTATGAACTCGTCGATGCGATCGCCAATGGCGAATTCGAGGAATTCTATGAAGAACACGGAGAAACCAACCGGGCCGGCGAACCACGGATCCTCGAGGACAAACACCCAAGTGGTGGATATCCAGACCAGGAATGGAACCGCTATGTTCTCGGTGCCGGTGACGGTGATAACCACGGTGACAATGAGTACGTGGCAGAACTGATGCATGAGATCGAAGCCAACCAGCACGGTTACTTCGATATCCGTCCTGGTGCTGGTGATACCTCTCGTCTTATGCAGGCACTGGAACAGGAACTGGGAGAGGACGATGACTATGTCCTCGATACAGTCAGTTCCCGTGAAGATATCCCACATGTCATCGAATCATATCTCGACGAGAAAGGAGGTGAAAGCTGATGAAACGACCAAGCGATAAGAAAAAACAGAAGATAGCAGGCGAACTTGATGAATTTGCAGATGATGCGAACACGTTAGCCCACAAGATGGGGCTGAATCCTCGTGATACTGATTACTGGATCGTCAACAACGAAGAGATGGACGAAGCAGTTGCATACGGCGGATTCCAGGAACGATATCCACATTGGCGCTGGGCGATCCAGTGGCTTGGTCAGAAGAATCGTCCTGGACGGATCTATGAGATTGTAGTGAATGATGATCCACCAGGTGCACTCTTACAGGAAGCGAACTCATCAGCAGACCAGAAGACAGTTATAACCCACGTTGAAGGGCATTCAGACTTTTTCGAGAACAACGAGTGGTCCAACCGCGATCCTAGCTATCGTGCATCAGATATGCTTGCTCAGCATCGTCGTAAGTTCATCGAATACGAGAAAGACGATGATATCGATCAGAGCGTGATGCAGGAGTTCACCGACACGATGTACAGCTTGGAAGATAATATCCACCCTGTCAAGACACTGGCCGAGGTAGATGCCACACAGGAAGACATCGATGTCGAGGCCCCTGATCCAATGGAGGCACTCCAGGATGCAGGATTCTCAGATGATATGCTCGATCAGATCGAGTCGAACCTCGAGGGCAAACTCGAGGAAATGCATGATGAAGAAGAGACTGGCTTTGAGCCACAGCAAGATCTGATGAAAGTCATCCAAGACCACGGCATGCGTTATGATGATGAGAAAGGACGAGCCGTCGAGATGGAGGATGAGTTCAAGGATATCATCCAGATGATGCGGAAAGAGGCCTATTACTTCGCACCACAGAAACTCACCAAGACCATGAACGAAGGATGGGCCACCTACTGGCAGGACAAGATGATGGCTGATGAAGGTATGCTGGACATCGATGAGATCGATACCTATGGAAAAGCCCAGGCTGGCGTGTTGGCCATGCGTGGCATGTACAATCCATATCGTGTTGGACTCGATCTCTGGCAGTACGTGGAGAACAAGGCTAACCGTGATGAAGTCATCGACAAGCTGTTCAGGACCGAAATCGAAGTCGATGGTGAATCTGTCAAGATCAGTCCTGATAACTATGAAGACATCGTGGACTTCGGAAAAGTCCGGGACGAGCTCCAACCCGATCCACTGGTCGATCAGGTCAGCCAGCACAGTCTTGAGGAACTGGCACAGATGGATGATGATCGTATCGATCAGGAATCAGTCCAACAGATGCAGGAACGGGGCGAATCTGTGGCCGAGAAACCATGGAAACCACTGAACTACGACGGCCTGGCAGAACGGCATTACTCCCTTGTCAAAGATCAGAACCTCGGGTTCATCGAAGATGTGAGCGACGAAGAGCTCGAGAACCTGGCAAAATATGATGTCGCCGATACAGTCGATTATGAAAGTATCGAAGAAGCACTCGAAGACGTCGATCCGACCGTCGGATGGGACAAGATGCGAGAAGTACGTGAATCCTACAACGATATCAGCTTCATCAGCGAATATGTCACCCAGGAGTTCGTCGATCGGTACAAGTATGCAGCGAAAGAAGAATTTGGTGACGACAACGAAATGGTTCCTGCCATGGATATCGTGACAAGCTGGGATGTCGAAGACGTCAAGGATAAGCTCCTCATCGAGATGGTCAACTTCGGTAAACCATCTGTCATCGCGGTGGATGATAACTACAACAACCAGGGCGAACTGCTCTTGGCGAACGATTACAACGGCATTGAGATGGACGTCGACCAGGCGAAAGAACTCAATGAGCGTGTCTTTGAAGCCTATGGAAAACCGATCAATCTCGTTGCTGTTGAGAAAGATACACAGGACGAAGACTACCTTGAACACGAGACAGCGCTGATCGCCGATGCGATGGAGATGTTAGAAGACCCTCACCATGAGGTCACGACCCCGTACCCACGACCACCAGAGGACGTGGTCATGGTCCGGTACGATGGAGAGGATCACGAGACAACCTATCTCGATGAGAAAGATGTCGAAGACATGGACCTGGAGGAGTTCATCGAGACCGATTATCCGTACTCGAGCCTCCCCGACGATGAGGTTGTCCAGTATTGACCAAGATATATAAACAGGGTTAGTCCTTATAGGTTTAGAAGGAACAACCAAACTGACAAAAAACTAAACAATTGTGAGCCAAAATGGAATACGACGTGGAACAGACGGTTGATGATGAAGCGGTCCGGATCCGATACGATGATCAGATGGACCGTAGTGCAAACGAGATGGCTGGTGATGTCGAGCAGTTCGATATGTTTCAGCCAGCAGACGCTGATACAGCCGAATATGCATTTGAGGGCGAACTAGATGGATATGAGGCTGAAGTAGAGGTCTATGATGATCATATCGAACTAGAATTAGACCTCACCTCCGGTTCCACAGATATCGCTGATGTGATGGATGCGGCAGAGCAGGCCCGTGGCCTCCTCGAACCCGATGAAGAATATGCGATTGATGTCCCTGAAATGTGGGACGAGGCAGAACTACCTGATCAAGATCGGACACCCGACAATGACCGCATCATCGGTGGCTACGAACTGTAGCCGCCTTGTCCTTTTCTCTTTTTCTTATCAGTAGCGACTGACAAGCATTCAATAGTTATGCTTCATCGACCGTCTCGAGTTCTTCGAGATCGATATTGTGACGTTCCATGTAGGTATCGAATGCCACATGGGTGATGGTCTTATCGACCATATCAGAGTCCAGAAGATCACCAACGACAAATGAGCCAAGTTCATCCCGATCTTTGAACTTCGAGATCAACAGGATATCAGTGTCCCCAGTGATTTCATAGACCGCAGATACATTGGGATGCTCAAAGAGCCGTTCTTCGACTTCCTGGAGATGTTCGCCTTTCACGATCAGTTCGATCGCAGCAACGATCTTGTATCCCAGTTTCCTGTAATCGATATCGACTGTATATCCTTTGATCACACCGTGATCTTTCATCTTGTCCACACGGTTGATCACAGTGACTGCAGTCGAATCGACCTCTTTGGCAATCTCTCTGAATGACTTCCGTCCATCCTCCTGCAGTTTGGTCAGGATTTTCCGATCCAGTTCATCAATATCGTATTCATCAACCATT
Source organism: Candidatus Nanohalarchaeota archaeon QJJ-5 (assembly GCA_022865265.1). GTDB lineage: Archaea > Nanohalarchaeota > Nanosalinia > Nanosalinales > Nanoanaerosalinaceae > JALIDO01. The sequence continues at coordinate 14,700 of JALIDO010000006.1, forward strand.
CATATCACAGTCCATGCTCCAGCAACCCCTCAGTTGCTTACATCTACCGTATTATTCATGACTAGAGTTAACATCTATTTAAAAGTTTGTCTGATCCTGGTGAAACACTGCTCAAACTGTCCAATCCTCGGTCTAACCGGCCTTGAAAACAGATTCCAGCCAGTTAAGAGCCATATCAATCGACAACTATAGTTGTTCTTATTAATACTTCTAGCCATCGGGTACCAGCATCACATAGCTATACAGCGTATGACCCAGATACGTTTGTGCCGGATCTGTCAGTGCACATCAGCCTCTCATGAACTGATCTCGAACAAACTGAATACCCTGCATCGATCGGTTTGGACCGTCACCAACGTTCATATATGTCGGGCTCTTCGATGACCTTATGGGCATCGAGGATGAGATAGAGGCAGCACGAGAGAAGCTCCAGGAGACACCCGTGAACAAGGCCACGGAGACCGAACGTGCACGACTCAAGGCAAAGATCGCCCAACTCGAGGAAGAACAAGAAAAGCGACAGGCAGAAACCGGATCAAGCACACAAGGCTATGCCGTTGAGAAGACCGGAGATGCGACTGTCGCACTGGTCGGGTATCCATCTGTCGGGAAATCGACACTCCTCAACCAGCTTACGAACGCAGAATCGGAAGTCGGTGAATACGAATTCACGACCCTTGATGTTGTCCCCGGTATCCTCCAGCATCGCGGCGCCCATATCCAGTTACTGGATGTACCAGGACTGATCGGTGGAGCGGCCGACGATAAAGGCGGCGGCCAGCAGGTTCTATCAGTCATCCGGAACGCAGATATGGTCGTGTTGATGGCCGACCCCGACCGACTTGATGGGTTCGACCGCATGGATGAAGAACTCTATGACGCCGGTATCCGGACGAATATGGAACCACCGAATATCAAGGTCACCAAAAAAGACAAAGGCGGCATCGATGTCAAAGCCCCTATCGATCTGACCCAAATCGACCGCGATACCCTCGAGGATGTCATGGAACAGTGGGGGTATGTCAATGCGACCATCGTCATCCGGGAAGATGTCGGTATCGACCGTGTCATCGATGCATTAGCAACCAACCGAGTATATATGCCAGCTCTCAAGGTCGTGAACAAGGCCGACCAGATAGACAAGGATACGAAAATCGAGATCGAAGACGAATACGATGATCCGATCTTCATCTCAGCCGAACACGGGACGAACCTCGAGACCTTGAAGGATGCTATTTTCGAACACCTCGGCTTGATACGTGTCTATCTGAAACAGAAAAGTAATACAGAAGCCGACAAGGAAGAACCAATGATCATGGAAGAAGGAGATAGCGTCGAGACACTCTGTGAACAACTACATGATACCTTCCTGGATCGATTCAAGCATGCCCGTGTCTGGGGAGAATCGGCAAAACACCCCGGTCAGCGTGTCGGCCTCGATCATACCATCCAGGATGAAGACACGATCGAGATCACCAAACAGTGATCAGCGATCGATATCGTACTCATCCATCATCTGTTCTAATGCTGCATGCGTATCTGCGATAGCCTCGCGGGTCTGTTCATTTTTCTCCTCGATGCCACTGAAAGAGTCTTCGACCTGTTTACCGAACTGCATGATCGAACGCATCGCATCAGCATCCTCTTTCCCGAGGACCGACTCCATCAGCTCATAATCCATCTCTTCATCGAGCTGTTCCATATCCTTCTCTGGTTCTTCATCCGGCCCATATTCTTCTTCTATTTCTTCATACTGGGCCAGCATTGTCCCTGTCTCTTCATAGACCGATCGAGTCATCGATTCAAACCGTTCACGTTCATCCGAACTCAAAGCACTGTAGCCATCTTCGTTGATCTTCTCGAACAGGTTGAGATACGTCTCTGGATCATCTACACCAAGTTCTTGAAGCCCCTCAGGCCCTTCCTCCTGTACATAGGTTCGAAGATTCGCCAGTGCTTCAGATGCTGATTCGTACTCACTCATGATCTTGTTATGAGGAAAACCGCCATATAAATCGTGTGACTGCTGTAAGATCAGGTCACGATCCGTACAACATCTCCATTCTCGAGCTCTTGATCACGACCAAGTGTCCGACCAGATCGTGCATCGATGGCTTTCACATACGCATCACCGATATCAGAGTGGATCGCATACGCGAGGTCTACCGGTGTTGCCCCGCGTTGTACCAAGACCGCATCCGGCAACATATTTCCTTTCTGATCGGTCCATTTTCCCGCATCCTCTACTGGGTACACGACAATCATATCCAAAAGATCAAATACTGCTTCATTCAACAGCTCCTGTACACCGGTTGACCCATATTGATCGAGGACCGATTCCTGGATGGATGATACTGCTGCCTCCTGTTTTTCCGATAACTCATCAGTGATCTCGACTGACCCAGCACCAGGTTGATATGATATCTTTCCAGCTTCATCAGCCTCACGGAGAACTTCCTCAGCCTGTGCTGATATCGGAATGATCGTCTCATCAGGAAACGCCTCACGAAGCCGCTCAAGATTTTCATCAGCTCCTTCAGCATCTATCTTGTTCGCCGCTATTATCATCGGTTTCGTCTCGGCCCGGATCGCTGTTACAACAGAACTACGATCCGATTCATCCCAGTGTTCGATCGAGTCAGGCACATCCACCTCACGAAGAGCATTCCGCACATCACCGACCGTTACACCAAGACCAGAAAACTGATCAGCCACAACCTCAGCCACATCGGCGCCAGATGACCGGAACGAGCGGACCCGCTTGTCCCATCCATCCTCCAACAACCCTTGCATCCATGCATCAAGTTCATCTTCGATGAACCGCACATCCTCGACCGGATCATACTCCTCGACGGGTTCCCCTTCCGCATTGGTCTGTCCCGATGCATCAATCACATGAACAAGACATGATGCCTGTCGAACAGCATCGAGAAACTCATTCCCCATCCCCTTACCCTCTGCCGCACCAGGGACGAGACCCGCGATGTCAAGCAACGTGATAGGAACATATCGTGTTCCTTCGATACATCGTCCATTCGGATCACAATCCTGCTCTCGGTCAGTACACGGACAGGTCGTCGTGATAAACCCAACACCACGGTTCGGCTCGATCGTGGTGAAAGGATAATTTGCTGCATCGACATCAGTGCGAGTCATAGCCTTGAACAGGGTAGATTTACCAGTATTCGGCTTTCCGACGATACCGATATCCATACCCTGATATGCGGTTACAACCATTAAAAATTCCGCCACGAGCAGGTTTGATACTATTAAAAGAATTACCCACTATGTCATTAACCATGGAAACTCCCCTCTGTAGCATCTGTCTCGAAAGTGACGATATCCTATGTACAGGCTGTCAACAGAAAATAGATGATGGAGAAATGGAAGAGGTTGCTGTCGAAGTCTCTCGACTCCTTTTCGACCTCAGCCAGGATATCCCGACCCTGGAAGATGTCGAAGTCAAAGAAGTACGCCGGACAGAAGAAGCAATCGTGGTCATCACAGCAGCAGGGGATGGGCCAAAAGTCGTCGGGAAAAACGGTGAAGTCGTGAAGGAACTGGCCGATGAGTTCGATCGATCGATCCGTGTTGTCGAAGACTCAGGTAAACCCCAGGAAGTAATCGAGAACCTCCTGGAACCCGTCGATCTTCAAGGCATCAATACCGTATACAAGCCCGATGGCACAGAACAGAAAATCGTTGTTGATGAAGATGACAAACGACGTGTGCCGATGACGACAGATGAGTTCGAAGATATTGTCGAACAACTGACAGGCGAATCTTACATTCTCAGCTTTGAATAAAGCGGATACTTTTTGACTCTATCGTGTATGTACTCCTACCGACACACGATCGAAAATCACTCTATGCATGCAGAAAAACAATTATTCAGTCCTGTGGTGTTTCACTGGCATCGATGATTTCGTTCCCACAGACCGCTTCATCGACTGAATGAATAGACCCCGCATTCTCCTCAATCACTTGCTTGACAGCCTCGAAATCGATATCATCACCCTGGACAGTAACCTTGATGTTCTCGACCTTCTCATCGATCTCGTACAATGAGGCATTGATACTGCTGACAGACTCTTCGTTCCCGACTGCCTTTGTCAGTTCGAGCAGTGACGGTTCATGCGGTTTCAAGACATCCAGTACCAGTCGTCGTATTGCTACCATCATTCATCACCATCCGATCCAATCCGTGATTCAAGCCATTCCTTCAATGTCTTCCGGTCCTTGTTTTCGATTTCAGCCTCGAGTACGTCTTTCGGATCAAGGTCTCGTTGTTCAACCTCATCTTTGACCTCATCAACGGTTCCTTCAACGACAGTATCATAATCAACATCTTCGATTTCGATTTCACTCGAGGTCTCACCAGCAAATTCTTGTCCTTGCTCTTTGAAGGTATCAGGTTCGAAATCTTGCTCATCCATCTGGCGCTGCATCTTGAGCTCATCAGACTCGATCCATACGACCACAAGCCCGATCAGAAAGACTACTACACCAATACCACCTTTCACCATGATAGCAAGAGACTCAAGATTTGTCAGTCCGGTCCCCCACAACATCTCCAGGGAATACCAGTATACGCCGCCAAAGATCAGTAAGGCACCGATGATGATCTTGTTCTGTGGTCGCATACGCAGACATGCATTCCCCATCGCCATACATAAAGTTTTCACCAACAGCGATGGTGCGACTGCCATCTATTATAAAAAAGTTGGTCTTCCTTTTACAAGATAACCTTCCATGTGGGGAGTATTCCCTGAAGAAGAGGCCAATACGGCGAGGTGACACGAACATGACATTCTATTCCTACGCACGAGAACAGTGGCAGAATCCAAACGATGCAATGGACAAGATCTGGCAGCAGCGCCTGAAGGAGTGGCGGCAAGAAGACCGGTTCACACGTATTGACCGCCCGACCCGCCTTCCAAAGGCCCGTTCTATCGGATACAAAGCCAAACCAGGTGTTGTCATGGTACGAAGCCGCATCCGGAAAGGTGGACGTATACGACCACGGTTCCGCGGCGGACGAAAACCAAGCTCTGCTGGACGTGTCAAGTACACACCACAGAAGAACCATATGGGCATTCTGGAAGAACGTGTCTCACGGAAGTACCCGAACCTGGAAGTCGTTGGATCGTACCCGGTTGCGAAAGACGGGAAGCAGAAATGGTACGAACACGTACTGATCGATCCTGCACATCCAGCTGTGCAGAACGATGACCAGCTCGGAGAACTGACCGAACAGCGAGGACGAGCCCATCGTGGCAAGACCAATGCAGGACGGAAATCACGCGGCCTTCAGCATCGTGGCAAAGGCGCAGAGAAAATGCGTCCAAGCAACAATGCAAACAATAGCAAGGCCAACTGAAACCAGCGATGAACGATAGCATCGAAGCATATGATCGCTGGGCCGAGTACTATGACCTGCTGTACCAGCACCAGGACATGGATGATACGGCATTCTACGTCGAACAAGCAGCCACGACCGACGGCCCTGTCCTCGAGATAGGCTGTGGCACCGGACGCATCTACCTTGAATTGCTGGAAAACGGTGTCGATGCCGATGGCATCGATATCTCACCGAACATGTTGGCCACATTGAAAGAGAAAGCCGACGATCGTGGCCTCGAACCATCCGTACAACAGGCAGATATGACCGAATTCGATCTTGATCGGTCCTATGACCTGATCATCATCCCGTTCCGGACCTTCCTACACAACACCACGAAAGAACAACAACTGGCGACGTTGAACACCTGCTATGACCATCTGCGGGCAGGCGGAGTACTCATGCTCAATTTCTTCCAACCAGATCCAGACTACATTAGTGCAGAGTATGGCCGCCCCACGATGCAGCGATTCGTGGTCGATGGTGAAGAATTCCTCTTGATCGATCACTCACGCTATCAGGATCCAGTCGAGGGCCTTGTCACCATGGAGAAAGAACTCATCTCAGCGCAACGTGGCGAGATCAAGACAGAGACCCTGACGATCCGGCTCATCGATAAGCCTACATTCGACCTGCTGTTGGAGCAATCCCAATTTACCGACTGGACGGTCCATGGGGGTTTCGAGAAAAAGGAACTAACAGCCCACGACCAAGAACTTGTCTGGGAGATCACAAAATGACCGAACGCATCCTGGCGAATGGTACATTCGATCTACTCCATCCTGGCCATCTCCACTATCTTGAAGAGTCAGCAGCACTTGGTGAAGAACTCATCGTCGTCATTGCACGCGATAGTAGGGCAAGAGAAAAGAAAAACACACTTCTGTTCGACGAACAACAACGACGTGACCTTGTAGCCGCACTTGAACCGGTCGACCGGGCCATCCTGGGCAGTAACGACAGCATCTTCGACACCGTCAAGAAAGTCGACCCATCGATCATCACCCTGGGCTATGACCAAGACTTCGAGAAAGCTTCATTGGAAGATGCATTAGATGATCGTGGCTTCGATACAGAGGTCATACGGATCAGTGAAGGACCAACGTTTTCTTCAAGCCAACTGAAAGATCGTTTGTAGCCCTAATTATCCATCACAAGTTTCAAAGCCACAAGATTCACTGCCGTGATGATCGCCAACCGGAACAGCGTGAACTCGAACCCTACGACGACACGAGCACCACTCTGTGTAATATTGAAAAGCGAAACAACGAGCCAGCTGATTGATGCGATAAGAAACAATGTCGTGAAGAAATCAGACAACCCCTCTCCCGTATCGATATCCAGTCGCATCAACCACAGAAGCAATAACGCAAAGAGCCCGATACCAACTGTCAGTGGCGTGATCAGCTCCCAGAACAGTCCTGCAAGAACGATAATCGAAAACGACATGACACCATACCATATAATACTGAGATCAGGCGATCTGATCAGCTCCATACGGGTAGCAGGATTGACCAACAACAACCAGAGCCCCGGTAAAAGAACAAAATGGGCTATGACGAGGATCACGTGTGGCACCAGTCCTGGAAACACATTCAATGGGAAGAAAAACACAATCGAAAATACAGCCGCCAACATGGTGAACAACCCGATGAATCTGACGAGGAGATTGCCAAACACCATCAGATACACAAGCACCTGTATCAGGACAATCGATGCCATGATAGCACCGAATTCAAGAATGAATCGTTGAAGAAACACTGCAGGGAAGATCATCGAGCCAGGGATCGCGAACTGACTCCAGAAGAAATGATATTTCTCATAGCGGAACGAGAAGAAACTCGCAATAACCATCGGCCAGATGATACCATGAATCGCCAGGAGTGGTCCTCGTGGCCACCCGCCTGAAAGATTCCCGATTCCGGCCGCCAACACGAAGAGGAATGAGAGACAAAACACCCAGAGAAATTGGTCCTCACGCTCATCGGTCGAAAGACCAACGATAAACGGTAACACGACCGCTATCAGGCCAGCACCAACAAACCCGATATCGATGGCCAGTGAGAGCATGTATGCTGATAGCTGAACACAGCATATATAAGTACTGACGGACAGGCCGAGGGTATAACAGTGTTATACCGGGCCGCTATCGTATTCCTCCATCAACTCTTCCAGATACGAAACCGCCGCAGAGCGAGATTCGAAAAAGTCTTGTTCCGAAAGAAGATCCATCTGGAACTCTGTATCACGGACACCGATACGTGCTTCGAAACCTCCTTCCACCTGTCTGATTCGTGCTTTCCCCGTGAGGCCTTCACGCTCTAGTTCCCACTCTGCAGGGCCGGCTTTGTGCCAGTGTTTCACTGGATACCAGCATTCTCCACATCACGAGCCAGCTTCTTGACATCGTCTTCCATGGCTCTGAGATGCTTCACGACCCGTTCTTTTTCTTCAAGAATCTCTTCGATCCGTTCGTATTTACGGGCAGCACGATCCAGATCGGATTTTTCGATGTATGCATTATCGGTCTCGACAAGATTATCGACGATCTCTTCTGCGATCTGTCCCAATAAGAGATTCAGACCGAAATAGACGTCTTTTCGTACATACTGTCCTTCATCAGTTTCATCACGGATCATATCCACGATACGCGAATGTGGAAATGCCAGGTCGCTTTTCTCGATATCATCAGGTACCTCTACCATGTCTGTCACCAGAATTATGGAAAAATTGATGTGCAACCTATATAATGGTTTGGACAGCTGGTCGGAGAAAATATGGCCGATGTTATACCTGTCGTGCGCGATCGAGAAGATCAGGTCGATCGATCATCTTGTATTCCTCGATGGTCCCTAACTGTTCACCACCGACAACCTGTGCGAATCCCTGCATGGCTTCACGGTCTTCAAGATACTGATAGAAATCTTCCAGTGTCGATAAGCTCCATATGACCCGACTGTCCTCGAATGCTTCGGTCACATTGATCGCATAGATATCCTCCTGTCCAGCGAGCTCGACTTCGATCGTATATCCCTGATCCGAATCCAGCTCATAGAGATCAGGCACGAGATCGTCCTCAACAGGGACCGGCATCGCCTCAGTATCATATGCTTCGTCGAATCCTAGCGAGAACAGTATATTCTCAGCTGCTTCTCGTTCGGTATAGAGATCATACAGTACACTGTCTTCCGGGTGGACATCACCACGGTAGGTATCGGCCGTACCATCGGGATTCTGCCAATCAGATGGCCAATGGACTGTCATACCCTTTACTAACCGTACGATGTTTATAAACAAGCGGCCGCACAGGTGACGGACCAAACATCTACTGACCGAAAACATATAAGCCACCAGCGAGTACCGTGAAGTATGGATGAACTGATCAAACAGGCGAATGATGAGACGGATGAGGAGGACGAAATGGCGACCGAGGACCCGGTCATCATCGATGCCGATGAACCAGATGATAGTCTCGATGTCTCTGAAGAGAAACATGAGGCAGAGAAAGAAAAGATCAAAGAAGAGATCAGTTCACGCAGCTCGGTCCCAACAGATGATGGAACCAATGATGAATCGATGAGTCGAAAGCGGTTCAAGGAATTGAAGCGAAAAGAGAAAGAACAGTTCTTGACAGAGCAGGAACAAGACAATGATGAAGATGAGAAAGACAATGAGCTCAAGGAGAAATATGATCAGTTGAAAGATGGGGCCATTCTTCATTGAGCATTCTGTATCTTCGATAGTTCCGGGAACTCGAACATACCTGCTTCACGATCGATACCGGTCACATACATCTCTGATGGATCGAACCTGTTCCGAAGTATCGGTGAAAGCAGTTCTGAACGCGGCATACCGTTGATAGCTGTTCCAGAGGCAAGGGGAGAAAATGCTGGTAATACGATCACATCCATCGAAAAGCCTCCATGCAGGAAACAGCTGATCTTTTCAGTAACACCGGCATCATCTTTCAATTCGATGGCTGGATGCTCGTGACCAAAGATCACCATCTCACAGTCCGTCATTTCAAATCGCTTGTGGCCATGAACAACAGCAATCTCGTTTTCTTGTACGCTATCGATCACATTGATATTTGTATAGTCTTCTGCCAGTGTCTCGAGACCACTGTCATGATTACCACGGACAAGATCGATGGTCTCGAACGCTGGTGAGATACCGTCGAAAAACACACGGAGCTCTTCTCGTTGTTTTGTTCCTTTCGCACCGAAGCTATGTTTCACATCACCGGCAACAATCAGGCGCGATGCCCCAACAGCATCTTTCAAATCGAGTAGTTCCTCACCGATCTCTTGTGTCTGTACTTTCGGCATCAACATACCCTGACGGGCCTGGACTGACTCAATCCCGATATGGAGATCTGCCACGATGATCGCATCGAGATCTGGTTGATAGAGTGCGGGTGCGGTATCGATGATCGCACAATCACGAGGCAGTTCCATACCAGTATCTGGTCTGTCGACTCTTAAAAGCCATCAGTCCTGATAGGCCGCCTCGATCTGTTCATAGGCATGTGTCCGTGCTTGCTCTTTAGCACCACGCAACACACGGAGTGCCTCATCTGTGTATTCGATCTCTTTCGAGAACAGACCTGTTCCGATCGTCTCAGTAAACCTGATTGCATCGCGGTACTCGAAGAAATAATCAATCTGGTCGAGATGATCATCGACTAACTCTTTGGCTTCTTCTTTAGTGAGTGCCTGACGAAGCGCTTCTTCGTATTCATCGGTCTCAGCCTCAAGCACCGGCGCGATATCTTTCCCGAGTCGTTCGAAATGTTGTCCGAGATCATCTGCTAATGCTGATCTGTCGCTCTGATTATCAACACGTTTCATGACCGGGTTACTCGCATAGAACCGATCAAGATACTGGTCAACAGACCCATCTCCATCAGCATAGGCCTCTGCATACGAGAGCACGAGATCGATCTGGGTCTCCATGTCCTGTTTGATCTCATCGAGGGCTGCATTGACCTCATCATCGAGTAGATCTTTGACCTTGTTCCCGCCAGGGACCGAGACACCGAGGACAGCTCTTCCTGGCCGAAATGTATCGATCGCATACTCGGCCAGATCATCGACCAGCTGAGTGAGTTCCTCTTCGATCGCTTCTCGGGTCATAGCACTCCATCATGCGTTGCTGGTATAAAAACCTTTCATTCCTCGATACGTTCCATGACCTGATCATGGAGTTGTTCGAGGCGCTGTTGTTTGTCTTCCAGCATAATGACATCAGATTGTCCTTGTAATACCAGATTATGTGCAAACGGTGACGGTATCTCGTTCTGGACGATCTCGAGTTCGATTGCACCGGTATCGATGCCCTCGATGACATCTTCAGCATGGTCGATATCCATCGCATCTTCCATGATCTCGCGGTAGGTCTCTTTGATCAGCGGGAATTCGGGATCGATCTCTTCACAGGCAGCCAACAGGAAATGTGATTTCATCTGCTGTTTGCCGACTGATTTCTGTTCACCTTTGTAGTTCCGGATGATCATCAACGCCCGTCCAGCAACGTGACGGAAGCGACGTTTCATCAGCTCGGTCTTTCGTACTGCCCGTTTCAGTGTTTCACGGAGATCGAGCTCGGTCGCATCCTGTATCATATCCTCGAAATCGATCGGTCGTCTGGGACATTTCAGTACGAAGCCATGATCGTCCACGACCATCCCAACATTTGAACCGATCCGCTTGGATAGTAGTCGGGCAAAAATACGACAGAGTGCATCATTGACCCGTCTGCCAAAGATTGTATGGAACACGACGTTCAGCTTGCCCTCATCATCGGTGACCTGTTCGACCATGATCCGGGTATCTGTCGGGACAAAATCCATATACCGGTACTGCTCTGCCACATACCGTGTCAACGATCGTGCGGTATTCTCATCGAGATAATAGCCACCATACATCCATTCGACGATCTCATCCTCGCTAAAGCCCATCTCGAGCTGTTGTTCGATCCGCCCACAGAATTCCCCGATATGACAGGCAAGATCATAGGAGAGTGGAAGCATCTCAGAATACCATGAGGGAACAGTAGGACTTCGATCAGGTGCTGCATCGACATAGACCTTCATCCCACGAGCATACTGGAACTGATATGTCGAACCTCCCAGAGTGAACACATCCCCTTTCGTGAGACGGTCGAGAAATTCTTCATCAAGCGATCCAACATATGATTCATCGCCACGAAGCAATACCTTATAGGAGCTTTCATCAGGGATCGTTCCTATATTTGTCATATAGATCACCCGGGTCATCTTCCCACGACGACCGAAGGCTTGGGTTCCGGGATTGTCATCATCCTCTCCGAGCCAGATCTTGCCATAGACATGTTGATCTTCGAGGTCCGCGTACTCGCCAGCGACATATTTCAAGACCTCTTCATAATCTTCTCGTTCAACGTTTCTGAAGGTGTATGAGCGTCGAATAACATCGAAGGCCTCATCAACATTCCATTTCTTCCGACATCCCATCCCCACGATATGTTGGGATAACACATCAAGACAGTTACGTGGGATCCGTACCCGATCAAGATCATCATCTTTCGCATTCCTGAGTAAGACCGTACATTCCAATGCATCATCTCGGTCCATGGTTACCATCCGGCCTTTTGCTGTCTCACCGAGCTTGTGTCCTGATCGTCCAATACGCTGTACACCACGAGCCACACCTTTCGGAGATCCCATCTGAATGACAAGATCAATATATCCGATATCGATCCCGAGTTCAAGCGATGTCGATGTCACCGCAACATCAAGGTTACCTTGTTTGAGCGCCTCCTCGACCTCGAACCGTTTCTCTCTAGACATCGAGGAGTGATGCGCACCGATGTTATCTTCATAATGATCTGGATACTGATCTTTCAGTGTCTTGACAACACGTTCGGTTGCGGCTCGTGTATTCGTGAATATCAATGTCGATTCGTGCTCCTGTATCATCTCATGCATCATCTGATAGGCCTTTCCTCGTGTTTCCGATGGATCTGTCCGGATCAGATCATCGACAGGTGTCCGTACTGACAGATCCATATCTTTCGATGCAGCAACATCGATGACATTACAGCCCCGAGAGACAAGATCATCACCATTCCATTCATAGCCAACAAGATACTTTGCAATCTCATCGATCGGTGCCTGGGTGGCAGATAGGCCGATCCGGGTCGGATCAGTCTCAGCCATCTCCTGTAACCGCTCAAGTGAGAGCGAAAGATGTGACCCGCGTTTGTTCTCACAGAGACTGTGGATCTCGTCTGTAATCACATATTCGATCTCTTTCAATGATTCACCAAAACTCGGTGCGTTCAACACGATGCCAAGGGTCTCTGGTGTCGTTATCAAGATATGCGGTGGGCTCTCCCGCATCTCGGCCTTTTCCTTATCTGTGGTATCTCCTGTACGAACCGCCGCACGGACCTCCGGGACATCATAGCCCATCTCTTGTGCCTTCGCTTTGATCTCCTCGAGTGGCTCTTCCAGGTTCCGATGGATATCATTATTGAGCGCCCTGAGTGGAGATACATACAGCACATAGACCTTATCATCCAGCTCCCCAGCATCACCTCGTTTGAACAGTTCATTCAGTGTCGAAAGGAACGCAGATAGGGTCTTCCCCGAGCCTGTCGGCGCACAGATGAGACTATTCTTGTTTTCGTGGATCAGATCAAAAGAATATCGCTGTGGCGGTGTCAGATCATCGAATTTCTCATAGAACCATTCCTTCACATATGGCTCATACTCCTCTGGTAGCTCATCCGATGCATCGGATTCATCGAGGAAGGTGATCGCTGACATAATGCAAATTATCTCATGAACCCTTAAAAGGGACAGAGTCAGGCTACTGGCAGTTCCGCATGCCGCCTTTGCCTTATCACTTTACAATGATGAACAATTTCGGATATTACCTGAACATTTTAAATCGAGAGACTGTCCGACATATAGTATGAGCTCGAGTGCCGGTGATGGGTATCACCAGATCACACATCAGGCAGGCAATGCACATGGAACATTTCTCGATATGACCGGTATCGAAGACGATATCGAGACATATCTCCCAGCAGATTGGCGTGATGACCACGGCATCCATAACTCGTTCCTGTTCGAGTTCCCGATGGATATCGAGTCAGAGGAGGATATCGAACTCGAGATCGATGGCTCATACATCGAGATCGGGACATATGATGGGTCAGAAAAACGATATGAGCCTGGTGAAGGGATCATCAAGGACCCGACCGATGCATATGTCACACAGTATCACTATGCTCCACCAAAATTCGTTGCCGAACACAGTATCGGAAAGCGACTGGATAGATTACCCTATGAAGACGAACAGAAAGGCTCCATAATCGAGATGACCGGCGAATACGAACTCGAGATCCACGAAAACCACTTCACGCTACAGACCGAAGTAGAGATCCGATAACATGGATACAGACTTTGAGACCGTCTTTCTCCATGCAATGGCAGAGATGAAAGATTTCCAGGACTATACTGATGCGTATGAGGACCAGCTTGCCACGGACGAAGGATACCAGGGACTGCTAGACACAGTCATCAGCGATATGAATGCTGCGTGGCGACAAGCTGAGCAGGCAAAAGATGATCTCGACCAGTATATTGCCGAACAGGATCTCTCGATCAACCACGGCTCGCATGAGACCGAGATAACCACTGTCGAGGACTTCCTCCACCGGGCCCCACAGGAAGAACTCCGTGCCTATGTGCAAGATACCGATGATGAGACAAAAGAACTTGAGACCCTACTTGTCAATGCCGATAATCTAGCTGTCTATAACAAGACCTACCTCAATGCACTTTCTACCATCTATGAGCATGAACCAACTGTACGGGAACATGCAGACATCGAATCACCAGAACAGCGACGAAAACAACGAGAACCTGGGTATCAGTCACTGCAAGAACAGATAAAAGAAGAAATAGAAAAGATCCGTGGGGCGAAGGATGACTTCACCCACTATGAGCTTTGACTACATCGAAAGCACCTCCGATCTATCCGGAACAGATGGCATCGCTCCTTTTTCTGTGACCGCACTCGAGGCCGCATCGACAGCGTACTGAATCGCATCTGTTTCATCCATATCTGCCGCCAACCCACCAGCAAAGTAGCCATTGAAAGTATCCCCTGCTGCCGTGGTATCGACGACATCGACATCCGGGGAATATGCAACCTGCTCACCGTTGAGTTTCGCCCCTTCTGCCATGGTCTCGATCACATCATAGTCACCTGCTGTGAGTTCGTCTTCCAGGGCCGCGTATTCGACCTCATTCGGTGTCACATAATCCACACTCGCATACTCAAGGGCTTTCTCGACACCATCGAGCGGTGACGGGTCAAATATCACGGTCGGGCGATCTTCATGTCCTTCTAAACGGGCAAAGAGATGACAGAGCACATCGGTCTCCATGCCGTTGGTCGCAAGGAGATAGTCTTCAGCAAGGAGTTCATCAAAGCGATCATCGATATAGTCTTGATCGACCAAGGTTCCTTCGTCCTTGTAACAGAGGATCCTGTTTTCACCATCATCTTCGAGGAGAATATATGCCGTACCGGTCTCAGCATCAGTCATCTCCATCTCATCCAACCCCACGCCAGCATCAGCGAGTGGCTCATGGGCATCACTGTCGTTCCCCGCCCGTCCATACATCATTGTCTCTGCACCACTTCTTGCTGCGGCAACGGCCTGATTTGTCGCTTTCCCGCCTGGCACGGTCATCGCATCAAGATCATCGACCCATCTCGGTACAGTATCGACTTCCTTGCTCTCACCAGCATCGGGGAACCATTGTTTCTCTTCGTACTCCGCCATTTGGGTCTCAGCATCAGGTTCAGACCCGAGTTCGATCACCTGGTCGATGATGAAGTCACCGACACTTCCAACTGACTCATCTGTGGTTCCTTCGTGTTTGTTTGCCGCACCAAGTACGGCATCGTATGCTTGTTCGTCCAGATCGCGTCCAAGTCCTTCTCCGGCCATATCGACACCTGACATACATGACTGGCCGGCGGGTCCGTATAAACCGGTTTAGTGTACATGGTACACCACACGTACTGAAGTACCAGCATCACCCATTACTAGGAAAACAGATCATCCCACGTGAACCCCAATGGTAAGTATCGATACAACGATCGAACACCTACAAGACAAAGAGATCAGCCTCATCGATGATCTCAGTGAAACATACAGTGCCTTTCAGGCCAGTGATGCCATCTATATCCAGCGTATGTTTTTCCTGCTTCATGAATCATTTCTCCAGTACTATCTTTCCCCGCAGAACAACCAGATGACACAGCTACAGGTCTTTCTGGGCGGTATCATCTTCAGGACCGTCGATCTGTCACAGGGGATCCTCCAGGGCCTAGTGGATAAAAACATCCATGTGGCCTACAGCAGTATCCGTGGCCTCATCGAGACAGTAGCCGTCTTGAACTACGTGAAAAAGAACAAAGACTATCTTTCGACAGCTATAAAAGGACAACGAGACGATCCAGATACTGATCTGGTCAATGTTCTCACACAGGTCGATCACCTCGACCGCCGGCTGGACGGCATCCAAGACACCTATGATTATCTATCGAATTTCATCCATCCAAATCCAGCAAGCATCCATTCACTCTATGCACCTGAGACTGACGGTCAAACCTTCAAGGCTAGCTATCCTGAAGCAGAACTCAGTGACGGAGAGATCAAAACAATCGTCGAAGACCTCATCAGGCTTCTCGAAACCACATATGACGATCTTGCCGAACTCTACAGCTATGGACGATTCGTCGATGCCTATCACGCTGGCTCATATGGATTGACCATCTACCACACCAAAGATGGCCTGTATACGACCGCAGTTATGCGGTACCTTGTATCCTGAAAGCTCGTGTTTGTTTGTTCATTGCTCGGAGGCCAACATCCAATATAAACACAGTCATCACATCCAGATGTATGGAGCTGGATGCGATTCTGACCGAACTCG
>JALIDO010000007.1 GCA_022865265.1 Candidatus Nanohalarchaeota archaeon QJJ-5
GAACTCACCCTATGACGCGATCATGCCGATCGGTGAAGCAGTCGAAGAATACGTCGACCTCACGGAAGACGATATCGCTGACTGGTTCGATATCGGCGATCTCGTGGTCGCGAAGATCCAGAAGGTCACGAAGGGCAAGGATGTCCAGCTGACCATGCAGGATCGTCGTGCACGGAAGCTTACCGGCGGCCGTGTGATCGAGATCGATCCACCGAAGGTCCCACGACTGATCGGTCGGAAAGGCACGATGGTCGAAACCATCAAAGAACATACTGATACAACAATCATCATCGGTCAGAACGGCCGAGTCTGGATCAAAGGCGACTACGAAGGCCTCGCAGCAGATGCATGCCGAAAGGTCGATCGAGAAGCCCACACGGAAGGACTCACCGACACGATCGATGAATGGCTCGCCGAACAGCGAGGTGATTACTGATGCCACAAGAACAGAAAGATGATCTGCTTGTCGATGGTGAACGGGTCGATGGCCGTGCACCAGATGAGATGCGAGACGTTGCGATGGAGGTTGGCCCACTGAACCGGCCCGATGGCTCGGCATTTGTCGAGATCGGAGATACCCGGATCATGGCTGCGGTCGAAGGACCGAAAGAACTCCATCCACAGCATCTACAGAAAGCAGACCGTGCTCTGCTCCAAGCCAAGTACAATATGGCACCATTTTCCGTGGATGATCGGATGAGTCCGAAGCCATCCCGACGGAGTAAGGAGATCAGCATGGTCACCCGACAGGCACTGGCCCCAGCTGTCAAGCTGGAACGGTTCCCCAAGGCAGCGATCAAGGTCCACATCGAGGTTCTCGAAGCAGATGCTTCAACCCGTGTGACTGGTATCACTGCTGCAGGACTGGCTCTTGCAGACGCAGGCATTCCGATGGAAGGCCTCGTCCAGGCATGTGCTGTCGGCAAACTGGAAGATCAGATGGTCCTCGATGTCGCCGGCGAAGAGGACGCATACGGGAAAGCAGATATCCCTGTTGCGACCATCAACGGCAATATCGACAAGACAACACTGCTCCAGATGGATGGAGACATCACCGCAGCCGATGTGAGTGATGGACTCGATCTTGCCGAGAAAGGAAATCAGAAACTGTATGAGATGCAACAAACCGCATTGAAGGAATCATTCAATGCTGTTGGAGGTGAATAAGAATGACACTCCAGCTCAACAAGGACAAGATCCGATCGATGATCAGTGATGATCAACGACTCGATGAACGAGGGTTCACCGAGTATCGTGACGTCCAGATCGAAGCAGATTACATCAGCACCACTGCCGATGGCTCTGCGTACGTCCAGATCGGCGATACGAAGGTTGTCGTCGGGATCTCGATGGACACGGACTCACCGTACCCTGACCGACCAGGACAGGGAACCATCATCACGAATGCGGAACTGACACCGATGGCGGCCCCGAGTTTCGAATCCGGTCCGCCTGGTGAAGAAGCCACCGAGATCGCACGTGTGATCGACCGTGGTATCCGTGAATCCAGCATGATCGATCTCGAAGACCTCATCATCGAGGAGGGTGAGACATGTTGGATGGCATTTATCGACATCCATGTCATCGACTATGATGGCAATCTCCTGGATGCTGCAGCGATCGGTGCGACCACCGCATTGCTGAATGCCGAATTGCCCGCACTGAACGATGATGGGACCGTTGATCGTGAGAACTATCAGGGCGAACTGCCGACAAACGGCGCGCCGATGACGATCACGGGCTCAAAGATCGAAGATCAGGTTCTGTTCGATACGACCGCTGAGGAAGAAGATGTCCTCGATGCACGGTTGACCGTTACCTTCAAAGATGATGGTAATGTCGTCAACATGCAGAAAGGCGGTCAGGATCCTCTTACCCAAGAGGAGACAGAAGAGATCCTGGATATCGCCGAGGAGAAAGGCGAGATGTTGCGGGAACGGATCTTTGACGCACTGGAAGAGGCTGAATAAGCCTCTTTTCCATTTTTCCATTTCCTTCCATCTGTGAAGGGTTTAAAAGCATATGGTCATATAGAAGGACACAGACTTGGTGATTACTGATGCCAAAGCGTACCACGAATAATATCTCGAAGCAGACCTGTCCACAATGTCAGGCAGACCGCCTGCAGCGACAGGCAACCGGAATCTGGGAATGCAAGCGTTGTGAGGCTACTGTTGCCGGTGGCGCATTCGAAGCAGATACCGGTGCCAAAGAGACAATCGAGAAGGCAATCCGTGAAGGAACCGAAGAACTCGAAGAAATCCAAGAACAGGTAATCGATGAGTGATACAATGGCAGGCTACAAATGTGCCAAATGTGAGGAAGATATCGACGTTGACCCGGTCAACGAAAAGATCATCTGTCCTCGCTGCTCTGGTCGTGTCATCTTGAAGAAGCGACCACAGGAACGGACAACTGTCAAAGCTGAATGATGAACGAACATCAGCACACAGCAACACTGACCCTGGGTGTTACGGACCCGGATTATGTGAAAGATGTCATCGCACCGGATCTCCAGGATGCAGACCGGATAGGGTTCGATGTCACTGCTGAGGATGCCGTACACATACAGGTATCAGCAGAAACACTAGGTGTGATGCGTGGCGGACTCAACACCGCGATGAAGCTTACGAAATTAGCGACACGTTTCGAGGTGAATGATGATGAGTGAAATGGACGAACAAGGACAACAGATGGCTATGCAGATGCAGCAGCTCCGACAGAAGCTGCAGCAGATAACGATGCAGAAAGAAAACGCAAAGAATGAGAAAAAACAGGTCGAGCGTGCGCTTGATGAGGTCAATGAAGCCGATAATGACGATCTCTACAAATCCGTCGGTAATGTAATGATATCACGTGAGAAAGAGTCGCTACAGGATGAACTTCAAGATCAGCAGGAAGAACTCGAAGTCCGCCTGAAGAAGCTCGAGAAACAGGAAGAGAAGGTACAAGATAAAGTACAACAGATGCAGGACAAGTTCGCCCAGCAGATGGGCGGTGGCATGGGCAATCTCGCACAGTAGGTGATGACCATGGGCAATCTTGAGACCGTGATTACACGGATGGAAGACCTTCAAGACAATGGCTCCATCCCGAGTAATGTCAAAGACCTGCTGGATGATTCTATCGCTGCACTTGAAGATGACGATGAGGAACTATCGGTCCGCATCAATACAGCGACCAGTTTCCTCGATGAGATTTCGAACGATCCCAACATCGCCCAGCATACACGAACCGAAGTCTGGAACATTGCCTCGATGCTGGAAAGTATCGAGGAATAGATCACGACACACATTTAAGTATCCAGCACCCGCATCACAATCCATTGGAGGTACTCATCAATGCCGTTCAAGAAGCTCCTTGGTAACAACGATGACGAGATTGAGGAATTCGATGAAGACGAATACGTCGAACTCGAAGCTGTAAACGAAAGTCCAGATGCGAAGGTCAAGATTCGTGTAGCCACGTTGAATGAACTTGGCGATGTGGACAAAGTACAGACTATGCTTCGGGACGGCAATATTGTATGGGTCAAGATGCAACCTCTCAAGGAGAAGGATATGACCGAACTCAAGCGAGCAATCGACCGCATCAAAAAGACCGTCAAATCCATCGAAGGCGATGTCGCCGGAATCGATGAAGACTGGTTGATCGCTACACCGAAATACGCACATATCCACCGGTAACGGCCGAATACGCCGTTACGGCTCTCTTCTTTCTCTTATCCAACGTCACCAACTTTTCTAGCCAGGATTTTTTCCATCATCTAGTGAGGAAAGAGAAAAAGAAAAAGAAAGACGGGTAGAACATGCTTAGTGCTCCCCCAATGCTGGTTACTGTGGTGCCTGAGCAGGTGGCTGCTGTTGCTGTGTCTGCTGCTCAAGGTCCTGTGGCTGCTGGAACAGATATCGGGCATCAGGCGACATGTAGAATGTCTGTTCCTGATCAAGTTCTTGCAGACCACCGCCAAGCTGTCCCGGAACGGTTCCGGTCACTTGGACATCAACAGCATACAGCGAACCAAACTCTGACGGTGAGACATCAGTGACTTGTGCATCCATCGAGAGGTCACTTTCTGAAATGTTCTCACTCTGGTTCGCGATCGTCGTGAACTGCTGACGCTGCTGCTGGACCTGCCGATCCATCAGACTCTGTACTGTCGAACGCATCTCATCAGTGGATGCGTCACCAGTCACAGCCCCAGTTCCACCACTGTTCACCAGGTAACCTGCACCGAATGACACTCCAAGTGCCAGTGCAAATACCGTCACGGCACCAAGGAGTTGTCGTGTGCTAACCTGATCAAACATGGTTACTAGATATTCAAGAACCGAATCTTTAAAAGGTGTCTCTTTAGTTGTTGTGTTCCTTACGGTCTACTGCTTCTTCGAATCGGCGATGAATCACCGGATCTATCTTGGCCCACATGTCATTCGTGCGGGTATCCCGCTTGCGGTTTGCGCCATTGTTCTTTTCCATTTCCGATCAAGTGATCAATGAAGACGTAGTGTCTCCAGATTCTGTGGGGCAGATGTATCGATATGGAGCATCTTGTGCAGTGCCGAGGACCATTTGAACGTGGCCGCATCATCGCCATGATTACAGATCACTTTCTGTGGCTTGTTCGGCAGGTTCGAGACATAATTCATCATCTGGTTGCGTGAACTGTGACCAGAGAACCCAGAGATGGTGACTTTATCGAGATTGATCTCGGTCGGGCGATCATCACCTGGCAGAGTGATTCGGTTGGCTCCGGACTGGATTTTGTTTCCATATGTTCCAGAGGCCTGGTACCCGACAAACATCAACAGATTATCTGGGTCTTCTGCCAGGGAATCCAGATATGACATGATGGGGCCGCCGGTGATCATACCAGAGGTCGCCAAGATGACACAGGGTTCCTGACGTTCGATGACCTTTTCACGTTCATCATTACTGGCAACCCGCTGGAAGATATCACGTGTCAACGGATTGTCCTGATTATTGAAGATCTTGTTCTGTACCTTCTTCGATAGATATTCAGGATACGCAGTATGGAGTGCGGTGGCATCCCAGATCATCCCATCGAGATAGACAGGGAAGTCAAAATAGTCTTTCCGGGCTTCTTCAGCGAGAAGCAACATGACCTCCTGTGAACGGCCCACGGCGAATGCCGGGATGATCACTTTGCCACCCTCTTTCAGGGTTTTGCGGACATTGCGCTTGAACTTGTTGTTGGCTTTGTCCTTCGATGGCATATCCCCATCCTGATCACCATAGGTCGATTCGATGATAAGGGTCTCGACCCTGTTGAATTTCGGATCAGCCGGACGCAACAGTTCTGTCTTGTCATATTTGATGTCTCCTGTATAGACTATATTATGAAGCCCTTCGCCTATATGTAGATGGACAGACGAGCTTCCTAATATATGGCCTGCATTGTTCAATGTGAGGCGCATGTCTGGTGTGATGTCGGTCACTTCACCATAGTCTAGGGTGACCGTGCGTTTGACCGCTTCCTTGATGGCGGTCGAATCATAGGGTGCTGTGTTCCCTTCTCGTCGGGCAACATCAAGATAATCAAGTTGCAGCATGATCATCAGATCACGGGTCGGCTCGGTACAGTACACCGGTCCATCATATCCATATGCGAACAGATACGGCAAGAAGCCACAGTGATCAAGGTGAGCGTGTGAGATGATCACTGCATCAAGTGCCTGAAGATCGAGTTCAGGGGCATCGAGGTAAGGGTATGCCTGTTTGTCATCACGGGTCGGATCGATACCACAATCAAGCAAGACCTTCGATTCTTCTGTCTGTACCAGGATACAGGAACGACCGACCTGTCGGAAACTCCCTAAGCCAGTGACACGGACCCATTCATCACCGGAACTTTTGTTGAGTTGTATCTCCTCACCGATCTCGTGTAAGAAGTCACGGCGGAAATCTTCTCCTTCATAGATGATCTCACGGGCCCGATCGACGATTTTCGAATCGATCGCAGGGACACGATTAACTTCAGGTGTCCATTTGGTCTTGCGTTTTATCTTCTGTAATGTCGAACCAGATTTCCCGATCACCAGCCCTGGTTTTTCTGCCTCGATGATCGCTTTGCCGAAATCAGGCTGGAACCGAACATCGTTCAACCCTGCATCATCCGGGATGATGTCTTTGATCTTCCGTTTGGCTTTCGATGGTGATGTACGAATATTCGGAGCAGGACGAACTTCGACACGTTTCTTGATCTTTGAAACGATATCTCTGACGGTGTCTTCATTATCAAGGAAAAACTCCTTACTTTTCGTATAGAACACAACATCAGAGGCCTCATATCGTGATTCCTGAATCTTTGCATTCGGCGGTAACATGTCCTCTACTTCATCAAGTCCTGTCACTGTCTATCACGTCTTAGGATTGGGGTCTGGTACACGGTCAACACGTCCTGGCGCTACTCGACATATGCCTCGACCGCATCATCATCGAGCTTCGAGAAGCCATCATCTTCATCGATCTGTACGACATCCATTCCATCGCCAGATGCAGTGTCACGCTCCATCGCCGCCTGTAGCGAACGAACAGCAACACGTGTAGCATCTTCGAGATCCATACTTTCCTCATAACTATCTTCCAGCACACCGTAGGCCATGGTCGATCCAGAACCGGTAGCGGTAAATTCACGATACGGCATCAGACCGCCCATCGGATCGAGATCATAGACCACACCACCATCATCATCGATACCACCGACGATGAACTGGTTCATAAATGGCATCATCTTGGAGGAATGGAGGATATTCGAAAGCAGTGTCGATGTACCTTTTACAGAGAGCTCTTTCGTCTCGAGCTTGTATAGCTTGAGCTGTGAGCGCATCACACGCACCAGCTTCTGGGCATCACCGACCGAACCAGCGATGGTGAGCCCTATCGTATCATCGATCTTGAATACCTTCTGTGCCTTCTTTGAGACCTTGAGATGGCCCATCGTGGCACGATTGTCTGCTGCAAGAACGACACCGTTTTCAGCGACCACACCAAGCGTGGTCGTACCTGTCTTCATGTTTTCCATTTCGTCTGCTGACTGCTGCTGTTGAATGTTCTGCATCATGAAACCCCCAGAATAGCTGGATCATTCAAGAATCTGTTATATGTTGATATGGTCTGTGTATTTAAATAACTGACGTCTCCGGTCACAGCCAAGCATTGATATAACACGAGCTACAGTAACAAGACCATGGGACATCTCCTACGGATGGTACTGGGCATGTTCATCATCGGTGCCGGGTTTGCTATCGAACTTATCGGCAACTCGATCATCGAGACGATGGGTGAAGAAGGTCTGAGTAATCTGCCTTACGACCTCGTCGCTGTCGTCAGTGCTGCCTCACAAGGGTTCAAGTACCTCGGCGCATTACTGGCGA
The DNA here is from genome assembly GCA_022865265.1 of Candidatus Nanohalarchaeota archaeon QJJ-5. Taxonomy (GTDB): domain Archaea; phylum Nanohalarchaeota; class Nanosalinia; order Nanosalinales; family Nanoanaerosalinaceae; genus JALIDO01. The sequence continues at coordinate 7,398 of JALIDO010000007.1, forward strand.
TTATTTCGTTCCTCGGCCTCGTATGGGCTGGATTGACACGTGGTAGTAAAGACGAAGAAGAACCTGAAGAACGCGAGCAAGAACCACGACGGGAACAAGAACAGCGCCCACCACGAGAGCAAAAACCGCCAGCCGAACAACGACGCGAACCACGAGATCGTGATTCGACCAGACGCCGAGATGACTCTCCTGACGATGATGATCGTCCACCACGTTCCCGACCTCCGAGGAGACAACCTCAGACAGATGATACTGATCGATATCAGCGGTGATCAATGATGACGAATCTAGCTAATCAACAATGTGTTCCTTGTCAAGGCGGCGTACCGCCGATGCAACCTGAAGAAATTGAAGAACTAATCACAGATCTCCATGATGATTGGGACGCTGTCAATGATCATCATCTCAAACGGTCATTCGATCTTGCGGATTTCGAAGAGGCACTGGCCCTGACGAATGATATCGGTGAGATCGCCGAAGCCGAAGGCCATCACCCGAATATCGAACTGACATGGGGTGAAGTGACAGTGACCATCTATACACACAAGATCGATGGTCTCCACAAGGCAGATTTCGTTTTGGCTGCAAAAATCGATGAATTGGTCGAAAAAGACTATTGACCGATCTACCCTTCAATTTCGAGATCTCCTTTCCGTTCATGTAGGACCTCGTAGGTTTCGACAGTCGATCCCCAAATCCAGACCCCTACAACACTGACAGCCAGACCGAATACGACCTCGAAGCCAGCAGCCCAGAACAAACGTAGGATTTCTCCAAGGATGTAGGCACCAATTACATAGACGGTTGCTACACCGATGAATGTCACACCAAGTTTCAACAGATCCCACTTGTAGCCCTCGACAAGATGTGAACTCAGACGCAGTGAATCGATGATACTACAGTCCCGCTCGACGATAAAGACCGGGAAGAAGTATAATGCGATCATGAAATAGATTCCTGGTATGAACAGGGCAACTGTTCCGGCTGCGACGGCTGTCACAGTAATCAGCAAACCACCGGTCATCCGGACAAAATCACTACGCAAAGCGGTATATGCCTCTCGCGGAATGGTTTCACGATGATCGTCCAAGAACACCCGCAGCGCAACAATGACCACCGTGATGAGACCTGCCATACTGATGACAAAGACAACATAACTCATGGAAAGACTCGGAAGAAGCCCAAGACCTGTCCGTGCACCAAGATCAGCATACGTCGCTCCCCCAAATGTTTCAAATTTTGCCATACTCTGGATCGCAACATTGTTGAGGAAATAGACGACGACATATGCAGCAATAAGAAGCCAGCCAGCTCGTGTCATCGCTCTGTCATATCCGTTCTCGATAATCTCACGAGCAGGCAGTGACATATCTATGTATCACCGGAGTGTGTTTAATAGCATTGTGTCCTACAGCGGCAACATCGCGACAATCTCGTCCCAGTGTTCGGTCGTATAGATGATCAAGCGATACCCGAGATAGATCCCGACGATACCCATCACACCACTCAATGCTGGTGGTGCCGGTATCGGAAGATCGAGACCGGCAAAGACAGCGCCGACGACCACACCGACAACCAATGCAGCAAGTACTTCTTCCATCGTCATCCCTTATTGATCATGGAAAGGCTAAAAAACTAGAGGTCAGCGATCAAGTCCTGCCGTTTCATACTTGTGGTCTCCTCAGACCCGATGACGAGATGATCCAAGAGATTGATATCGAACAGGGCCAGCTGGGTCTGGATGTTTTTCGTGGTCTTGACATCTGCATCTGTCGGTTCAGCATCACCCCCGGGATGATTGTGAGCCAAAACAACAGCTGCAGCATTGAGGACAAGTGCCCGCTTCACGATCTCTCGGCTCTCGATCTTGATACTCCGTAACGTTCCTTTAAACACAGTTTCTGATTTGATGACCTTGTTCGAGGTGGTTATAAAAGCAGCATGGAGTTCTTCCTGTTCTTTGTCTTTCAAACGTGGCTCGAGTACCTTACGTGCTGATTGGACATCATTAATGATATTGTTGTGTTGGCGTCGACGACCGAGCTCGAAGGCCGCTACGATCGTTGCTGCCTTGGCACGACCAACCCCTGGGAACTGTTTCAGTTCTTCGACCTCTGCATTGCGCAATGTCGAAAGCTTCATACTGTCGACGATCTCACCAGCCAGTTCCAGTACAGATTGATTTGTGCCACCTGTTCCCAGCAGAACAGCAATCAGTTCTGTAATACTTAGCTGGTCTCGGCCTCGCTGTTCGAGTTTTTCACGCGGACGATCAACTGATGGACGAGCACGAATACTTTGGCTCATACCCGAATCATACTGAAAGACCTTTAGAAAACAGGCTTGTCCTTCCACATCGCCATCAGATGGAAGCTAGTTCAACTGAAGGCCCTCTCGCGGATGGTAATCGAACGAGGGGATGTCCATATCATCATCTGTCTTCATCGAGTCATCCATCTGTTGTTGGACAAGATCATCGAGTTCGTCTTCTTCCAGCATTAGTTCTTCATCATCGAATTCTGGAACGTCTCTGCTGCCGAAGTGACGACGGAAGGCTCGACGTAATCGCTGCATCATGATAGAAACTCCCCGGCTAGATTCATAAGTCTTGTGAATCCCTGGACGATCCAGTCCCCAAGCTGTTCGAAAAAGCCTTTCCGTTCCTGAAATGTTGAATCAGGTAGGGTCGTCCTGTTCGTTCCATTCACCGTTTCGCGTTCGACTGGGTCGAATGTCAGATTCGCCTGTTGTCCGCCCGCTATCGTCACCTCTTCCGGTACCTCTGGTTCGACATCGTTGATCGCTTCCGTACACGATCTGACATCATCAAGCGACTCACGATCACAGGGACGGAGATCACCGATCAGTGTCGCCAGTCGCTGCCAGTACTGATCATCTTCATCAACGCGATCGAAGTCCTCCATCTGTTCATAGACTGTATGCAATGCATCAGGATCGCGATCTTTCATGTAGTTTCGGATAATCAATTCGGAGAAGGCATAGCCAAAATCACGGACACCTGCATCAACAGGACTCCAACCCTGCATGAAGGTCAGGTTCTGTTCATAGTAGTTCCACAACGTCTCTGGTGGTCCGCCGCGTGGACTCAGCCAGTAGCGACACTGCCGTCCGTCATCGTTTTCACATGGACCGCGCCATGTGACATTCTCCCCGAACAGTTCTCCATACCGTTCATTCTGTTTTTGCTTGGTGATATATTCTGCATACTGGGCTGTACCTTCATCAAAGACCCCGGCTTCTAGCTGGACCCAGGAGAGTTTCTCCTGATTGAATCCGTGCATGGTCTCATGCATCAACAGACTTGTCTGGGCGGCCTGTGATCGTGATGTGTTCCGGAGAAAGATCAGACCCCCCTGTCGATATGTTGCTGCACTCCAGCGATCCATCTGTTGATTGTATTGTTCCGGCGAAAGCGGAATAACGGCAAACGATCGAGTGAACTGTGGATCGAATCCTGTAATGTGCCACAGTAAGGGATATGTCCGATCTGCGCCTGTGAGATTGATATCGCCGACAGCAGTGTAATGATCATAGGTTGCAGTGACATCCGTATAACTGAGACGGAACGATGCCGGCCCTTCTCCAGCAAGAATAGCTTCTGTGTCATCGAATGAGTAATTATAATTGTTCGGTGGTGCGAGGCCCAAAACAGGATCATCAGTCTGAACACGTACCTGTGTCTGTTCTTCATCAAACTGTTCGTAGCGATCCGAAAACCCAGGCAGTTCAAGTTCAAGACGATGCACGCGGTCCTGCCAGGTCTGGACAATGTCCGGTATCGTGTATCGGATCGAGATGGTTTCCTTGTTGCGCCGTGGACCATCGTTTGATGTCAGCTCTACTTGCCCATCTTCATGTTCCCAATCTTCGATTTGTCCTTGTGTATCCTCCACAGCATGGATCGTCGCTCGGTCAGGAATAGACCAGCGTGTACCGAACAGATTCTTTTTCTCTTCAGCATAGAGATCGAATGTCGCATTGATATCTAGATCTGCCTCATCTGTCTCGATATCGAAGGAAACAGCAGCCGTACCCGCCACACTGACAACGATAAGACACGTGATTAAGATAGTAATCCGTTTCATAATCTAACATTCCTCACAGCGATGTATAACAGTTCCCCTCGGCCCCGATACCACATTCATCAAGCTTTATGTACTGTCGTACCATAGATACAGGTATGGTTAGTATCCCAGAAGACCGTGATCTCCAGGCAGGCTACCTTTTGGTGGGCGGATTGGCGGTCATGTTTCTGATCGGAGTCGGTCTTCTTGGCCAAGCGACACTCAACACACAATCGGCATCATCTACACCTAATGACAGTGAGGAACCTGATCGAGTCATCGAGATGGTTGCCGATGACTGGTATTTCGACCCGTCGTCCATCACCGTCCAGGAAGGAGACTATGTGCGTCTCGAAATCGAATCACGAAACAGCGAGACCGGGCAGTACGATCATGGTATTGGCATCCCTGCATTCGGGGTCGATGAAGATCTCCCAGCCGGCGAAACGACCACGGTAGAGTTCGAAGCCGATGAAGCCGGCGAATACCAGTTTTTCTGTAACCTCTACTGTGGACAAGGCCACTCGGATATGTCAGGAACACTTATCGTACAAGAGTGACTACTAACCCCACTTACCCCTGTCGATCAAGCACGGTATTACAGAGTGTATCTGACCGGTCCACGAAGTCATTCTCCCGTGGTACCTGGGTGAACGTCACATTGCATTCATCGAGAAGATGTTTTACCTGTTCGAAGAGATCATGTAATGTTGCATCCTTGACCTGCCATTTTCCATTCAATTGATTGACTACGAGTTGGCTATCAGAGTACAGTGTCACGTCCGTGATCCCGTGCTCGATAGCCGTCTCGAGTGCATTGATAATCGCATGATATTCTGCCTGATTGTTCGTCCGTTCTCCAAGGAATCCTGAGGCCTCATGTACAATCGATCCTGCATCGACCATCACGAAGGCATACGATGCCGGTCCAGGATTACCTCGAGAGGCACCATCAGTATAGATACTGATACTGTCTCGTTCTGCAAGGGACATGATCCCTGCATCGATCAACGAGGTTTAAATGTCTGGATCATCTGAGGCCAATCTGACAATCTCAGGCACATCTGTGAACGGGGCACTCTCGAACAGTGTTATCTCTGGGTCATCGACACGGTCCAGTCGTTGTATCTCCCGCATATCTGTTCCCAACGGACCACCGAAGCGGTGTAGTTTCTGTTCATCATACCTGACAAGTGTGGTCTCATCAGCACTGACCGGGACCGCCTCCACATATGTCAATTCGGGCACGAGACCATCGACACGATCGAGGCTATCGATTGTCCGATACAGACATTTCTGACCGATACCACCGGCCACATATCGTTTTCCCTCAGCTGGTAGATCTGTCGGATCGACTCGACCATTCCCTTCGAGATCCTCGATCACATCATCATAGAAGGCGGTATCAGGCTCTACCGCCATATCACCTTTCTGGAGCGCATACCATTGTCCATCGAAATGATCTTCATACTGCTCGAGCGATCGTTCGAGAATCCCATTGTCATAATAACGATGTGGATGTGTGACCAAGATATGATCCATATGTAGTCATTGGCAAGTAACGATATTTATGTCTTACCTCTCCCGCGGCCCAGCCCAACAGCGGACTCTGATCATCTAAAACCGGTCCTGTACTCCCTTGTACACTCCAATGGCCAGAAAAACCAAGCCGATAGCCATGAAAATAAGTGGATCATTGGTTTTCTCTGCTCTGATGAAGGCTTCATTTGGACTGTCCGGTGGCACATAGACCGTTATCTCTGACCCTTCACTATAGCGCTGGAGAACCTCTCTGGCCCTTGTCTCTGAATCACGTTCATCTGGCTGTTGGCTGCCAGGATACATGTTATTGCTCGTATACTCTTGACCTTCGAACCGGTACTCAAACCGTATTTCCGGCCTGTATTCTATACCACTCCGTCGTGAGGATTCTTGATCGATACCTGTCTCTATGACCGTAGCAGAAACATTCACAGGATTTTCAAGCGCCTGATTTTGATTTACAAACGTATTGAGACCGAGTGCAATGAGTCCGACCCCAATCAGAATACCGATAGCTCCTGAAAGTACCTTCTTTCGATCACTATCAAGATCTATCCTCGACCGTAGCGTGACCATCGTCATTACAGATACCATCCAACCTTGAAAAGAATTGTCGGGGTCGTAAGATGTCACGGGGAAATCGTCCTTGGACACATCTATCTCATCCATCAGCGAATTGGCTCATCTGATGGACTGCAACGAACAGACACACCTGTGACAGAGATTTGTCATCGGGAGGGTATTTAATCGTTGCTCTCCTAAGTTACCGTGCCCCGGGGACATGGGGTAATCAGGCATCCTGATCGCCTCCAGAGTATACCTGGAACACTGAGGGCGCAAGCCCGATGATCTACCACACACGGATATAGCGATCGATCCCGGTTCAAATCCGGGTGTCCCCATTTTTATTCTCGTTTGAGATACTATAGATCACTAAACGTCGATCTGTAGAGAAACGAGATGATAGACAACGGCATCATCCACGGTGAAACAGTCAGGGCCTGTTCTATCGCATCATCGATCCTTGAATCTACCGGGTCACCGTGTCCACAGATAAGCCGATCCGGTGTGATCTCAGCCAATACCTCGGGCGGATGCAGAAACAGATACGGATACAGGTTAAGAGGGTGTTGTCCCATCACTGTGCTGGTCGTGAGCGCATCACCGACAATCAGCGATGATCCGTTCCACAACGCTGCTTCTTGCCAGAGCCAGGTATCAGCTATCTCGATAAAGGAAAACCCATCTACTGTTGGTGTACTGACACGCTCGGCATGGGCTGGGATAGAACGAAACCATGACGGCACCTCGATCGTGACATCATATCTATCAGCGAGCTCGATTGCATCTCGCCAGTGATGTGTCGTCGTGACGATGATCCCTGCAACAGGAGATGAAACATGATCACTGATATCATCAAACGGATCGATGAGCCACTGGCGCCCATCTACCTCGATGATCGTCGATCGCTGCTCCATACTGACTCCGGTCGGTGCTATAACCCTCCCAGAACATGACGGTCCAGACCAATCGTAGCATACATCAGCCATCACGCACCCTCTGATATAACGCTGTTATACCTCGTATCCTCTGTCGTCTTTCGCATACGAGACGATCGTTTCTAATCCATCGATCAGTTCGTCTTGTGCATCAAGACTCGTATCATCACTATAAACGTCGTTAATATCCTCTTCAAGACGGTCGCGTTCTGTTCCATCGATCACGCCATTCTCATAGCCTTTCTCGATAAGTCCTTCGACATATTGCTGTGATGGTAGTGGTCCTGTCGGGCCGTCTTCCTGTCCATATTCCCGTCTGAGATGTGTCACAAGCGATTCACCTGCTCCTACCGTATCAGCCTCCGTGCCTTCGGGTGCATGTTCTGTATCCATGGTCCATGCGTCCGGGCCCTGTTGGCCATTGGCTATTCCCGGTTCGATATCGTGGTCGTATTCACCAGAGGAAGATGTTTCATGTGTCTCATAATCGAATGACTCGGTATCAGTTTCCTGCTGATCGACTGATCGGTTATCGGTCTTAGGCGGGTTGCCTGGTTCCATTCCATATGATTCTGGCCCACTAACGTCTGTATTATGCTGTTTTTTGGTTGTATCGGTCGTTCTCTGGTCTGTAGACGGGCCATCATCGGTTGTAGGTTCCTGGTTGTAGCTGGTATCACGTATTGTCTCCGCTGTCGTTTCACCGCCTTTGTTCATATCCTGATCATCCATCTGTTGAGCGAGACCGATAGAATAGCCTTGTTGCTGGACCTTCCGATACTCTTTTGGCAGTGAGCGAAGATCGTCTCCTGCTTTTCTCAACTCATCACCGATCGCTGTGACATATGTCTTTACATCATCTTTGATGTTCTCGAGCACGCTCATGATAATCACTACGTCACGATCCTGTATTAAACTGGTGCTTGCTGCTGACAGGATTTTTCAATCTCATACTCACGAAAAAATACACGATGATCGGTATTGTTTCAGACTCCCATATTCCGTCCAGAGCAACATCCGTTCCAGATGCGATACGTGAAAAACTCGAGACAGCTGAGACAGTGATCCACTGTGGTGATTTTGACAGGAAATCCTTCTATGAACAGTTCATGGACTGGTTCCCGGATGCATACTGTGTCTCTGGTAACTGTGACTATCTTGGGCTGGACAGTGCAGTCACGTTCACGGTCGATGATATCACATTCGGTGTCTATCACGGATCAGGCATCCAGCCACGTGGCCACCGGCCGACGTTGGCCAATATCGCTGAGGAGAAACTCGAGGTCGATGTCCTTTTCCACGGTCATACGCATACCTCGATGGCAGCACGGGAAAATGGTAGCATTTTGATCAATCCTGGGAGCTGTACTGGTGTTGGTGGTGGCTCGGCACAACAATCGAACCCGACGATGCGGACGGTCTCGACCGATCACGGTCGTCTCAGCACACAAGAATGGACATATCAGGATGATCGGCTCGAACAGACAGATGAATCAGTATTCGAGCTGTGAGATACAAAAGGCTTGCATGGGTAATAAGGAACTGAGATGACACGAGTCGAGATCGAATACTGTGTCCCATGTCGTAAGCTCGAACGAGCCATCGAGTGCAGTGAAGCTCTTCTCGCACGGTTCAGTGATAACGTGGATGAGGTAGCACTTGTGACAGGTGCCGAAGGAATCTTCCAGGTCCGTGTAGATGGTGATGTAGTTTTCGACACGGATGACAGTAAATACAGCCCCGAAGCTGTCACCGAAGCTGTTGGCGATGCACTACATTGATCAAAAGACCATACTGTGGTCTGTTCCCTGCATTTTCTGTTCAGCATAGCTGTCAGCTTCTTCCAGTGGCGTCGTCCCGTTTTCTTCTGCCCGCTGATAGAAGGTCTTTAATCGGTCGGCTATCGCTTCTGCGTCCTCATAGGCAGTCTCTTTACTGTTCCCTTCCATCTCATGATATACGGTGATGAGGCCACCTGCATTGATCACATAATCCGGCGCATACAGGATCCCTGCTGCATCAAGGGCTTCAGCGTGCTTGCGTGAAGCAAGTTGGTTGTTGGCCGATCCTGCAATGATATCACATCGGAGACGGTCGATCGTATCATCATTGAGGACACCACCGAGTGCACACGGAGCAAAGACATCACACTCGACATCATAGATCGCATCCGGATCGACGACAGTAACGTCATATTCTTCCTGTATCGTGGACAGAGCCTGCTCATCGACATCGGCGACCGTCACAGTAGCCCCTGCCGTGCGGAGTTCATCGATCAAGGCTTTCCCGACTTTCCCGGCTCCCTGCACGGCAACATGGATATCCTCAACCCCTCTGTCCGCATAGACCTGGTCAAGAGAGGTCTTGATACATTCCAAAATACCTCGTGCAGTGACCGGTGATGGATCTCCTAGGCCAGTATCCAGACCGGTGACATGGTCCGTGGTCCGCTGGACGATTGCCATATCCTCGACAGACGTGTTGACATCTTCAGCTGTTATATACCGTCCCTCAAGACTATCGACTGCTTTCCCATATGCTTCGAACAACGTTTCCGAAGTCTCATCAGGATCATTGATGATAACCGCCTTACCACCGCCAAGCGGGAGATCAGCGGCGGCTGCCTTATACGCCATACCACGTGAAAGACGAAGAACATCCTCCAGGGCCTTTTCCTTCGTCTCATAATCGAGGATACGTGTTCCTCCAAGTGATGGGCCAAGACTCGTATCATAGATCGCTATGATGGCCTCGAGTCCGGTTGTTTCATCATGGAAGAATGTGACTGATTCATGACCGTCGGTCATAACCTCATCGAGTGACATGAATCAATTTTTACCGGGCCCTGTTAAAGACACTTACTGTTTGGACTCGATAGCATCCCGGATATTGTCGAAGTTGGTCCACTGTTCGATCCGTGTATCACCGACCATGATGTGGGGTGTGCCACTTACACCAACTTCATTACCGCGACTGACATCGCCCTGGATCACATCTCGTGTCTGTTGACTGTTGATACAGCTGCGAAGTGTTGTCTGGTTGATCGAGTCATACCCCGATGCAAGATCGGTGTAAAACGATGTCTGTGTTCCTTCTTCACCCAGTTGGGATTGTTGTTCGAACAGATCATCTTTGTAGTCCCAGAAAACAGATTCATTCTGCGATGCGATACATTCCGATGCTATAGCGGATGTTTCTGATGCAGGACCGAGTGCTGGATAATGGAGATGGTAGTATTTAACATCCCCCGCATCGATGAACTCACTTTTCAGCTGGGGAAAGATCTGTGAGTTGAACTGATCACAGTAATGACACTGGAAATCACTGAATTTGACAACTGTGACTGATGCATTTGCATCACCTAGGTACTGACGTCCTTCAAGCGACACATTCTCAAGTGAGCCGCCTGGTGTTGACTGATCAAGATCGAGTTGATACCCAATGAGACCAATGACTGCTAGCAACAAGACCCCTATTCCACCATATAGAACAATCTGTTTTATCGACTGTGAGCGTTTTGCCTGTTTTCGTTCCTGTTCTTTCTCATACTGCTTTTTCGATTCCTTTGCCTCATCCTTCTGATGGGAATTGAGCTCGTCTTCGTGTTCATCTAACCAGTGAAGATGGAGGGCCTGTTCCTCATCGAATGTCTCATCACAATACTCACAATCTGTCATGGTCTCCTCACAAGACCTGAAGCTATAAATGATTTTGTATGAATTGGCTGTTCCATTTCTTGATCCATCTGTGACAGGGCTTGAACAGGCAAAAAAGACGATATTTATCAATCTGGGCGATAATATTAATATATGATCAACGTCCCAGACCTGTATCCGGATGAGGCACCAGTTGATGAAACCGGATACTGTATCCTGCTCATCATCAAAGAGACACAAGATCATCTCTGGAAGCGTTCGATGGCACGCGAACTGAACGAGTGGCGTGACACGGATCGATGCCCATTGAATGTGATGGAAAACATCTCTGTCCAGACGATCTGCCGGCGTATCGATACATTGGTTGAGAATGGATATCTCGAGGAAGAACCTGTCTATTCCGAAGATCTTGGTCGCTATGTAGACACCTATGTTGTAACAGAAGATGGAGAACAAGCACTGGAGACGATCAATCGATCAATTGTCAATACCCTCTATGTAGAACTGTTCGAACACAGTCTTGCTGACGAACCAATCATATTGAAAGAAGGCGTACTGGAAAAACTCGGTACCTATACGACATGTGATATTGGAACCACGACGGATGACCTTGCGACCTCGTTCCAGTCCGTTGCCGCCATAGATCTCCCTGAGGTCCAGATCAAGGCCTGATATGCATGCCAATGACCGATAATCGTCAAGAACTTTCGACCACCATGTTCGGCAGAGAGGTAACTTTCTCGTATTCTGAAACCTGGATCGGTTATTCATTGTTGTCTCTCCGTGTTGTGATGGCATGGATCTTCTTCCAGGCCGGTATCCAGAAATTCCTCGATCCATCTTGGTCGGCGTCTGGATTTCTCCAAGGGACGACACTTGATCCCTTGGGTATGTTCACCATGATGTCGGGAGAGCCAATTGTCGATGCATTGGTCATCTATGGTCAGCTCGCGATCGGTCTCGGTCTGTTCACCGGAACACTTGTCCGCTTAGCATCATTTGGCGGTGGCCTCATGATGGTCTTGTTCTGGCTTGGTAGTCTCGAAGGCGGCTTGATGGCCGGACTACCGATTGAGCACGGCTATGTGGTCAGTTCACATATTGTCTACCTGTTGCTCCTCTTTGGCATCGGTTCATTTGGTGCTGGCCGCATCCTAGGGATCGATGCATGGATTGAAGATCAAGCCTGGTTCGAGGATCATCCGTGGTTGCGATACCTGACGGGATGATCAGTACTGCCGGAGACGGCCATCGATAGCTTCGAAGAGCCGATCAAGGTCAAATGACACTTCATTGAAGAAGAGATGGCTCTGGCAGGAACAGTCAGTCGCACCAAGGCCATCGACAGGTTCCATCATATCCTCGAGAACAGCCGCATGAGCACATTCAGCACCTCCAGGTGTTCGAATATCAGCGATGATCGAACTATCTTGCTGAGTCAGGAGATAATCGATGTGCCAATGCGGATCAGCATCCCCTTTTTTCGCAGTCCGATGATGTCGATCAAGCCGTGAGAAGCCACCAGGGCCATAGGCAGATCCAGCATATGCGTAGTATCCGTTTTGACAATCGATTTTCCCTGCTGCACCGAATCTGATGGTTTTGGCAGTATCTAATTCGATGACCAGGAGATAAGCACCCTTGATTTTTTCACCCTGTTAGGACAGCTCTTAGGCCGAAAAGCAGGTTTTCTTTTTTCTCCCGAAGACGTCGATAGAAGTACGCCATCCATTCTGGCCCGTATGGGACATACTGTGCTACATCATAGTCCTGAGCCAGTTCTCGCTGCCGATCCATGCGTACACCCATCAACATCTGGTGCTGGAACGAACGGTCATATGTCTCATGGAGCTCATGAACATACTCGATCATCGCCGGATCATGTGTCCCTGCAGCGATACGTCCATCATAACTTTCGAAAAGCATATCTAGTAGTTCTTTGTATTGTGTATCGATCTTTTCTGTGCTTGAGAAGGCAATATCATCTGGTTCACTGTATGCTCCTTTCACAAGACGGATCCAGCCATTGGTTTCAGCAAGTGTCTGAATATCAGACGATGTCCGTTTCAGATTAGCCTGCAGACAGATACCTATCTCCTCATAGGTCGAGACATTGTCACGATATGCTTGAATAGTTGCATCTGTCGTCGTATGATCCTCCATATCTAACCAGACCCTGATATCATGCGCTGCAGCAGTCTCGACGATATTGGCAAAATTGGTGGAGAATGTTTCTTCATCGATGAACAATCCAATCTGTGATGGTTTGACCGAGACTGAGGCACCAACATCTTCTTGAGCAAGTGTCTTGATAAGTTCCTGATAGGCTTGTGTATCCTCTCTGGCCGGTTGTTGGTCGTGATAATGCTCACCAAGTTTGTTCATCAAACATGTGATACCTGCGTCATTCTGGGCACGAACATGATCAAGAGCCGAATCGGCGGTTGTCCCCGCGATAAACCGACGAGCAATTGGTGGTATCATACTTTATCTATTATCTGTCTGAGATAAAAAACCAAAGTGAACCCCGTGACATAACGAAGCTATGTTCAGACGGTGTTTCGGCACCAATAGAAAGTTTTAATAGGAGGCTGCTTTTCTATCCTATTACGGTGTTACACATGGCATTTCATCTGAAACAAAACGACTACCTCGTGATGGGTGTCCTGGCCGTCCTTGCAGGGATCGCTGGGTACTCATCATTGATGGCAGAGAATCCACTCCTCGTGGAACAGTGGCTCGATCGAGTCACCGTGTTAGTCGTCCTCTCCGCTGTTGTGATCATCTATAAGGCAAAGCAACAGTTCGATGATGAGATCGCACGGGAACTCGAATTGATCGGTGTCGGATTGACCGTCTACATGCTGGTCTATCTTCCACATATCATCTGGCATATCTCAGACCAGCCATCAGTCCCGATCGCTTCATTCACAGTCCCTGGGGGCTTTTTGTACGGATTCTTCCATATGCTTTCGATCAGCGCATTTATCCTGGTCGCATATGGCTTCTACAACCTGTGGGTCACGAAGCGAGAAGCATAGACCCACGGGCTACCTTCCTTTTTTCTGCGGCAGATAGTTTTTTTATAGGAGCGCGTGAATGTATTCTATCATGGCTGCCAGTGGGTATGCATGGCTATTTGAAATCAACACACTGATCGCTCTTGTGACCTGGATCGGTATTGTGCAGAGCTATCTGACCATGCAGACGTTCAAACTTCGACACTGGAAACGGGCAGCATACATGTTCCTTGGTGGGATGTTTCTGTTCATGGCATACAAACTGTTCCAGCCATTGATCTTGCCAGAGTACTATCTGATAGGGGTTGGTTTACAGACCGGATTTCTGGCTCTATTGATCGCAGGCATCTATCAACTCCGCAGAACTGCAGTACAGACCGGTGGTGGCTGAGATGCAACATCTGACAACATTGATACTTGGGCTCAGCATTCTAGGCATCGTGACAAGTCTCTGGGCCTATCGTGGCTTTACCTTGCGGGTCTGGAAGGAGACCATGTATTTCTTTGTTGGTGGGCTTGTCGTGTTCACAGGAAGCCAAGTGGTTGTCCTGACAGATATTCCATCATCGATCTTGCTTAAAAACACGATGGAGCTTCTTGCGATGCTCGGGTTTACATATGGTATCTTGAAGATCAAAAAAGCAGCAATGATGACAGGAGCGTGATTATGCATGAGCGAACGACCTGATTGGGATGAATACTTCATGGACCTTGCACATAAGGTTGCGACACGATCGACCTGCGAACGGGCTGATGTTGGTGCAGTCCTGGTCGATGGCAAACGCATTGTCTCGACAGGATACAATGGTGCACCAAAAGGGTTGCCACATTGTTCCGAGGTCGGCTGTCTCATCAAGAAGGTCGGTGATACCGAAGAAGAACTCGAAGATCACTGTCGACGGACAGTCCACGCTGAACAGAATGCTATCATCCAGGCAGCACAGAATGCAGCGTCTACAGAAGGATCGACATTATATGTAACCCATCAACCATGTTTCATGTGTGCAAAGATGATCATCAACGCCGGGATCGAACGGATCGTCTTTGATAAGGAATACGAAGATGTCGATGCGACCCGTTTCTTCAAGAAAGCCGGGATCGCCCTTGATGTTCTTGAGTGATCTCGATGGACCAGAAACTGATCGATAACCATTGTCATCTTGATTTTCCACAGTACGATGAGGATCGTACCGAGGTAATTGCCCGGAACAAGGATAAACTCCATGCTGTTGTAAATGCAGGATCGGACCACGCCGCGAACCAGCGAGCACTGGAACTGGCGACAGAATACCCAGACTTCATCTATCCATGTATCGGAGCCCATCCGACGAAGATTGATGCGATCGGTAACGATGGATTTGAACAGATCAAAGCGAGTATCGAGACACATGCGGAGGATATCATAGCTGTTGGTGAGACCGGGCTCGATTACCACCATGATACCGAGACAGAGAAGCGCGAACGCCAGGAAACCTTTTTCAAAGACATGCTATCGATCGCTGAAGAGCTGGATCTTCCGATCGTTATCCATTCACGGGATGCTGAAAAACGGTGTCTCGAGCTACTCGAAACATATGAACTTTCTTCTGTTATCATGCATTGTTTCAATGGCAATATGGACCAGGTAGGAACGGCTGTCGGTCGTGGATACTGGATCTCGATCTCGACACAGGTTTTGTACTCGACAAGAGTCAAAAACATAGCCGAGACCACACCGTCTGACCGCATCATGCTGGAGACCGATGCTCCATTTCTATATCCGGGTGAGGAACGGAACGAGCCCTGGCGTATTCATGAATCACTCGAGGCAATTGCCTCGATCAAAGACCAAGATCAGGCTGCATTAGCGCCACAGTTCAACGAAAACACGCGTAACGCATATGATACAGCATTCTAACATGACTGAACCACTTTCTGTCGCTGTCGGTATTGTCGAACACGATGCAAAGGTCTTGTTGATCAATCGAGAACGTGGTGCCTACACAGACAAGTGGGCATTACCTGGTGGCAAGATCGAGCAGGAAGAGCATGTGGATGAGGCTGTCAGACGAGAAGTAAAGGAAGAAGCAGGTATTCAGACAACATTCGAAGCATATGAGGGGATTGTTTCAGAACATGTGATCGAAGAAGACACCATACAAGATCATTTCATCCTCCACATCTGCCGGCTCAGTCCGGAAGAAACTGTCATTAGTGACGGTGCCGAAGGCCAGACACGGTGGGTCTCGCTCGATGAACGTGATACATTGGATGATGCAATCGTGAGGAGTGACCACCGTATCCTCCAAGAACTGACAGATGGCCAGTTCAGTGGTTATTACTGCTGTGTGATTGATGAGACCGATGAACGTCATGAACTAGTTCGATTCGAATCCCGCTGACAGCTGGACCTAGCTATATCTTTTTATGGCAGCAGCCCATAATTATTGATTATGAGTGACTTTGAGCGTAGTCTCAAGAACGTCAAAAATATAATCTTCGGCCTCGATAGAACTGTATGGCGATGGAATGAGTTGAATTCAGGAGCAAAGGATACGATCCAGGAATTGAAGACGAAAGGGAAGAATATCTTCTATGTTACCAACAATTCACTCCTTACTCGGCAGGAAATGGCGAAAAAGCTGTCCAATATGGGATTGAAAACTGAGACAGATCATATCATCTCTTCATCGTTCACAGCAGCCCAGTACTTCCAATCGAATGATATTGGTCGGGTGTATTGTCTCGGCGAACAAGGATTGGTCGATGAACTCGATGCACAACATATCGAGAACAGTGAAGATGCACGCGCAGTCGTGGTCGGTCTTGACCGGAATGCGACCTACTGGAAGATTGCGAAGGCTGCCGAACGAGTGGCCGATGGAGCTTCACTGTATACACTTGGTCTGGGATATCAGTTCCAGGCAGGTGACCGCACTCTGCCAGGGAGCCGTGTCCTGTGGGAGGCAGTGAAACAGACCGCCGATATTGAGGAAGCGACCCATCTGGGGAAGCCATCGGATACAATGATCAGCGCAGTCAAGGATGCATTTCCGATCGTGCCCGAGCGGACACTGGTCGTCGGTGATAGTATCCATGCTGATGTGGTCTTTGGCAATAAGATGGGCGTAAAAACAGGCCTCGTTCTGGGTGGCAGAGATAACAAAGAAGACCTAGAAGACATATCAGGCCTTGAGGTACCGAATTTCGTGTTTGAATCGATCGAGCGACTCCTTGTCAAGATCTAGACATGAAGTGGTCCCGTACCCCATCAAGCGCATCCACACGGTGTGAAACCGTCTCTTTATATGCTGGATCCTCAGCAAAGGTCTTGTCATGCCCTTCTGGACAGAATACTGGGTCATACCCGAACCCAGCATCACCTCGTTTTTCTACAGTTATCGTGCCGTCACAGCGTCCTGAAAATGTCTTTACCCTGTCTTCTCGTGGATAATACAGTGCCATGGTTGTCTTGAACCAAGCATGGCGATCCTGTTTCCCCTCCATCAACGTAAGAAGGCCATCAGTACCACATCGTTCTATGAAATATGATGCATGTGATCCGGGAAACTCGTCCAATGCCTCTACATACAGTCCTGTATCGTCCACAAGGACAGGACCATCTGCATTGATGGCTGACGTCGCATCCTTGACCTTCTGGACCGCAACTGTCTCGACATCATGTGCATCGATCTCATGGATCGATGGCGGTTTTTGCGTTATCGTCATTTCTGTCTCCTCGAGCGCTTTTCGTAGTTCTTTTACCTTGTGATCGTTCCCTGTTGCTATGGTTACGTTCATGCTTGTTCCTCCATAATCCGGGTATAGATCGGTGCCTTCGTTGCAGGCTCATAGACTGTATCTAGCACTGCTTCTATCGCATCCATTTCATCATCTGGTCTGAGCCCTTCCTCGGCCAGGTACTGGCTAGTAGTTGGCCCGACCCCATCGATCCGTTCCCAATCATCCTGCATAATAGCCTCTTGTATCGATGAGAGCTCCTCATACTCGTCACTCGTGATGAGCTTGCGCCCCCGCATGAACTCGTCTGCCTGTGTTGTCTCATGCTCGATCGTGTCTGTGAGATATACGACAGCATCGACATCCTCTTGGAGCGCATCGTGGGCAAGATGATCGAACCGGTCGCGTTCACAGTAGATCGTCTCATACCCGATATCACGGAGTGTACGGGTGATCACTGGACCGTTCTCCGCTGTTTCATCTTGAGCTACTAACACCCGATACGGTGGAAGCATATGATCAATCCTTACGTTGGACTTTTTGTATTCCCCGCTGATTTACTGTATGCTTAAAACCATTGAACCTCTAAGGAAACAATGGTGGTACCTGTCTCAGACAAAACAATCATCACATCGGCACTTCCATACATTCATGGTGTTCCACATCTCGGTAATATCGTCGGGTCGTTGCTCCCAGCAGATATCTATCATCGGTATCTCGATATCGTCGGAGAGGAAAACATCTTTATCTGTGGATCGGACGAACATGGCACGCCACTCGAACTGGCAGCGCTTGAAGCCGGTGTTCCTGTGGAGGAGTATGCAGATCAACAGCATGAAACAGTGAAATCCGTCCTTGAAGACTTCAACCTAGATTTCACAGAATACGGACGGACCGATACACCGTTTAATGAGAAACAGACCCACGAGATGTTCAAGAACCTCTATAAGAATGGATACATTACTGAGAAAGCCCAGCAGATGCCACACTGTGCCAACTGTGACCGGTTCCTACCTGACCGCTACATCGAAGGAGAGTGTCCACACTGCGGTGGCCTGGCACGAGGCGACCAATGTGATGAGCAAGGCTGTGGAAAACTCATCGAACCAGAGGAACTGATCGATCCGTACTGTACGATCTGTGGTGAGAGTGATATTTCGTTCAGAGAGACGAAAAACCTGTACCTTCAGCTCTCGCTGTTCGAAGATGAACTCAAGGCATGGGTGAAAGATACAGCTCCGATACCGGATAATGTCAAAAGCGAAGTGCTGAACCTTATCGATGAAGGCCTGGAAGATCGATGCATCACCCGTGATATCGATTGGGGCTTTTCCGTCCCGACAGCAGACTTCGATGATCTCGATGATGACCGGTACGAGGACAAGGTCCTGTATGTCTGGTTCGATGCACCGATCGGATACATCGGTATCACCCGTCAGTATCTCGCGGCCCAGGGAGATGAATCACAGTGGGAACAGTATTGGAAGCATGAGGATGCCGATACGGTCTACAGTATCGGGAAAGACAACACCATCTTCCACACTGTTATCTGGCCTGCAATCTTGCTTGGTCAACAAGAAGGATACAATCTTCCGGATTATGAGTTCATCCAACAATATCTGCTTTCGGATGATGTCCAGTTCTCGAAATCACGCGGAACCGGACTCAGTTCATCGGAAGCCCTCGACCTATTACCGCCAGACTACTGGCGGTTCTATCTCGCAGCAGTGATGCCGATCAATCATGATACCTCATTTGGCTGGGATGATTTCGAAACACGGATCAATGCAGATCTGAACGATACCATCGGCAACTATGTCAACCGTGTCCTCTCACTCACTGACAAATGGTTCGATGGAACTGTGCCCGAGCCGTCAGATCAACGTCGAGATGCCTGTCATACATTCCTCCATGGCGACGATGGGGTCTTTGATCTCCTCGAGCAGTACCAGACGACGATCGAGGATGAACGGAATCTGAAGAAAGGATTGGAGAAAGCCGTTCGTATTGCTCATCGTGGTGATGAGTTCCTTTCGGACCAGGAACCATGGAATAACGAACATCGACGCGAAGATGTCATCTACAGCTGTCTACAGTCTCTCAAGGCATTGGCATTGGCACTGTATCCATATACACCAGATGCCAGTGAGCAGCTCTGGGGGATGTTACATGATGGAGCGAATCTCTCCTTTGGTGATGATCATATCGCAGCCTTGCGACGGAAAGAAACATTCTTGAGCCCGGGTGCATCCTTAGGAAAAACAGAAATCCTGTTTGAGAAGGTCGATGCAGAGGATCTTGCTGCAGCGGTCGAAGAAACAGATGATGCTACAGACGACAATGAGGACGATACGATGGAAACGATAAGCTTCGAAGACTTCGATGCAGTTGATCTGAGAACAGCGACCATCAAGGAGGTCACTGATCATCCAAACGCGGACAAGCTCTATGTACTACAGATCGATGTAGGTGGTGATGTTAAACAGTCCTGTGCTGGGTTGAAGCCATATAAATCACCTGAGGAGCTTGAAGACAAACAGGTCATCGTTGTCAACAACATGGAACCAACTGAACTCAGAGGGAAAACATCTGAGTGTATGCTGTTGGCTGTCGAGGATGCGGACGATGTCGTTGTCCTTGAGCCAGAACGCAACGTCTCTGATGGCCTTGAAGTGCATTAGTCATCATAGGGCGTGAAGTCGTGATAGAACGCAGTGATATCCTCATCGGGAGCCGGTGAGACCTCACGCAGGATATCGTAGTAGAAGGCACCTCGATGCCGATGAGTGATCTCCGGATCAGGTAAATCCCCATAATCGATGAGACGTGGTGATTGCTGATACATGATCCTGTTTTTCTCACGTTCCAACGCAATCACATAGAACTGGTTCCCCGGACGTTCAATACGTCCAGCAAGATAGCCACGTTCATCTGTCGCTATACCGATGGTCTTTACAGGACCACCACCGCTTCTGGTTGATGTCTCTCGATTGAAATAGACATTTCCTGAACGGAGTGCTTCTGTTACTGCTTTGAATTCATCAAAAAACTGTTCAGATTCATCAACATATTCATCGATCAGTTCTTTTTCCTCAGCCAACATGATGCCTGCATTCATCGGTCACACAGCGTTATCGGATGATGGACTGTCCCCTTCATTGATACGTTGTTCATATTTTTCCAATACATCATCTAAAGCCATATCGAGATCGACACCGAGAGAATTGGCCAACGCGATCAGGGCAAAATATAGATCTCCTAGTTCCTCTTCTAACGTCGGATGGTTCTGTAGATCCTTTTCCCCGTAATCAGTCAATGCCAAGATTTCCGATGCCACTTCTCCGAACTCTGCAGCGATATCCATGGCACGGTATTCTGGTTGGATGTCTAGATCATATTTGTTCATGAACATATCCACTTCTTCTTGTCGAGGCATAGGTCTACTATATCATGATGTGGTTTTATGTCTGAGGGCTGCATGCGCTGATGGTCGGTTCTTGCCGAAAGATACATACTGTTGCCGCCACCGTACAGGGATATGGACATCCACTGTATCGGTACCGGTGGTGGGCGATTCTGTCTGACGACACAGCAGCGAGCGACCGGCGGTTTCATGATCGAACACGAAGACACATCGATGTATGTCGATCCTGGCCCAGGGGCACTGGTCCGTGGACTAGACCATGGGATCACGTTTGGCAGTGTCGATGCCCTGTTTATCTCACACGCACATATCGACCACTATGGCGATGGAGAAGCACTGATAGAAGCGATCACACAGGGCTGTAAGAACGATCGAGGCCACCTCATCACAAATGAAATCGTTCTTGAGGGCCAGAGCGATACAAGTGGCGTCCTTTCATCATATCATCGCAATCATATCGGGCAGACATCGATGATCGATGCCGAGGATATTGTCGATCTTGAACCATGGTCACTAACAGTGACAGCGACAGATCACAAAGATATCCAAACAAATGGGTTCTGTGCAGAAATCGAGGGAACAACGATCGGATATATCCCTGATACCTCCTATACCGACGATCTGATCCCACAGTATCGAGATGCCGATTACCTCATCATCAACACACTCAGACCTGTTGATAAAGATTGGAAAGGTCACCTGAATCTCGAAGAAGCCGTCAACCTCGTCGAGACCATCGAACCAGAGAAAGCATTCCTCCAGCATTTTGGAATGAACTTTGTCACGTCATTCCGGACACAGGTCGAATGGTTACAGGATTATGATCCTGCTGTCCCGATCACCCTGTGCTCAGATATGACAACGTATTCGTTAGAAGATCAAGGGCTCGAGCAGTTCGTCTAATCTTGCTTTTGCTCTTCGAGGACATAACGTACTGCCTTCGATAGTTCAAGGACACGATCTTCCAAGTCTTGGACCGTTTCTATCACTTGTTCGAAATCATGTTCCATATCATCGATTTCATCCTGCATATCGACCTGGTCTTCGACCACATCTTCCTTCAGCGTATCGAAGTCCTGTTCCATCTTCGATACTCGGGTCTTGAGTTCATCACGGGTAGCCTCAATCTCCTGTTCGAGTGCCTGACTCTGCTGTGTCAATTTCTCATCCAGCGTATCTGTCCGTGCTTTCATCTGTTCTTCAAGATCCTCGTTTTCTGAAATCATCCGTTCTTCCAACGCATCCATGCGGGTCTCGAAGGCCTCTTCCAGCTCACGGGTACGGGCTCCCAACGTATCGAGCATCTCCTGTTTGGATGCTTCGACGTCACTGGTGATCTTTTGGTCAACACTCCCTTTCAGATCATCGACCATCTGTTCCCAATGATCGACTTCCTTACGGAGTTCCTGGTGGTCCGTAAGAATATCATCATGCTGGTCTTGGAGCTGGTCTCTGAGTTCATCCTGTCTGGTCGAGTTCTGGGCGATCCGTTCATCCAGTTCCTGGATACGATCAATAGAGACCTTTTCTGAGGCTTTCTCGGCGATTTCATCCCTGATCTCATCGTCGATCGACGCCATATCGATCTCGGCCGGTTCTTGATCGACAGCTTGATCGATCCGGGCATCCAACTTTGCCACCCGTTCCTGTATCCGGTCGATATCCGATTGGAGATGGTCAACATCTGTGGTCTGACCCTCCGAGCTATCAACCCTACTCTCCAGGGCACTGATACGATTTTTCAGATCCTCGATCTCATCGAGCCCAGAGAGATCAACATCGTTTTGAGTATCAGTCTCCCCGATCTGTTCTTTCACCTCTTCTATCCGGTCTCGTAGGGTGAAAAGCTTATCCTCGTGATCGGAAAGCGATGACGCCAACTCATCGACACGGTCTTCCGAGGAAAGATCATCGATACGGCGTTCAAGCTCATCAAGCCGTTGTCCAATCTGTTCGACATGTTGTTCCCGGTCTTCGAGGGATTCGAGCCTATCTGCAAAATTATTGATAACGTCTTTGACCTCATCGATTTCGTCTTCAAGTTCCTCGATATCATCACTCTCTACACCTTGATCGAGTCGTTGTTCCTG
>JALIDO010000008.1 GCA_022865265.1 Candidatus Nanohalarchaeota archaeon QJJ-5
AGCTCATCAAGACCAAGCTGCGGACCGAACGTGTCCCAGAGCTTGGAGACAAGTTCGCGACACGCCACGGACAGAAGGGTGTCATCGGCCTCATCGTGCCGGAAGAAGACATGCCGTTCACCGGCGAGGGCGTGACACCGGATATCATCCTCTCGACACACGCTATCCCGAGCCGTATGACCGTGTCACAGCTCCTCGAGATCATCGGGGGCAAGGCAGCCGCACTCCGCGGAGAACAGGTCGACAGTACAGCCTTCCACGCTGAGGAAGAAGACGAACTACGAGATACGATCAAGGAACTCGGATTCCGCTATGATGGGAAGGAACAGATGTACAACGGTGTCACCGGGCTCGAGATGGATGCTGAGATCTTCATGGGGCCAGGATACTACCTCAAGCTCAGCCACATGGTCGAGGACAAGATCCATGCTCGTTCGCGTGGACCTGTCACCCTGTTGACCAACCAGCCAACAGCCGGCCGTGCCCGCGAAGGTGGGCTCCGGCTCGGAGAGATGGAAAAGGATGTGCTGGTCGGCCATGGATCGGCCATGCTGCTCAAAGAACGGTTCGGCTCTGACTCGACCCTGTCCTACATCTGTGAGGACTGTGGTGAGGTCGGTGTCTATGACCGTGAAGAAGATGTCAGCTACTGTCCGAACTGTGATGGTGATGTCGCCGAAACAGAACTCCCACAGGCATTCCTCTTGTTGCTGAAGGAGATGAAGTCCCTCATGATTGATCCGACACTCGAACTGTCGGAGGAGAAGTGATACCCATGCGTCAGATAGAATCACTGAATTTCGGTCTTATGAGCCCAGAGAAAGTCGAAAACCTGTCAGTCAAACGGATCAAGAAGGCCGAAGTCTACGACGCTGACGGGTACCCTGTCGAAGACGGGGTCATGGACCCGAGCCTCGGTGTCCTGGATCCAGGTATGGTCTGTCGTACTTGTGGCGGACGCATGCGGGACTGTAAAGGCCACTTCGGACATATCACACTTTCGAAGCCGGTCGTGAATGTCCTCTACGCGAAGAAGGTCCGTAATCTTCTACGGTTCACCTGTGAGGAATGTAAGGCACTACTGGTCAAAGACGAGGACAAATCACTCCGGAAGAGTAACCGGAAGACTACCTGTCCTGAATGTGACCATGAGCAGCCTGAGATCGATCTTGATAAACCATACAGTTACTACAAGGATGACGAAGATCTGAAACCGACCGAGATCAAGGAATGGCTCGAAGAGATCCCTGATGAGAACGCTGCCGTCCTCGGTGTCGAAGGCGGCCGGCCGGAATGGCTCATCATCGATAAGGTCCTTGTACCACCGGTCACGATCCGTCCATCGATCACCCTGGAGTCAGGCCAGCGTTCAGAAGACGACCTGACCCACAAACTGGTCGATGTGATTCGTATCAATCAGCGGCTCCGCAATAATATCGAAATCGAAGCACCTGATTTCATCATCGATGATCTGTGGGAGCTGTTGCAGTACCATGTCGCGACACTCTATGACAACGATCTCTCCGGTGTTCCGCCAGCACGACACCGTTCAGGCCGTTCACTCAAATCATTGATCGAGCGCCTGAAAGGCAAAGAAGGCCGGTTCCGTCAGAACCTGATCGGCAAGCGGGCGAACTTCTCTGCCCGTACCGTGATCTCGCCCGATCCGAACATCGGTATCAACGAGGTCGGAGTACCAGATGCGATCGCGAAAGACATGACGATCCCGGTCAAGGTCAAAGAAGACAATATCGAGGAGGTCAAAGAATATATCCGCAATGGACCGAACACGCATCCGGGTGCGAACTATGTCTTCCGTCCGGATGGGAGTCGGAAACGTATCACAGAAGACAATGCAGATGATATCATCGCCGAACTGGAGACCGGCTATGAGGTCGAACGACATCTGATGGATGGGGACACGGTCCTGTTCAACCGACAGCCGAGCCTCCATCGTATGTCGATCATGGCCCATGAGGTCAAGGTCATGCCGTACCGGACATTCCGCCTCAACCTGGCTGTCTGTCCACCGTACAACGCTGACTTCGACGGCGACGAGATGAACCTGCATGTGGCCCAGACCGAAGAAGCACGGGCTGAAGCCGAAGAACTCCTCAAGGTCCAGAACCATATCAAATCACCGAAGTTCGGTGGTCCGTTGATCGGCATGATGCAGGATCATATCTCTGGTCTGTTCCTGCTCAGCGATGAAGACGGCATTCCACGCCAGCAGGCATACGATATGCTGGTCGCTGCTGGTGCTTATGATAAAGACCTGCCAGATGGTGAGACCATCTCCGGGAAAGAATTGATTTCATTGTTCATCCCGGAGGGTATCTCGCTTGAGGAAGGAGACACCGTCATCGAGGATGGAGAACTGATCGAAGGCCGTATCGATGAGGATCTGGTCGCCGACTATGGTGGCGAACTGATCAACCAGATCTTGATGGAATACGGAGAAGATCGGACCGTCGAATTCCTCAACACCGCGACACGACTGGGGATCAAGTACCTCGATCGTCGCGGGTTCTCGATCAGCACATCTGATCTCGAGATCACTGATGATGGTAATGAACAGATACAGGACCGGATCGAGGAAGGCCGAGAGGCAGCACTCGATCTCCTTGAGCAGTATGAACGTGGTGAGATCGATGCACTGACCGGGAAGACCGAGAAAGAGACACTAGAGGTCAAGATGGTCAGTACACTGCGTGAGATCTCGACCGATGTCGAAGAGATCGTCGATGAAGACGTCCAGATGACATCGGCACGTGTCATGGCTGAATCAGGTGCACGAGGATCGATGACAAACCTGGCCGTCATGACCGGTCTGCTTGGCCAGGAAACCATCCGTGGTGAACGGATCTCCCGTGGCTTCAAGCAGCGCAGTCTCCCACATTACCAGAAAGAAGACCTTTCCCCACGGGCACGTGGGTTCGTCCAGAGTGCCATCTACACTGGTCTTGATCCGGACGAGATGTTTTACGAGGTCATGTCTGGTCGTGAAGGACTGATGGACCAGTCACTCCGGACACGAACATCCGGATACATGTATCGTCGTATCTCGAATGCGATGCAAGATCTCAGTGTCGAATACGATCGGACCGTCCGGGCTGCCGATGGTACTATCGTCCAGTTCACAGCTGGAGAAGACGGTATCGATCCACAGAAATCCAACTGGGGCGAGTTGACGAGGTGATCATGAATGATTGAGAATAGACTTGTGATGGGACAGGACGACATCGAACTTCCGCCAAAATATCAGGGCCGCGATGATGCAGAGGACCTGAAAGAACGGTACAAGGATATGCTGTTCGAACCAGGTGAGGCGATCGGCATCGTTGCCGCACAGTCACTGTCAGAACCAGCGACACAGATGACCATGGAAACATACCACAGCGCTGGTGCTGCGAAAGTATCGATCACACAGGGACTTCCCCGGATGATCGAGATCGTCAATGCTCGTCGTAATCCGAAAACACCGGTCATGAACATCTGGCTGGAAGACGGTCACCAGACCAAAGAAGATGCGAAAGAGGTCGCGGCAAAGCTCAAAGAAGTTACCCTGGATGATATCATCCGGGAAGACACACTGGACCTGATGCAGCTCGAGTTGAGTTTCGTGTTCGATGAGACAGTGCTGGATGAATACAATGTCGATACAGATGATGTCGTTGCCACCTTGAAAGATAAGCTCAGCTCAGTCACTGTCCAACTCGAGGACAATGAACTGACACTGGCACCGACCGGTGATGACTATGATCTGACCGATCTGCAGGATATGAAACAGAAAGCCATGGATATCCGGCTCCAGGGATTCAAAGGTATCGAGGACGTTGTCATCCTACAGGAAGAAGGTGAATGGCGTGTCCAGACCGCTGGTATCAATCTCCGTAAGACCCTGAAGCTCGATAAGGTCGATGCAACCAGGACACGGTGCAATGATCTGTTCGAGTTCAAGAAGGTCTTCGGGGTCGAGGCCACACGGAACCTCATCCTGTCCGAGCTTCAATCCACGCTCGAGGAACAGGGAATGGCAGTCGATGTCCGATGGCTGATGCTGACAGCAGACATCATGACAAAAGAAGGCGATATCAACGGTGCCACACGATATGGTATCTGTGGTAACAAGGATTCGGTCCTTGCCCGGGCAGCATTCGAGGAGACGAAGAAACATCTCCGACAGGCGGCCATGGGTGGTGAGAAAGATCCACTGAACTCAATCGTGGAAAACATCATCATGGGCCAGGTCATTCCGGCTGGTACAGGCAAGCTCGAACTGACCGCCAAGCCATCGAAGGCACCTGAATCAGTGCTGGAGGAACGGGAAAAGAAGCGAAAGGAGATCAAGGAACAGAAAGAAAAACAGATGGCAGAACTCGAGGCCGAACAGGAGGCCGAAGAGACTGATCTCGAAGAGCTCGTGGACGAGACCATCGCAGATATCAAGGATTATGTGGATGAGCATGATGTCGATCTCGAAGCACTGCTCGAGGCAGAGACAGAGAACAAGGATAGGAAAACATTAAAAAGCTGGCTTGAAGACAGAATAGCGGAGGAATAGACCAATGTCACTGCGCGATACGATTAGCACGGCAGCGGATAATGACCGCATTGTCACAGGAACCAACGAGACCATCGAAGAACTCGATGAACTTGATCAGGTCGTTGTTGCGGCCAATGCACCAGCATCACTGCGAGAACGTGTACAGGATGCAGCTGATGGTGCTGATGTCGAGATCCTCGAGTTCGATGGACTTCACACAAAGCTCGGTGGACTCTGTGGCCAACCGTATGCTGTCGCTGTGCTTGGCATCAAGCAGGAATCCTCCCGGCTGGCATAAGCATGGCATTGGGTATAAAAAAGTAGTGAATGTTACGTGATTACATATGGCAGATTCGACGATCAAATTTGACACAGACACAATCCGAGGCATCAACACCTTCGAGGAAATCACTGGTGTTGACGTGAAAGATGCCATCGTGACCGATAATCAAGCTTACTTTGTCGTAGAAGAAGGCAAAGCAGGTTTGGCTATCGGTAAGGGTGGCAAGACAATCAAAAAAGTTCAGAACAATCTCAACAAAGACGTCAAAGTGTTCGAGTACTCTGACAGTCTGAAAGAGTTTGTAGAAAACGTTATTCCGGCATCCGTCAATCAGGTACGATTCGACCGATCAGGTGATGAAAAGACCGTCACCGTCGATGTCAACCGTAATGATCGGTCCCGTGCCGTTGGATCGGATGGTAAAAACGTTGATGTATTGCAGCGGTTCCTCAAACGAGAGTTCGAGGTCGATGCGGTCACTGTCCGGTGACCGGGTTCATATTTATAAGACTACCGTTGCAACTGTCAACACGCACGAAAGGGTTTGATTATGGGACTGTACAACGCACGCAAGCTCAAGCAACGACGACAACGGTTTAGATGGAATGATATCGAATACAAGCGAAAGATGCTCAACCTGCGAGAGAAAGCTGACCCGCTTGAGGGCAGCCCACAGGCTCGTGGTATCGTTCTTGAGAAGCGTGTGATCGAAGCGAAGCAGCCGAACTCAGCACTGCGTAAATGTGTCCGTGTACAGCTGATCAAGAATGGTAAACAGCTGACAGCCTTCGTTCCTGGCGATGAGGCCATCGAGCATATCGATGAGCACGATGAAGTCATCGTTGAAGGGATCGGTGGTGCGGACAATGGACCGAAAGGCGATATTCCGACGGTCCGGTACCAGTGTGTCAAGGTAAACGGTGTATCGCTGAAAGAACTTGTCGCAGGTAACAAGCAAAAGCCAACACGGTGATTATCGATGGATGATGTCAAGCTGTTCGGAAAATGGGACTGTGAGGAGGCAGAAATCGAAGATGAAGGCCTTCGTCGCTATCTAAATCTTGATAATATCATGGCACCACGGTCACGTGGTCGTCACTCCGATCAGCAATTCTACAAAGCCGATGTCCAGATCGTTGAACGGTTGCTCAACCGGCTCTATGTTGCCGGTCATCGAGGCAACAAGCACAAGATCACATCGGGCCACAATGTCGGTAAATCCGAACAGCTCTGGGAACTGATCGAGCAGGCATTCGAGAAGGTCGAAGAAGAGACCGGCGAGAACCCTGTCCAGGTCCTTGTCAAAGCGATCGAGAATTCTGCTGCCAAAGAAGAAGTTGTCTCATACCAGCGTGGTGGTGTCATCGCACGTGAAGCTGTGATCGTTTCACCACAGCGACGTGTCGATCTCGCATTGCGCATGCTTGTGCAGGGCGCCTATGACAAGCGGCTGGCCGAATCGAAGGATGCATACGAGACACTGGCTGAAGAGATCATCGGCGCATACCAGGAAGATACCGATATCCGCGCTGTCCGGGACAAACAGCGCCGTGAACGTGAGGCAGAAGGCGCACGATAGTTGCGGCGTGTCACGAGGCCATGCCAGTGGGGTATCGACGAACTGTTCTTGCTGTTGTTCTATTTGCGACAGTGATCACTGCTGCAGTCTGGATCGCGGCAGAACTGAACACCCAGACATCAGCACCGCAACCACCAGAACTCCTTCTCAGTGCTGATGATGAACGTGTATCGGGGCTACAGGGCACGTATTGCTGGCCCGATGAGACCGGCGAACAGGTCTGTATCGAGAAGATCCCACCAGAACGGTTGGCCCGTGATGCACCATTGATCAATCATCCGGTCACACAACAGACACGGTTCGATGTCATCGTACCTACGTATCGTCAGCCAGATGCACTGTCCTATCGCCTGGTCGAGGAGAATGGCTCAGTCGTGGCCGAAGGCGATGCCTCACGACAGTTTCAGCTCGATGGAGGAACCGGTGCATCGATCTTGGTCATCGAGGCCACCTGGAACAACAACACGGTCGAGTATCTCTATCAGCTTCAGGTCGAGGAGTGATCGAAGATGACCCGGAGATTTATAAACTTCTCTTTCTATTACTACTGTTAGGTAACAATCTATGTTTGGTGCTGAACCGGTCGAAGATATGGATGTCTATCGTGCAACAGAAGCGGCTCGAACCGTCGAAGAACAGTATTTCGATAGCAGTGACTATGATCTTGCCGATGATGTTGAAGAATTCGCTGACCGACGTGTCTGGCGCGAGGATAACAAAGAGAACAACCGGCTATCGTTCAAAGACCTGACCGGTGATGAATGGTATGATGTGAAGATCGATGGCCAGCGTGTCATGACCGTCATGGGGGCAGACCTGTTCGATGAGATGTATGAGGGCGAGACGATCGTTGCCGATGATGAAGATAATCGTGTCTATGGTGTCCTCGGTGACCCAGAAGACGGAACATATTTCGCGATCGATGCCGATGAAGGAGAAGAAGGATTCATCGGGAGTTATCAGGACGATGTGGTGATGCTTCCAAGTACCGAGACCGATCCAGTCGGGACCGATACTGATACACCGACATTGATGACACCGACAGAACTGTATCTCGACGTCGATGGCTACCATGTGTTCGAGGAAGTGAATCCTCGGATGAGAGTGATTCCGACCGGTCCAAATGCCGTCACGGTTGAGAACGACGATCACACATGGACATTCGACGAGGTTGCATGATGAGAAATGCGCCGTCCGGGAGTTGAACCCGGGTCTCCACCGTGGCAGGGTGGTGTCGTAGCCACTGGACCAACGGCGCGTTGTACCCACTACATTCTAGGAAGGCTTTTAATCACTTTCCCTCGCTTGTTGTGCGGCCGGATCGGTCTATGTTTAAAAGAGTGCGATGTGGTTCGATGAGATATGACACGATCAGGGAGCGAGACCAAACAGACCCGCTGTGTCCACTGTGGACGGACAGCGACACGGATGAACGAGAACGATCAACCGGTCTGTAAAGATCATACCGATCGTGAACCCAAAGAGATCGGCTGTCCAGAATGCGGGTTCTCGATGAGTATCAAGGAAGGCAGATATGGATATTTCTGGGGGTGTGATGGCTATCCTGGTTGTGAAAAGACACTGTCTATCAAAAAGAGCCTCCAGATGGACGAATATGTGGATGATGATATCGAGGTAAGCCTCGAGTGATAAGAGGGAAACGTGTAAAAAGCCCTCCTGCCAGTACTCACTAACAGAAGGGCCCGTAGCTCAGTTCGGACAGAGCGCTCGGCTTCGGACCGAGCGGTCGCAGGTTCAAATCCTGCCGGGCTCGTGTTCTTCTTGCTGTGTTGTGCCTGTGCCGTTCGGGGTCTTTTAAGCCTCGAGGCAGGAGGTATAAATACGTTTGACGGTAATTACTGAACACGATGTCTGATGATACACCGCGCCTCAAGCGCCATCTTCTCGATGATGATTTCGATGAACAGGAACT
This sequence comes from Candidatus Nanohalarchaeota archaeon QJJ-5, assembly GCA_022865265.1. Lineage (GTDB taxonomy): Archaea > Nanohalarchaeota > Nanosalinia > Nanosalinales > Nanoanaerosalinaceae > JALIDO01. Next base: position 8,342 of record JALIDO010000008.1, read on the forward strand.
GAACAGGCTTGAAAATGCGATCAAGCAATCGGAAAAGCTACAGAAATCACTCCGTATGTATAACAAAGCGGTCGAGGACAGTGATGATGACCGTGATGATGAATTCTATAAACAGCGTATCCAACAGATGAAATCAAGCATCGAGCGGAAAGAAAAATCTCAGGGCAATATGGCGCGGGTCGTCTCACCGAATGATGTATCGAAACAACAGGCGTCATCCTCGTCCAAACAGACACCAGCACTCCGTGGTGTCGTGACAGGCGAGTTCGATGGGAGCCGTATCTGGGTCGAGCCCAAATCAGCACCGAAAGGCGAGTACGGTGTCGATCTTCCACAAGGACTATCTGCAGACGATCTCAGTGTCGGAACAGAAGTGGCACTGAATCCGCAGAACTTCTCGATCCTTGATGTCTTGCGGAAACGGAAAGACCCTGATTTCGATCCGGTCTCGACCGACAAGACCTTTGGTGATGTCGGTGGTCTGGATGAAGTCATCGCGACCCTCCGGCGCAACGTTGGTATCCAGCTGGATACGGATCGTCGTGAGATCGTGAAAGAATGGGGACTTGACCTCGATAAATCATTGATGCTTGTCGGCCCACCAGGTACAGGAAAGACCTTGCTGGTGAAGGCCCTTGCGAATGAATACGATGCAGATATGTTCATGGTCAATGGCCCACAGCTCGTCGAGAAGTTCATCGGCGAAGGGGCGAAAAAGATCAAACGCCTCTATGACCAGGCCCGATCTGGAGATCGGCCAGCGATCGTGTTCATCGATGAGATCGATTCGATCGCCAAGAAGCGACAGGAGAACCGTCGACATGGAGGCGAAGAAGTCGAACGGACCATGTCCCAGCTTCTTTCCGAACTCGATGGCCTTGATCAGGCATCAGAGGGGCAGCATGTTATCTCGATCTTCGCGACGAACAAGCCATCAATCATCGATCCAGCCATCGTGAACCGATGTTCTGCTGTTGAGGTCGATGTGCCTGGGCCTGAGGCCAAAGAAGAAATCCTCCAGGTCCACACACGCCAGTTCGATCTGGCCGATGATGTCGACTTTGGAGCACTTGTCGAAGAGATGCCAGAGACCTATACTGGACGAGATATCGAACAGATATGCAAACAGGCAGCGATCACAGCTGTCTATGCGGATCAGTCACTAGAGGACATCGTGGTACGGATGGATGACTTCCGCGAAGCATTGCAGGATCTCAAAGACGGCAATATCGGCATGGAGAAAGACTTCCTTGGTAGTGAAGAAATCCATGAAGAGATCTTCGCCTAATCGTGGAACGGACGAAGATCATCGAACTTCATCCCGGCCATCCACGAGACCAGTGTCTCGGCATTGATTGTGAGACCGGCGGTCCTAATATTACCATGGCGCTTGCTCTCGATGATCCGTCGATATGTCTCAGGTAAGGTTCCTTGATCTTGGATCCGTTGCATGACCGTCATCGGATCGGCCTCAAGGACGAACCCGTCCATCAGTAGACCGTGCCCACCTGGTGCAAAACACTGTACGGAGGTTGGGTGCTCATCCTGTCTGGCAACAAATGGACGTTCATCCTCTACCGCAGTCATGATCGTCGGAAGACTGAGATGCGCACTGAACTGATGTGGTTCCTCTGGGTCCCAGTGCTGTACAGTTTCAGGTTGTTCTTCTTTGATATCGGTACTGTTCCGTTCTAGATCATCAGGATCCTGGTCGAAAAAGGCCAGTGTCTCGGCCTGTTCATCACAGATCGATCTGACCAGCGACGGGAGCAGAGAATGTATCTTCTTGATCAATGCATCCTGTGTTGTGTCGGTCGTCTGGAGGAACCAGCGATGGGTCGGATACTGTCGCTCCGTAAAGACCGGCCCTACACCATGGACTGCGGCCTCGAGATACCCCCATGGATAGGTTGGTTGACCATCATCGGGCGGTAACGCGATATAGCGAGCTTCTTCGGCAAGTGCTGCCTCGATCGTTTCCCGTGTTGTCTGATAGAGCATCGTCGCCCGGTTCATCTGTTCGGGCTGCACCCAGAACCGATCAACATCCGCAGCAAAACCTTCCTCTGCGGTCTGGTATGTCTCTGATTCATTATCGACAGTGATATCTTTCACAAGGAAACTTCGCCCAGCATCAACATCCTCATCGGGGTGGAGTCTACCTTCAAGGGTCAGGCGGCTGTGTAGTTCTACACCACCGGCGATGGCCATGGTGTTTTCCTCGACCACATCAGCCTCGACATCACAGCTGATCAGTCCTGTGGTATCACGGATGATCAGTCTGATCCCCTCATCGATGGCATGACGCTGATAGAGCCATCCTTTCAGACGATAGGTGCCACCGACCCGTGCCTCTGTCACGAGTTCATCGACAGTCAGTGTTTCCATGGCCAACCATGTGGTCTGCCTGAATATAAGACCGGGTGGCGGGGATGACCACTACTTTTATTACCATGTATTACGCCACTCATCAGCATGAAGGCAGTCGTTCTAGCAGGCGGTCATGCGACACGGCTCTGGCCAGTCACACGGAACCGGGCCAAGCCACTCCTTCCGCTTGATGGCGTTCCGATCATCGATTATATCATGTCTGAACTGGCAGCAACCGATGCGATCGATGAGATCTATATCTCCACAAACAAACGGTTCGCACCAGATTTCGAAAGCTATGTACAGCGGTATGGCTATGAGGATACCGAGATCGTGGTCGAAGATCAGCGTTCAGAAGACGAAAAGCCAGGCACGATCGGCGCTATCTTGAAACTGCTGGATGAACACGGGATGGATGATGATTACCTGATCATCGGTGGAGACAATTATTATTCCTTCGCGATCCAGGATTTCCTCGAGTTCACGAATGGAATGCCGGCAGTGGCCTGTTATGATATCGGTGATACGTCAGCCGCATCATCATTCGGTGTCGTGACAGCAGACGAGGAACATACCATCACGGATTTCACCGAGAAACCAGAAGACCCTGATTCGACACTGGTCTCGATGGCCTGTTATTATTTCCCCGAGGATAAGCTTGAACTGTTCGAACAGTATGCTGATCACTTCGCAACGACCGTCATTCCAGAAGAACAGTATCTCGATGAGCCAGGTCGCCTGATCGAATGGGCACACACCAGAGAACAGATGCGTGCCTTTTCCTTCTCAGGTGACTGGTTCGATATCGGGACACGACAAGGGTATCTCGATGCCCATGCGGCCGTGGCCGAGGAATCCACAACCGTGAATGGAGCGGTCACCGATACCGAACTGGGTGAAAATGTGTGGGTCATGGACGGTGCTGATGTAACAGACTCGCACCTGGAAAACTGTATCATCTTCCCGGAGGCAGAAATAGAAGACACCACTGTCAAAGACAGCATCATCGATAGAGAAGCAACCCTTTCCGGAGCCGATCTTGAATCATCGATTATCGGGGAGTACTCACGTATCAAGACACGGCGTGACTGAGGCTGTCACAACCTATTAAAAGATGCTTGGGTAAGCAGTTTTCAGGTGAATTATTGATGCCTGAACAACCAGATCAGCAGCAGGTCATGCAGGCGTTCCAGCAGAAGATCGGTAATCTGGAACTGACCCTCAATGCACTCCTAGGCGTTCTCGATGAAAAAGAAGTTATCGAACAGGATGAAATCAACGAGAAGGCACAGGAGATTATTCAGGACATTCAGGAACAGCAAGGCGAAGGTGCCGGCGCTCCTGACATGGCTCCTGATCATGACCACGAACACTAGGCCGGGAGGGTATAACAGCCCTTTCCTGGGATTTTTCTCTTCTTTCCTTTATTCTTCTTGACACGGACAATTGATACAGTACCTTGCCAATATACTGTCCTGACACGAAGGATTCTGTGCTGTACAGACAGCACGTCCATGCTTGATGAGATTGATATGGAACTCATAGATACGATCATCCGGCACCACAGATTCCAACAACTCATGTGCCTTCGATCGGCCCACATCCTGTGGGATGAGATCAAGTCGTTGTGCGAGCCGGTAGACATGTGTATCGACCGGCATCACCGGCATCCCGAAGACGAAACAAAGCGTCACCGCTGCGGTCTTTGGCCCCACCCCGGGAAAGTCTTGTAGATACGCCTTTGCCTCTTCTTTCCCCATCGCATTCACATGATCCAAGGTGAATTCGCCCTTTTCTTCTTTGATCCGGGAAAGAGCAGTCTGGATACGCTCAGCCTTGGTCGGTCCGAGCCCCGCGATCCTGATCACATCAGCGAGCTCATCAGTATCAGCATCCAGAATCTCCTGATACGATCCATAGGTTTCATCGAGCTGCTGCTTGGCACGATCTCGGTTTGTATCATTCGTGTTCTGAGAAAGGATCGTCGTGATCAATGAATCAACTGGGTCATCGCGATCAGGCCGGTCAGGAACGCCATATTCCTCTTTCAGGCGATCCATGATCGTGGTGAGACGATCCATATATGCCGCATCCGGATCAAATGACGTCATGATCCTCGATGTACGGTTGACTGTTAAAAATTCCGTGCTGCCGAAATCCATTTTAGGCCCCTGCTCACATCAGTATATATGGCACAGCGGTCGATGGCGAATCTTCTGTTCTATGGCTTCATCATAGCCACGGTCTATATGTTGCTTCCGTTCGCTGATGCCCTTATTTTCGGGGTAGTGACGGCCTATATCCTGTATCATCTGGAACGGACCATCAACTACCATGTCAGGAACCCGATCTTGACAAACACGATTGTCTTTCTGATGTTGTTCGTGTTCATCGGAGTGTTGATCTATGGCCTTTCTACCAGTATCACCGTGATCGGCCAAAACATACAGAGTTTTCTCCAGACACTTTCTGGCAGTGCGGCATTTGTCGTGAACTACTTCGATCTCCCATCGTCCCTGGCCTCGATTGCAGACTCGATGGTCCAAGATGTGACAGATCGGATCACATCGTTCATTGTCAATGAACTCCAGCAGTTCCCATGGATCGCGATCAATCTGCTCATCTATGGTGCGACAGCGATCTATGGCTATATTCATGCAGATGAGATCCGTGATCTCTTGGTACAACGGCTCGAGACACTAGATGAAGAGGGTAATATCGAAGCGATGGTCGCTGATATCAACAATGTGTTCCGACAGATCTTTGTCACCAATCTCGGCGTCGGGGTCCTGGCATTGTTCATGATGATGACGATCTTCTGGCTGCTGGGGCTGGATTTCTGGTGGGGCTGGGCCTTCCTTGTCGCCATGTTCAACTTCCTCCCGCTGGTCAAAGGATTCCTGATCTATATCCCGCTCGGGATGGTGTATATGACACTTGGCGAGTTCTGGATCGGGTTGATTATCATTGTCTTCGGACTCTTGGCTGTTGATCTGTTCGCCGAGATCATCGTCCGATCATGGGTCCCGACACCAGGGGTCAAAGAATCAGCGACCCTGCTTTTGTTCGGATTCCTCGGTGGTGCGTTGGTCCTCGGTATGACAGGGATCATCATCGGCCCGGTCATCCTGATCACGACCAAGCAGTTCTTGCTCCGTTACTATGATACCTTCTAATCCGAGACACGGGTCGTCTCAACATTGCACACGGGACATGTCTCAGCATCCCGCTTTTGCCCACAGTTCGGGCATTGTCGTGTCCACGATCCAGCATCTTCGATCTCATCTCGAACAAACCCCTCGACATCGATATCACATTGCTTCGCGAGGTTCTGGAGCTGATAGTCATCGGTGATAAGTCGTCCATCGGTCTCTGACGCTAATGCAACGAGAGCAATATCCGCACGAGATACAGAAAGATTGTGCGTGTCCGCAGTCGATGCGATCTCTTCGATGGTCGCTTCCTCTGGTTCACGGACCGTGATGTCATGTGATTCAAACCGCTGCTGTGCTTCGAACGATTCAAGCTCACCGGTCACAGCAGGAACGGTCATCATCGTCTCGAACGGTAATGCCCTGCTGCTCGCATGGATGAAGATGTTCGCATCGATGATCGCAGGCATAGCACAGCAATGGACAGGAACCTTGAAAAACCATACCGCCCGGCCAATGTATATAAAAGAGCAGACGGTATGTGGTGATACCGATGACCGTCCCCCATGCACCGCTGGAACGTATCATGCGCAATGCAGGCGCTGATCGATTGACAGAAGATGCTGTTGAAGCGCTGAAAGAAGCAGTTGATGGTGTTGCCGATGATATTGCAGCATCTGCAGTTGAACAGGCAAAGAACGAGGGACGAACGGATATCACGATTGAGGATATCCACAACGCATCGCGATAGACAGGATCACTTGAACTTCTCCTTCAAGGCATTTTTGGCCTTGCGGGTGTATTCTTTCACACCGTGCCAGACGATCTTGTCGTAGATCGCGTGCAACCGGCTCCCGTACTGGTTCAGATAGGTGACATCAGTCACACGGTACTTGTTCGCAGGCTCAGGACGTTCACGTGGATATCCGAAGGTGATGATCGCGACAGGACGAAGTTCGTCTGGAATATTCAACAGATCTTTGACCTCTTCTTCCTGGAACGCGCCGACCCATGCCGAGCCCAGGCCGAGTTCTTCAGCCATCAACATCATGTTCTGCATGGCTGCAGACGTTTCCTGGAGCATGTAGAGATCTTTGCCACGATCACCGTACTTCGATTCTGCCTTCCCTTCATCACCGAGAACGACGATAGAAATCGGTGCCTCACGGACATGGTTCTGATTGTATGCATACTGGGCAAGACGCTGCCGGACATCATAGTCCTCCACGACGATGAACTCCCAGCTCTGCATATTTCCGGCAGATGGAGCCCATCGTGCAGCCTCTAAGATTTTGCCGATCACATTGCGATCGAGCTCTTCTGATGTATACTTTGTCACAGAGGTCCTCGACCGCATCGTGTCCATGAGATCGCGTGCGGACATACTTGCGTACGAGGACTGCAGCTATATAATGTTAATCCGCAGCCGTGACCTCTGTAAACGACCTTTTTTAACGATGTAGCTGTAACACCTGTGGTAATGGAATATGCAGCCCTCGTGGACGTGTATGATGAGCTGGTCGAGACACAGTCAAACCTGGAAAAGACCGCCATCCTCGCTGAGACCTTCGATAATGCTGATAAAGACAGTCTCGGTGTCGTGGCACGATTCTGCCAGGGCCGGATCTTCCCATCGTGGGATACACGTGACCTCGGGATGTCGAGCAGTCTCGTGAAACGCGCCATCAAGAAAGACACCGGAGCATCGGAACAGACCATCGATGACACCTGGCGGGAAACAGGAGATCTCGGCGATGCTGCTGAAACACTGGCATCCTCGAGCAGCCAAGGCTTGGGCCAATTCGATCCGGAGTACTCGCATTCCCTCACTGTCCAGGATGTGATGGATCAGTTCGAAGCCATCGAACAGGCCGAAGGCGATGGTTCGATCGATCAGAAGGTAACGAAACTGGCGAACCTGTTGGCGAAAAGTTCCCCTCGTGAGGCGAAATATCTTGTCAGACTGGCGATCGGGGCGATGCGTCTCGGTGTTGGTGAAGGCACGGTCAGAGATGCCCTGGCACAGACATTTCTTCCCGAGATGGACGAGGATGAGGCAGTTGCACTGGTCGAACACGCATACGATGTGACAAACGATTTCGGGCTTGTTGCCGAGACTGTTGCGACCGAGGGTATCGAGGGCTTACAGGACCTGGAGATCGAACTCTTCCGACCGATCAAGGTCATGCTCGCACAGAAGATCGAAAGCATGGACGAAGGGTTCGAGGAACTGGCAGATGACGATGGCGAGGTCGCGATCGAGACCAAATACGATGGGATGCGTACCCAGATACACAAAGATGGAGATGATATCCGTATCTTTACCCGTCGACTCGAAGAGGTGACCGAACAGTTCCCGGATATCGTCGCGGCTGTCGAAGAGTCGATCGATGCTGAAACCTGTATTATCGAAGGAGAAGCCGTCGCCTACGATCCGGATGATCGCAGCATGGTTCCGTTCCAAGAATTATCCAAACGGATCAAACGCAAGTATGATATCGAGGAAGTGAAAGAACAAATACCGGTCGTGACATATCTCTTCGATATCATCATGCTCGATGGAACGACCATGATCGATGAGCCACTGCGGGATCGACTGGCAGCCCTTGAATCGATCCTCGAACCACGGGAATGGCAGCTTGAACGTGCTGCATTTCTTCAGACCGATGATACCGAGGAAGCAGACCATTTCTATCAGCAGGCCCTTGCCAATGATCATGAAGGCGTGATGCTGAAGAACCTGGATGCAGGGTACAAGCCAGGATCACGTGTTGGATACATGGTCAAGCTCAAACCTATCATGGAAACCCTCGATCTCGTGGTGACCCGGGCAAAATGGAGTGAGGGACGGAAAAGCGACTGGCTTGGTCGGTTGTTCGTAGCATGTCGTGATCCTGCGACCGATTCATTCAAAGAAGTCGGACGGATGTCGACGGGTTATACCGATGAACAGTTGGCTGAACTGACCGAACGTCTGGAACCATTGATCACCGAGGAAGATGGCCGTGAGGTAACACTCAAACCTGAAGTCATCCTTGAGGTAGCCTATGAAGAAATCCAGGAATCACCGAAGTATGATTCGGGCTTTGCCCTGCGATTCCCCCGGTTCATCCAGGTCCGTGACGATCTTGCACTCGATGATGTCGATTCACTCACTAAGGTACAGAATCTCTTCGAGACCCAGTGAAGACCTATGACAAGACGGGTGCATCGTGATCATGTCGTCTGATCAGTAACGCATTTCTGGATAATCGAGAAATATAGACCGTCATATCTAAAGGGTAATAACAAACGGAGCCAAGGTATATAAATAGCGGTCACGTTACTATACATCAAGAACGACACGAGAGGTGTCATCACAAATGGTAGCGAGCCAAGAGACCCTAGATGCACTCGAAGACGTAGGACTCAATATGTATGAGCGTAAAATCTATGCAGCATTAATCTCACGAGGTGTTTCGACAGCCGGTGAACTGTCAGAGATGACAGGCGTTCCGCGATCCCGGTCATATGACGTGCTCGAATCACTCGCAGAGAAAGGATTTGCTATTCTTAAGCCATCCAAGCCGATGAAGTATGTCGCAGTACCGCCGGAAGATGCACTGGAGAATGTCAAAAACGTCCATCGCCAGGAACTCGAAGAGAAACTCGAGAAACTGGATCGGTTCAAAGATACGAAAGCCGTGGACGAGCTTCAGACCCTATATGATCAGGGCGTCTCCCGTGTCGAACCGGCAGAGATGTCTGGGGCGGTGAAAGGTCGATACAATGTACAGAAACACGTTGGCAACATGCTACGTGATGCCGACAACGAGATCAAGATCTTGACGACCGAAGATGGTCTGAAAGACCTGCATGAACATCATGCCGAGCTGTTCGAAGAAGCACAGGATGCTGGTCTCGAACTCCGTGTCCTTGCACCAGTCACCGATGAGAACAGAGAGGCATACGAGGCTATCGCCGATCATGCCGAAGTCCGTCATCTGAGCGAAGAAGAACTCGAACACACGCCAGAAGGACGGTTCGTGATCGTCGATGATGAGAAGATGGCACTGTCACTGACCGATGATGATATCCACGACACGCAGGATACCGTCTTCTGGTCAGAGTCAGAACACGCTGCCTCGAATGCACTTGGACCGGTCTTTGACCTTGTCTGGTCCAACAGTTCAGCACCATAAGACAGCGGGAACAGAGAGGGGGTTGGGGTACTTCCTGTTCTTTTTCCACAGTCTATGCTGTCGATATAGACGGTTACACCTTCTCTAGACCATACAATGTCACTGCTCGAGGGTGATCGATGGACCATCATCTGATGGGGTCAAACTCTGTCCAATCCCCTGTCCAACACGCATCATCAGCAGTGAGAGTAGATTCAGATTACTACTCCGCTGATAGCGCTGTGTAGAAACACTGCGATTTAGTTCGTCTTCGATATAGGTGATCGCCTCATCACGGCCACCGAGCTCATCGACAAGCCCACGATCTTTCGCTTCCTGGCCGAGGAAGGTCTCACCAGTTGCATGCTGTCGTGCTTCCTCGATACTCATGTTACGTCCATCAGCGACCTGCTCGATAAATGTCTCATGGACCGTATCCAGTTGTCGCTGCAGGATCTCACGCTCATCTGGTTCAAGCTCTTTGAACTGTGATCCAGCATCCTTGTACTCACCAGCTGTCAGATTGACATATTCGACGCCATACTGTTCCAACAGATCAGAGAACTCAAGATAGGCAGATGTCGCACCGATGCTTCCAGTCACACTCATCGCATCAGCAACAATGTGATCACATTCGACCGCGGTCCAGTATGCACCAGATGCCGCCACATCCTTGAAGACACAGACCGTCGGTTTATCGAGTGATTCGACGACCCGTGCCAGATCACGTGAGGCAACAACGCCCCCGCCTGGTGAATTGATCTCAAACAGATATGCTGCTACATTATCACCTGAAGCCTGCTGGACAAGATTACGGATCGTTCCTGGATCGATCTGGCTCTGCTGCAATGTTCCACCGGTCTGGATGGTTCCTTGGATCGGGATAACACCGACCGTACTACCGCTTGTTTTGCCAGGTGTATCGATCATCATTCCGCCACTGAACAGACCCAGGATAAGCATAACAACAGCAAGACCAAGAATCATCTGCTGGGTCAGACTGAACTGTGAAAGTTGCATCGGCAATACCATACACCCAGTCTAGCTTTAAGTGACTTGTCGTCAAACAGCTGGCTATGATTCCTGCTGACCAACTGTCCCGCTGGGCATCGACACTGGTCGCATACAGCCTCGATGTCGATGCTGGCGATCTCGTCCAAGTCCAGTATGCTGAACCAGCGAAACCACTTGCACAGGCTGTCTATAAAGAACTTCTGAAAGCAGGTGCATATCCTGTCCTTGATCATGATGATGCGACATTCTCACGGCTATTCTATGATCATGCAGACGAGGACCAGCTCACCCATATCCCCGAATACCAGCACCAGAAAGTCGAGGAACTCGATGCCTCACTCCGTATCCGGGCACCGACCAATACAAAAGAACTGTCCGGCACTGACCCGAAAAAACTCCAGACCGCCACCAAGGCACGGGCCGAGCTCAAAGACGAGATCATCGAGAACACTACCTGGTCATTGACACAGTACCCGACCGAGGCACTGGCACAGGAAGCAGAAATGGGAACACAAGAATACAGACAGTACGCTGTCGATGCCTGTGTGAAAGATTGGGAACAAGAAGCCAAACGGTATCGTGATCTGAAAACGATCGTCGATGCTGGCAGCACAGTCCGGATCACAGGGAAAGAGACAGACCTTACCTTCGAGATCGGTGAACGCGAAAACATCAATCGCATCGGTGTGCTCAGTGATGGGACCAGCAATGTGCCCGGCGGTGAGGTCTTTACCGCACCGATCAAAGAGACACTTGAGGGCAAGATTCATTTTGAACTACCAGCCATCCGTCAGGGGAACGAGGTCATCGGTGTCACGTTATGGTTCGAGAACGGTGAGGTGACCGAGTTCAGCGCCGAGAAAAACGAACAACTCCTGGCAGAGAGCCTCGATACCGATGAAGGAGCCTCATTTGTCGGTGAATTCGGTATCGGTACGAACTTCGCCATCGACCGGTTCACGAAAAACATCCTCCTGGATGAAAAAATCGGTGGCACGGTCCATCTCGCTCTTGGATCAGCATATCGTGATTGTTATTCACGCCAGATCGATCTAGATGTCGACGGTGTTGAGAAAGGACAACTACAAGATCAGTATCAGGCATTCCAGCAGGCACTGCGTGATGGCGAATTCGAACAGTTTGTCGAGACGAGCGATATCGATCGTTCTGTCTGGGAACAACTGCGAGACCGATGGGACGAACTCGAAGAGACCGAAGATCAACAGTACAATGAATCCAGTGTCCACTGGGATATGATCAAAGATCTCAGAGAACAAGGAGCATTGATCATCGATGGAGAAACCATCATGAAAGACGGCCGGTTCGTCGGTGTCCCGTCACTCCTCAGCGCGCAAGAGGAAATAGAGGACAGCGGCTCCGAATAAAAGAAGAACGTGACCGACTATCAGGCTCCAGGCCTGACCGGTCAGACCGCCGATGGCGAGAAAGACCACACCTAGCGGAATACCGGTAAACACCGGTACGACACCGAATCCAATCAGATCTTCAGAGAATCGGCCAGCCTGTACTAATGCTGTTGCCTGTTCTACATAGAGCCAGACTGCCCAGATCCAGAATGCACCCATCGTACCTGTCAGGATACCGAGAAGCAAGACTGAGACGAGATCCATGTAGAGATAGGCTGCGATCGTACTGAGAAAGATCACAGCAGCGACGATCGAACTATACGATAGAGCCTTCCGTGGTAGTGGTGTCTGAGCATGGATGGTTGGGAGGAAGATAATAACCAGGAGACAGGTGGGTATAACAGCGTTATGTCCAGCCACACCAAGATACCAGATAGCTGGACCAAGACCAAGCCAGATCAGATACTGTGTGTACTCATGTGGTATCGACATTGTCTAGGGTGTCATCGAGCCTGTCTTTGAGCTGGGTCCAGACCTCCTCGATCGAGGGATTACCATCGATCTCGAGTAAGGTTCCTTTCTCACGGTAGAACTCGATCAATGGTTTTGTCTTTTCCTGATACTCCTCGAGACGATCTCTGACAACGGATTCACGATCATCGGCTCGTTGGACAATCGCACCACCACAGCTTTCACATTGATCATCGTCAGGTGGTGGATTCATCTCGATATGATAGGTCCGGCCACAGTCTTCACAGGTCCGTCGCCCGGTCAATCGTTTCAGGATGTTTTCTTCACTAGTGCGGAGATAGATCACCGCATCGATATCAGTGATATCTGCCAGTGACACTGCCTGTGGCCGTGTACGGGGAAAGCCATCCAGGATATAGCCATCATCTGTATCGTCTTCCTGTAGTCGCTTCTCCAGGATTTCGATCATCATCTCATCGGGCACCAGGTTACCATCTTCGATATAGCTTCTGGGCGTGCCATACGGTGTCTCCATATCCTTGTTGTTCCGCAAGATCTGTCCCGTCGAGATATGCGGGATGTCGAAATGGTCAGCGAGTTTACCTGCCTGTGTTCCCTTTCCTGCGCCTGGTGGTCCAAGCATGATCAGTTGCAGTGTCATGGTTAGCCCTGTTGCTGCGAATCTTGCATCTGTTGTATGACTTTTTTAATCTGGTGCCATGTGGTTTCGATATCGCTATCTGCCTGTATCCGCTGTAAGATCCCGTAGGCCTGATAGACCTCCATCAGGGCTTTGGTCTGTTCACGGTAGGTCTGTATCTTTTCTTCCAAGATCGCCTGTGTGTCATCTTCTCGTCGGGTCAGTTCTGTCCCACAGCTGTCACAGACCCCGTAGACCTTCGGTGGATTGTAGTTCAGATGATAACTCTTCTGACAGTTCGGACAGATCAATCGTTCATTGATCCGGTCGATGATGTGGTGATCTTGCACCTCCAGCAGGAACACGACATCCAGTGGATGTCGGTCATGGAGATGTTCGGCCTGATTGACAGTCCGAGGATACCCATCGAACACAACACCACGACTGTAGGTTGGTTCCTGTAGCTGCTGGTCGACGATGTGATTGATCAGTTCATCGGGGACCAGTCGCCCTGTCTCCATGTACTCGGCCGGTGTGCCGTATCTGGTCTGTTCATGTTTGTGGTCGCGAAGGATATTCCCGGTCGTCAACACCGGTACATCGAGGAGGTCACTGGTCTTTTCGGCCTGGGTGGTCTTGCCAGCACCCGGTGGTCCGATGAATGCGATCCGCATCCGTATCACCGGAGATGCAGGAACCGCATCAAGAAACGGAGCCAGCTGTCCTCATCGTGTTCGAGGACTGTTCCGATCGATGCGTCTGCGAATGGTTCTTGGAGATGGTTTGGTACGCCTTGCTGCTGGAGATCACCGTTTTGCCAATCGGTCAAAAAGGTCATGATATCCGTGTAGTCACGGTCCACGATCGTGGTCAGATGATCATCCTCGACCCAGACCTGATCGTATTTCTGGGTGAAGTTCTCGAGATGCTCGCTGTTGTGGAACACGGTCGGTCCGGTGTGTTTGATCCGGTCCGGGAGGGTCTCGACCTGGGGATCGACGATGAGACGGATGTATGTATCGGTGATCTTGAACCCGTGATCGAACAGGGCGAATCCATGCCGTTCAAGCTCATCGGTCAGCCGGTCCAGCAGTTTTCTGGTCTGTGGATAGATGATATCATCGACCACATCCGGTCGCTCCATATCGATGACCACTGCATCATTCCGTGCATGGAGTTCTTCTCGTATAGCATCTGTATCGATCACCGGATCCGTTGTCTCGAACATCCCAACAGATGGATCTTGCTGATACTGCCAGGCACGGTAGATGAACCGAGCATAGTTCTCATCACTGAGGACAGCAGCAACATTCCGATCCGGATCGACGGGATCGATCACGATCAAGGCATCGTTCTCGAACCGTTGTTCAAGCCGGTCTGGTAGTGTCTCATGGTGGCTCTGTACATCGATCATCGTCCGTTGGCCCCAGTTCTGTACCGCGTCCTCGAACAGGGCCTCCATCGTGCCATAGTGGGCAATCAAGATCTCACAGAGATATCCTGAGAACCCGTGCCGCCGCAGTGATGAACCATACAGTCCTTGTCCTTTGAGAAAAGCCTTGAGCTTGACGACCTCCTGTTTTTCATCCGCTGAAAGGGTCTCGTTCACCCAGTTGGTATGGAGTGGTGTCCGATCGACCGATGACTGGATCGGTTCACCTTCCTCGATTCGATAGGCCGGTACGATCTCGACCTCGAAGTCATCGATCTGTCCTTTGGTGTAAGGATGTTCGGCATATTCGATATGTGCTTTTCCATCAAAGGCATCGAAGACCGCCGTCCCGATATCAAGGCCCTCATCTTTGAGTGTCGCATCATCGATATCGGTCGGGAACAGCACGAAGATATCGAGATCTTTATCGCCAGCGATGAAGGTGCGTTTGGCCAACGAACCCATCAATCGGGCCTCGCGGTCGAACTCGTTTTCGATATATGTCTGAATCTGTTCGAACTGCTGGTGGGCCTGCTGGACTTCTGTCTCTGTCGGCCAGTACCGTTCAAGCACCTCGTCTGTAACCATGCGATGCAGGATGCGGTGACCCTGATAAAATAAGTATCGGCCGATTATGGCTGAAGGTCGATTGTATAGACACCATTGTTGGTTGCGGTCTCATAAGACCACTCCGGCCCGACATCCTCCGGGAGAGAGACTGTCCCCTGATAGCCATCCTCATCGAAGACCGACAATCCATCTGTTCCTAGTTCGAGGTCGACATCCTCACTCGCTGGCAGGTCAAGCGATACCTGATAGCCCTCATCCTGTGGCAGTACCTGGTGGTAGAGATCGGCTGCGTCCTGCTCTGGCACGATATCCTGTTCGAGATATCGTGTATCGCCAAAGAACATACTCGTCCCGGTTCCACGTGTCTCACCGAGTTTTTCGGGCAGACTTGGACTCTGGGACGGGATGATCAGATCATTGCGGATACTGTGCACGTCCAGTTGATCACGTAACCGGCCCAGTTTCACATTGTACTGTTGTGCCGATTCTTCGAATGCATCCAGGGTATCATCCGTGATCGGATGGAGTTCATGACGGTACAACAGTGGATCATTCTCGAACTTGAGCAAGACAACTGGTCGAGGCTCACCATCATGTGATTCCCCGTGGTAGACCGATGGCACTGTATCCAGGATATCCTCATAGGGTTCTTCATTGATCAAAGCGGCCTTATGTGTTCCGAAAAGATCTTCAACAACGGTCTCTATTTGTTCACGCATCTGCTGTTCTGTATCCTTCCGCAGCAGTTCCTCATCTCCTTCGACTGTGTACTCTCCATCCGCAACGGCATTGTGGAGGCCCTGTAGTGTGACACTTGAGGAATCGAGCCGTCGTACCGGTATATCGTATGCTTTGATCGTGTAGGACACCTTGTTCACCGAAGTTTCCGGGGCATCGATTCGATCCAGGATGTCACGCCAGCCAGGGTCATCCACTGCCATCGTGTATCACGTGTACAGACACCATCGGCTGAATCTTAAATATTGTAGGGATTACTAAGCAGATCACGGCACTTTGTTTACAATCATTAACCATCTGTGGTGAAATAGTACCGGTGTTGGTCTGTGAGGTCTGTCGTGTGGGTGAACTGGAGCCGTTCATCTGGCCGATCCAGCCCGACAGTATCAGGCATCCCGGTCTCGATCGCCATCCAGTTGTACAATGTCCCATCGAGCAGCGTCTGGAGATCACGATCCAATGGGGCAGGGACTGTTTCATATTCCAGATCTGTCTCGATGATCGTCCGACCATCACCGCTTGCGGTCGTGATCGGGACCGTGATATCGCCGAGCCGGTACTGGTCTTGATAACCGCCCACAGCATCATAGAGACGCTCGTTGAGATACACTGTCGGTTGATCTGGCACAACCACTGCTTCTGGTTGCTCTTCGGTCTCGATGGTACTGCGATAATGAGAGAAGGTCTGTTCGAGAAGATCGTCTAGTGATCGGGTGGCGATCTCTAAGCCTGCTTCATCGGCTGTCCGATACAATTGATATGTATCGCCTGAACGGGTCGGTGACCGATCATCAAACCACTGTCTCTGATCTGCACCCATGAAAGCATAAAGACTGTCAAGGCTCAAAAGTGTGATGTATCCGTCCGTGAAATGTTCACACGGTTCAACTGTTGTTCTTGCCCTTGATCAGGTAGCGGCCTTCGATGTCCCAGAATCGAATCTCTTCACCTTCGCTGACATCGAGATCGTCCGGCAGCTGCATCTCCTCGGTCTCATAGGTATCCATGTTCATGACCTGGGCGATGGTGCCATCCTTCGAGACGATCTGGCCGACTTCCTTCCCGATATCTGGAGAAAGCAGCATCGCATCACCAGGTTTGGTTATGTTCCGTGTCCTGTCATCGAAGACGCCTTCTGCTTGGATTCGATACTTGGCGGCTCCGTGTTTACCTGGTGAAGACTTATTGACCTTTCGTACCTCACAGGGCTCATCATCGATCATGATGTAACTGCCCTTGGATACGCTTTTCGCTTGTACTTGTGATGGCATTGTCGTTACCTCGAACCAGCAAGCGAACTGGATGCTTAAAAATACACGGTATGAGGAAGAGAAAAAGAAAGAACCGGACACACCACAGACCAGCACCACAGGCAGGGGGAAAGATGGTTGGCCTCCAGTGCCGGTCAACTGGCGACGGTTTGAGGGTGTGGGGGAAGCTCGTGTGCCGCCAGGGGTGTGTCCTCGACGTGGAATCCACTGTGGGGGGAAGGATCGCACGTCGTCGTTCCGCGGTGGGTGAAACGGATTGTGTGGGGGATCCGTGTACCGTCGCGGAGACGGGCTGAAATATCGTTATTGTTGCTTGATCACCTTGAGCCCGAGGTCTTCGACATCTTTGACATCAGCATCGTCTTCCTGTTCATCGACCGGACCGAGCACATACGGTGACTCGACACCAGTGATGATCGAGATGACCTGGACCTTGCCTTTGAGTTCTTCATCGAGGCGTGCGCCCCAGATGACCTGTGCCTGGCTGTCCAGTTTCTCCATGACGGTCTCGCCGATGTCATTGATCTCATTCAGTGAGAGCTCCTCACCACCGCCGACATGAACGAGGGCGCCACTGGCACCTTCGAAGTCGACATCGAGCAGTGGGTTCGAGAGGGCTTCGGCGATCGCTTCATTGGCCTTGTTGCGTGTGTCGGATTCACCATATCCGACGACAGCGACACCACCGGAATGCATGATCGCTTTGACGTCAGCATAGTCGAGGTTGACCAGTGATGGCTTCGAAATCGTTTCGGTGACGCCTTTGATCATGGTGGTGATCAGTTCATCAGCCACACCGAATGCCTGATCCAGTGGCATGTCGCCGGCAATATCGATCAGTTTGTCGTTCTCGATCACGATCGCGGTGTCGACATATTCACGCAGACGATAGAGTCCTTCTTCTGCCTTGGATTTCCGAGCACCTTCGATCTGGAACGGCATGGTGACGGTTCCGATCACGATACAATCCTCACCCTTGGCGATATCCGCCAGGATCGGGATCGCACCGGTTCCGGTTCCACCACCGAGGCCGGCACAGAGAAAGACCATGTCCGCATCAGCGAAGAGAGATCGCAGTTCCGATCGGTTCTCTTCAGCGGCCTTAGCTCCTTTCTCAGGGTGGCCACCTGCACCAAGTCCCCGTGTGAGGTCTTGGCCGATCAGTATTTTTCGGTCAGCCTTCGACATCTTGAGATGTTGCTTATCAGTATTGACAGCCAGCGTCTCCGCACCCTCGATGTCTTTCTTGTTCATCCGGGTAACCATGTTGTTCCCGGCACCCCCTATTCCGGCAACGAGGATCTTTGCATCTTTTACATCATCGAATTCGTTTGTTGCTTGTGTGTCGTCATCCACCGCGTCTTCTATGATCGAGTCCATTGTGTATCGCCTTCAATGGTTGTGTTGGATCGTCACAATCTTTTTTAATTGCGCGAACCAACTTGTCCATGCCCCGTTCGGGAAGAAGAAACAGCTTCTCGAACAATATCTTCAAATCGACATACTGAGAACTGGTTGCCCAAAATCAGTTCGAATTGAACCTTCGATTCGCGCCCAACGAATCGGATTGTGTTCCAAACCAGTCAAGCCGCCCAAAGCTTGGCTCGTGCGCCCAACACGAGCATCGGTTCGGGAACACGGAAATGATGTTACTATCCTATTCCTACGTTTACCCTAGTTATAAATGTTTCTTGTAGAGTCGAACCTATATACTCGAACCAATATGTCTGTTCACAACTGGTTTAAATCCTTCTTCGCGATACATGAGTATGGTCGATGAAGAAACTGTCAGGTCGGTCGCGGCCAATGCTCGATTGCATGTCAGTGATGATGAAGTAGAACAACTGACCGCCGATCTCGATGATATCCTCGATGCATTCGAGTCACTGGATGATATCGATACCGAGGGTGTCGATCCAGCATTCCATCCGATCGATCTTGATCGAGAACCACGGCCAGATGAGACGGAACCGTCACTATCACAGGAACAGGCCCTGTCCAACACTGACAATGATGAAGACGGCTTCTTCAAGGGACCGCGGGCAACATGACCTCAGGTATTTAAGCCTCCACTGACCCGTGTTGGCCATGGCTCGGACCGAGGTACAGGATGTTCTTCAGGGCGAACGGACAATCGATGGATCGACACTCCAGGATGAACTGGAGACCGTGGATACAACACTCGATGCGTTCCGCACGGTTGATATCCCGGATGGCGATTTGAATGGACTCCCGGTCTCGGCCAAAGAAAACATCTGTGTCGATGGCTTTCCGGCAACAGCAGGATCGAAGATACTGGATGGCTATGATCCCGGGTTCGATGCCACTGCTGTGAAACGACTCCGGGACAAGGCCACGATGATCGGGAAGACGAACCAAGATGAGTTCGGCTTCGGTACCTTCTCGACCTATTCTGCGTATGAAATCCCGAAAAATCCATATGATACCGATCGATCGGCCGGAGGATCCTCCGGGGGAGCGGCAGCGATCACAGCTGCATTGGACACGCCCCATGTTGCACTCGGGGAATCGACAGGCGGATCGATCTCGTGTCCATCTGCGTTCTGTGGTGCTGTAGGCCTGACACCGACATATGGCCGGGTCTCACGGTATGGCCTGATCGATTATGCGAACTCTCTGGATAAGATCGGCCCGATCGCACAGTCGGTCCATGATGCGGCCTCTGTCCTGGAACTGATCGCTGGCAAGGATGAGAGAGATTTCACAACAGCCGACCGCACGGTACCACCGTTCAGTGAAGCGACAGTCGATCTCGATGAAATCCATATCGGTGTGCCCGAAGAATATATCGATTTCGAAGGTGTTGATGACCGGGTTAGAGACAAGGTCTGGTCCGCGATCAAAGCACTCGAAGATCGGGGAGCGACATACGAGAAAGTATCGCTCCCTAAGATAGCAAAAGACTATGCACTTCCGTCATATTATATCACAGCTGTCAGTGAGGCCTCGACCAACCTGGCACGCTATGCCGGGATGCGGTATGGTCTTGAGGAGGATCCATCACATCAGGGCTTCGATGAATACTTCTCTGATATCAGGACCGAAGGTTTCGGGATGGAGGCAAAACGACGTATCTTGCTCGGACATTTCGCCCGTCAGGCAGGATATCGTGAAGCATACTATATCCAGGCACTGAAAGTGCGCCAGCTTGTCATCGATGAGTTCAAACGTGGCTTCAAGAACTTCGATGTCCTGGCAGCACCGACGATGCCGATCCCGGCACCACGATTCGATGCTGTTGAGGATCTGGCCCCGACCGAGATCTATGCGATGGATACGTTGACAGTCGGCCCGAACCTGGCCGGGATGCCACAGCTGTCCCTGCCTGTCGATACAGTCGAGGACATGCCGATCGGCTTGCATCTGCTCGCCGATCACTTCGATGAAGAGACCCTGATCGGTGTGGGGAAGGCCTATGAAGACCAGATCGGATTCATCGAGAGCCCATCGCTTTAGCGTATTCTGTTAACCAATTTCCCAATTCTTGTTTATTCATGTTAAATCAATGTGGCTGAATAACAGACAATTTTAAATAACCATCGTGTATTGAGTACTAGGTGAACACATTGAACGGATACGACGCCGTCGGCCAACACGACCAGGGAGCCATGCCGGATGAACTCCATCTGTTACAACTCCCTGTCGATCCATTCATGGACTATGAGGACAGTGAAGACGTCCTCGAGACCCAGATCGAGAAAGCGGCCAGTTATGCTGACCATTTCAGTACCATGGCCGAGATCTTTGAACGAGCCGAGGCAGAGTACCGCAACCTCCACAGCACAGCATCATACCTTGCCAATGAAGACCCGGAGGATGAGCAGTTCTATCGTGAAG
>JALIDO010000009.1 GCA_022865265.1 Candidatus Nanohalarchaeota archaeon QJJ-5
TCTCTGCCTTCTGTTCTTTCTTCCATGCCTGCATGGTTTCGCGCTTCTGTTTGTCATTTACGCGCTTCAAGGATAATGTGACTGTTCCAGAATCATCTTCTTCCTCAATGACCTGTGCAACAGTCTTTTCTCCCTCGTTCAGATGCTTTTTGATATCACGTACCCATGAGCGAGACACTTCCGAGATATGAATCATGCCTTCGACATCAGGGAACGCTTCCAGTGTCGCATAGACAGAATGAGGATTGATATCATCGATCTCGATGACGACAAGTTCGCCTTTCTCCGGAGCATCGCGGTAGTTCCGCATTGTTATCCATCGACGCGTCCGAGAAGCTCGCCTTCGATCGTTGCCCGGCCACCAGCGGCCTTCAGCAACACATCATCACAGACCAGACACTTTACCGTTTCTGCTGGTTTGTCGAAGACGGTCTGCTCATTGCCGCATTCGTTACACTTTACCTCGATAAACTGGCTTGTTGGTCCATCACGTGCCATTGGTTGTCACCTTATTCGATATTGAACTTTGCGGCACGAATCTGATCATTCGGTTTGTGGGATTTGCCGCATTCTTTGCATTTGAGTTTAAGATCTTTTTTCTCACTTGTCGGATTCTTCCGACCACGTGATCGATGGGATGGGTCTTCAAACGGGAAGCTTCCGTATCCCTTATCGATCTTTCGCTGATTCTTCCGATGCTTCTTACTCATCGCCGATGTTGAACGCTTCGTGTCCTCTTTGACGATGTGAGTCTGATGCGAATCACAGTGAGGACAGTAGCGCTTCATTTCTTTAGGAAGTGTTACCATGCAGGACACCAACCATAATCTACCGTGACATGAACATTTTTAAACCATCCGCTGATTGAGTTATTCAACCCGCTCAGCGCTGTCTTTCTCGACCAATACTGCTGCATTCTCTTCCGGTACCGTTGCTGTATCGCCTGGCTCATATGGCCCATACACACTCATATCCACGCCCATGAACTCTGGAACCTCGGCGGTGATAGTGATATCAGTCATCGTGTCACCAGATTCCTCTTCCACCTCCTCGTCCGGTGCATCAGACGATGTCTCTTGATCGTCTATCGTCTCCTCAGAGGTCTCCTCATCTGTACCATCTTTGTCTGCAGTATCATCACCAAATATGTCTTCAGTCTCTTGTTCTGTCTCATCGGGCTCGTTCTCATCTACTGATACTGGTTCCGTGTTATCCGGTTCCGATGATGCTTTCATGGTGTCTTCAGTCTTCTCGTTGTCTGGTTCTTCACCATCATCGAACGAGAAGACCTGTTGTTCCAGTGTATCACGGTGCTCTTTGATCTGATCCTGTAGCTGATCGAAAAAGACCTCTTCCTTGGGTAAGAGATTATCCACCTGGAGATTGGATTTGACAGAGAGGAACCCGAGCCGTAAGATTTTTTTCTGCCGACTATCCAGGATATCTTCCACGATATGCTTTGCGTTCCGGAACTCTCTGTTGTCCAGATGATCACCGACCTGACGTTTCCGGTCAAGATACCCATTCACACGCTCGAAGAAATCCTCATCCAGTTCCTGGAGTGTATCCTGCTCCTGTTCTTTCTGTTGGAGATTACGGAGTTGTTCGAACGTGAGGATGTCATCATCCATGACTACGATACCGTGGGGCCTCAAGGTTTAAATTCAGCAGGCACCATTATCCATCGTCATCATCCCCGTCGCCATCTTCCCCTTTATCACGTAACATCAGTGCATAGGGCACCGGATTATCGAAGTTCTCCAGCATCTGTTCGTCACGATCCGGATCGAGCACACCGATGTCCTCATACCAGCCTTTGGCCGAGAAATTTGGAGGCATCAATGGTTCGTCCTGCCGAGCATGCCACTGTAACTGACTTTTGATATAGTTATCACGCAAGGCCTCGTCATTCCGATCATTCCATGCCCAGATCTCCTCTTGGACCGCCTCCCAGTCATAGCCTGTCTGCTGGAGGAAGGTGATCAAGATGAACAAACCACGCTTTCGGCCATCCTCTACCCCCTCGAACAGTTCTTTGATCGGTGCAGGGAAATAGTCTTTGGCAAGGGCCTCATCTGGCCGATCATAATCATAGTCTGTACTGTCTGTCTCCGTACTGGGATGTTCTGGCTCATGGCGTGACTGACGACTCTCCCAGTCGATGGCCTCCCCGGCCAACAACCGAGCATCATTGTCGATACCATCTGCCAGGAACGACTGTGATAGATCGACCGTATCGATATGAGCATCCTCTTTCTCGAATGCATCAATCGCATCCAGATCGATCGGCTGTGAGACAAGCATACCGGTCGATGATCCGATCGTCTTCTCATTCACACTGAAGGGCATCCGGAACAGATGACGCTTGCCCCAATCGTTTTCCACATCTGCGATACTGAACGGACCCTCTTCGTTGATCTGGCTCTGAAGCTCGGGATTGATCGAGGCAAAGGTCTCAGCAAGCTGATCAGATATCCGATCACGAAGATATCCGACAATCGCCTGTGGAAGCCGCGGATACAACTCTGCAACAGGCGTTCCACCGATATTATCCGGGAAACAACAGAACGGAACCCCGATATGGAACCCTCGATTCCCGGAGAACTTGATCGAGATCGATTCCTCGCTGATCTTGTGCTTTCGCAACTGGTCGATGATCGCTTTTGCGGCCTGTTTTGCATAGACCATCCCCTCATCTGCATCGATATCGATAACAAGATCCCAGCCTTTTCGGAGAGCATCATGATCTGCCTGCTCGATACGGAGTGGATTCTTCCATCGTTCAACCGAACCATGGAATGCGATAGCTCCTTTCTCGACAAGTTGCTCAAAATCAGCCGGGAACGTGATCGAATCAGGCCGTTTCCCATAACCCTGTGGATAGGTGGGAGCAAACTCGCGATATGCTGCCAGATCGACCATCCGGTCGATCAACTCGTCCTGGCTGTAATATCTTTTGATCCGTTTTTTATCCCCACCTGTCAGGTCCATGCCAGAACATATACTCTCATATGGTATTAAAACCAGCCACTGCTTCCGTTCATTCGGTCACCGGAAGCCGTTCTCTCACCCGATCGAAGACACGTAACACAGATAGGATCTGCGATGCATTCTGCCAGACCAGCCATCCTACCACTGTTCCGATACAGAGACCAGCAAGGACATCACTCGGATAATGAACACCTAATGCAATCCGTGAGAACCCGACACCGGTCGCAAGCAGGATGAACCAGCCACGCAACCGTGGATAGAACCAGGCAAGTAATACTGCATTGACAAACGCAAGAGCCGTATGAGCAGAAGGGAACGAAGAGGTAAGCACTTCACGATACGCAACACTAGGCCGTGGCCGCATGATGATCTCTTTAAGGAGAAGGGCCGTAAGACCGGTGATGACAGAACCTGCCCCCATCAAATATGCCTGTTCCGTGTGACCATACAGATACAGTGTGAGGATGATAAGCCCCAACACGGGAACAGAACCGAGGGCTGTCAATGGCTCTAGGAATTCAAGATGGATGGATGCATCGGTGGCCAGTACCTCGACAATCCGTTGCTCCCCGTTCATTATTCCTCTTCAATACGCGGTGCGAGGATGAAACCGATCTGCAGACGGTCAGGGACCTCGAAATCAAGCCGCATCGGGAAATCATTACCCATCCGTACTTGGACGGTATCTGAAAGCTTATCGGCCTTCATGATCTTTGTCAGATAATCGAGCGAGAACATCGATTCGACATGATCCGCAGCCTCAAGCTCGATCAAGCCATCACTATCCTCCTCGATCACGAATTTTGCATCACTGTTATCTCCTTCTGCCTTGATGGCGAATGACCCTTCCTGGGCCTCGATTGTGACAGAATCCGACACAACAGATGCGTCACCAATACCATCAGACAGGACAGATGCTTGGAAGTCTGCATCTACCGTGAAATCGAGTTCATCGACAGACGGGACATCTTCATCATCCATGTTCAACAATGGAAGAGAAAACGTACGGGTCGATCCATTCTCGATACGGACCTCCAGTTTCGAATCATCCCGGAGCTCTAGTGTCAGATCATCAGACCCATTCGCCCGGCGGAGAATCGAATATAATTTTTCAAGATTGACAGAGATTTCTGTCCCTTCATCAGCCTCAAAGGCATCAAAGGCCTCTTCTTTCATGGAGAAGTCAACAAGTGCTACCATCGCTGGATCGGCAGCAACTAGGTTCAGTTCACCATCATCGACCGTGAAACGGCCCTCAGCGATCAGGTTTGAGATTGATTGGAGGCTGTCTTTGAAGAGCTTGGTATCATTGATTTCTGCTTTGAACATCCATTACACCTGCACGTGTGTTACTGTCTCGCGAACCTTTTTATAGCGTTCCTCTTGTACATCGACCGGCTGTACGAGTTCGCCCTGGATCTCGAATCCGTCCGGCGTCGGGAGCACACGTCCAAAAATACGGACACGTTCACCCTCCTCGACTGCCTCGAGATCTTCCTTATCAAGAAAGACCTCAGTCGATGCTGTACCATCATCAACCATCGCTGCATCATCACCAGCCTCTAGGATCGTCCCGATGATGCGGACACGGATATCCTCACGTTTGTCAATATCCTCGATATGACGCGGTTTTGCTGGTGCACGACGGTTATCAGGCATACCGATACCTTCCCGCGGCAGTGATATAAAACTTGGTCGTGTTCTCACCCAGTACCTATTCTTTTAACATCAGACAGCGCATCCACCAGATGATGATCGAAACGGTCGACCTCGAGGACAAGACGGTCATCCTGGTCGGGACAGCACATATCTCACAGCAGTCAGTCGAGACCGTCAATGAAGTGATCGAGGACCATCGACCTGATAGAGTCTGTGTCGAACTTGACCAGAGCCGGAAACAGTCTATGGAAGACGAAGGTTGGGGAGACCGAGACATCAAAGAAGTCCTCCGACAAGGCGATGGACACCTTCTCCTGTTCAATATCATCCTATCGATCTACCAGCGACGACTTGCAGACGATATCGATATCGAACCAGGTGCGGAGATGCTCGCTGCCATTGATACAGCAGAACAACATGAGATACCGGTCTCATTGATCGATCGGGATATCAATATTACACTCAAACGCACACTGTCCAGCCTTTCATGGCTGGAGAAGATCCGTTTACTTACAACTGCTGTTGAAGCATTCTTCACAGACGAACAAGCAGATATCGAAGATATCGAAAACGATGACATCATCTATGAGATCATCGAAGAATTCGCCGGTTCGTTCCCGCATATCAAACAGACCATCATCGATGAACGAGACCAGTACATGGCCCAGCGACTGCGGGAGGCTGATGGCGAGACGATCGTCGCTGTTGTCGGGGCCGGGCATGTGGCAGGGATTGCAGAAGAACTGCGGTATAACGGTGTTATATCAACGGATGCGCTGGAACAGACTGATGAGTCCCGATCGGTACGTAAAGGAGTAAAATACGCTGTTCCAGCAGTGATACTGGGTTTGTTTGCCTACGGGCTTTGGTCAGAAGGCATCGGTGTCGCTGGTGATATGTTGATCTACTGGGTTGGGTTCAATGCTTTCTTTGGCGGACTTGGAGCGGTTCTATCGAAGGCTCACCCGCTGACAACTATTGTCACTGCGATCGCTGCCCCGTTTACCTCGGTCAATCCTGCGCTTCCTGCCGGGCTCGTGGCGGCCTATACGGAGAACCGCATGCGGCCGCCGCTTGCAGATGATCTGGCCAGTATCGGGGATATCACTGCGATCAAAGAACTGTGGGGGAACTCCGCCACGCGACTGCTGGTACTGTTTTTCTTGGTCAATCTTGGAAGTTCCATCGCCACATTCATTGGCTTCGGCGTTATTCTTCGCCTTCTACAGTTCATATGAACAGGCAAGCAATAGATCTGTATCTTGGCTTTCCCATCGTATATCAAGAAGGTCAACGTTCCATTGCCGTTTCATCTGGGCGGTGAGATCGTGTTTCGTGTACGCTGAACCTGGGATTTTATCCATATCGTTGTCGACGTCCATGAACAAGATTGCATCGAGTGAGGTCTCTTCAAGTTGTTCTAAGTATTGTTCGTACCGTTCTATTGGCTTATGATTCTCTGGCTGACGACTGCGATATGCTGATGGAACACAGAGGACATCATTATCCTCAAAGTCATATGAGAAAATATCCTGCTGTTCGAGGTCGCGCCGCTCATACTCATGAAGTGTGTATTTATGGGTTGCTGTTACGTCTGCCACATCATCGAGATTGGCTGCTATCTGTTCGAACTCGTGCTCGTTCTTGTTCGGTTCGTATCCGGCACCGGTCATGATGAGCCGGTAGTCCGGGAACCCGAGTTGGTCATCAAGGATGGCTCCGATCGACATCGGATACTTGTTACTTTTGAATAGTAACTTAAATGATTATCGCTTATTCCCCGTGTACTGTACGCTGTTGATAACAGTATTCGGCCGGTCTAGTCGCTTTTCTGGTAGTAGAAAAGAAGAGAATCAGTCTTTATCCATATAGCCAAAAGATTTATGGTTGGTCTACGCTATCGATTGTCATTGGGGGTTAATGTACTTTTTCTCCTCACGCAACAGCTGAACCGAATTGTAGCGAATGATAGAACTTCTGATCAGTCATATTCGCGCCATGTATGGCCACATTCGGTACAGCGGAAGAATCGTGTCTCTGGTTCATCGGCTGCACGTGTCTGTTCCATCCACCAGTGAGCACGATCATTCCCGCATTCGCTGCAGTCTGCATCGGTCTCTGGCAGACTCTCATCTTCATCGCCTTCCAGGATGTGGGATTGTTCGGTCTCGTCTTTACTCTCGGTGATTTTCATCTCACCATCATGTTTCTCATGTTCTTTCCCACAATTACGACATGCGAATGTCGTTTCTCCATCTTCTTTCGAGGGTGCGACAAGTCCGCCACAGTCTTCACAAAAGTTCATCAATAATCACGGAAGTGACGTTGTTACATACCGTAGATGTTTTTTATGTCTTCGGGCCGGCATCAACAATGTCTGAGCCGACCGTCCTCTACCGGTAAGACCAGCCGGTAATAGAGACAGGCCGGATACAGTTTGATATAGCCCAGCATCGGCACCGTTGCAATCTTTTCACCCAGTACCTGATCTTCAGTGATGTTTTGCTCGATATTGATCGTTTCCTCATCACTGGGACAGCCCTGCCGCGGGGCACGGTATATACTGGTACTGGACCGGCAGAACTTCAACTGTCCATCGTTCGCATCTCCTTGGGTCTCGAGTGTGTCCTCGGTCCTGTTGATCACACGATGGATGATCGGCATGTTCATCAACTCAGACCGGAACACGATCACATCCCCCTGGTCAGGGTCTGCCTCTATCTCTTCGAATGGCGTTCCATGGACAACGATGATATCGCCCCGTTCGAACTGAGGAGCCATCGAATTCGAGACCACCGTTACAATTGGAACATCTGTATTGAGGAAGATGCCAGCGGTCTGGTAGAGGCCAAAGGCTAAAAAGACCATCGTGAGGACGAAAAAAAGCATCTTCTCCTGTTCTTCAAGAAAATCGTTCATGCGATGACCTCCTGTAAACCATCACCGATCAGATCTGCTGCACGTATCGGTTCTGGTATTGTTGCCTCATCAGCAGCCTGTCGTAACATCGATTCAGCATCAGCTTGTTCGATCCCTGCTGTCTGGAAAAATACTGGGGCTGCATGTATCGTCCCGCGATATACTTTTCCAGCATGCTCGATGATACGTGATCGCTCATCCGTGTTGGGAAGATCGGCGATAGCATCCTCTATTGCATCGAAATCAGGATCAGTCCGTGTCACAGCGATCACCGGTATCTGGGTTCGTTGGTGTATTGTTTGGATATCGAGCATATTGAATCCTCCGACAGTGATGCCATCGGTCATGATAACATTACACCGGGAATCAAGAGCAGTTACCATCTGACAGAGATGATCTGTTGCATCCAGCCCATCGATCATGATCGGCCGTGCATCAACATGTTCGATCGCATCAGTTCCACGATACAGAACACCGATCAACGCTGTCCTATCATCATCGGTATCGAACGATGCATCATCGATACCGAGGACACGCGGCTTCCTAGTGATTGGTATCTAGCCAGAAAAGGCAGATCTGAATGTCTCAAGTTCATCGCGGGCCGCATCGATTGCTTCCTGCAGATCATCACGTGGTGCATCGCTGTTGACAACGAGCTTCGAAGCCCCGATGTATGGATGTCCTTTGTCGAATCCTGCTTCAGCGTCAGTATCCCAGACATAATGCTTGACGAGATTCATGACTGTATGCTGTTTCTCTTCAGATTCGATTACCGTCTTACCTTCGTCATCGTAGGCATTGAATTCCATTGTATCACCGTGTAAACCGATACAGGTCAGCCCGGATCGTATACTGATCATTGTCGTGAAATGCCATCGATCGTGGAAGATCGAGCTCATAGTCGGCCACGATACGAGCCTCGAATGAATGTTGCAACGCGTACTCTTTTATAAATTTCCGCGTCTCTGCCGGCGATGATCGAGACTGGTGTAACAGCGCATAGACAAGCGGTGCTGTCTCAAATGCCGTCGACAAAAAGGCCGTATTGGCATCGGTCTGCTGGATCCCGAACGGCGGATTCATGATCACAGCATCTGCTGTCGCTGTTATCGCATCGATGGGACTGTGTTCAAAGCTGACATCGATAGACGGGTACTGTTCTTTGACATGATCGGCATTATCGGTGGCCCGACTGAGCGCACTAGCATCGATATCATAGCCAGTTACCGAGAATCCCTGCAGGGCGGCACCGATAGCCAGGATACCGGTCCCGGTCCCGAGATCGATGACTGAATCGCCATCACAGTCCAATGCCAGTCGGTTGACCATATCTGCGGCGACGGTCGGCGGTGTCGGGTACTGTTCAAGCTCCGGGTCAGGTGTATCAAACGTCTCTAACTCCGACAGCACCATCTTTACGTCAGTCTTGTTCATCGTCCTGGTGCCTGAGTTCATCGAGCAGATACCGGCGTTCTTTCCGAGCAAGCTGCTGTTCAACAGTATCAAAGATATTCTCTGGGATGATGATCCCCTCGACAGCTACATCGATAGCTGTTTCCAGTATTGAGGGCCGAGGTTCTCGCATCAAAAGCATACATCGACCATCTTCACAGACCGTGCGGACTGCTTCATCCAGTACATCGTCTTCGGCCACCAATTGGTCCACATCGAGGACTACATGACCACCACTGTTCCTGTTCGTATGGTGTGCCTGGAGAACAGATGCATAATCGGTGACATAGAAACCATCTATGCCATCGTCTTCCGCTGTCGTCACCGTGATGGTCTCATCATCGGTCTGTATCTGTATCCCATTTGGACGTTGACGCACTCGTCCATCAGCCCGTGATACTTCTCCATCAAGCACGAACAATCGTGTGGCACTTGTGGGAACGCTTGTTGCTGTACTTTGATGAGGTTCATCGGTTGTTGTGGGTGTCTCTGCTCCATATACCATTCCCGTTGCACCATCCAGTGTCACAGTATCTCCAGGATTCATCGTCGTCGTTGCATTCTCTGTTTCGATGATCATCGGGACATCACGGGATCGGGCCTGCTGTGCACTGCGAGAGGCAACAACACCATGATCTGTCACCACTCCACCTACCGCAGTCACATGTGCAAGCGGCTGCTGGTCCGTGTTGGTATCGACAGTCACATCGGAATCAGATGGGAGTGTTGAACCGGTAGCTTGTCTGACATCCCCCTGGAAACGTCCTGGCGATGCAGTAATGCCACTTATCAGCGGTGATGATGCATCCATCGGATCGGACTGAGACTGTGCCATCGCCGGTTCCTGTGCATCAAGGATGAATGTCTTGTTCCGACCAACCGAGAGATCGATCCGGAGCGGATCATCTAGCCGCGAAGCGATATCAAGTGCTTTATTGACGATGTCCGACAGCATATCTGAGCTACATGTTCGATCATCCTGTTTTCTGTTCGACACGGTAGCCTGTTGAAGCGTACCGGTGGCAGGATTACGTGTATACTGTTGCCGTTTGGTCGCGATCGTTTTCTCGTTCAGACGGCCTGTCGATCGATCGATGAAAAACCGATCGACCCGACAGTCACCGCGAGCAATGCCCAGTCCGAGTCCATAGACAGCCTCGATAAGGATCTCATCATCACCGGTGACTGGATTACGTGTGTACACAGTACATGAAAGATCGGCATCGACCATCTTTTGAATCATGATTGCAGGAGTCTGTTCTGCATCATGATACAATGCATCGGCATTATATCCGGAAGCAATGACGTCCTTGATAGCACTGAGAACAGCCTCTTTCCCATTGATACCGATCTCCGGCGTTGCGAAACCATCCTGTAATGTCGATGGTCGAACCGCCACGAAGTCAGTTTCTCGCTGACCACCGACAAGCTCGACCGCCTTATCACCGGCATTCCGGACCTTCTGGCTCAGATTGATATTTTCATAGGCAGATTCTATCTCTTCCTGGAACGACGCCTCAAAATCAACATCATGGATGATGCCATTGATCCGCTGGGCGGCGTTTTGGACTGCAGACCAGTCATCGCGATCAAGTGTTCGTAAGATGCGATCAATACGTCGTCGAATACCGCTCTGTTCTAGCTGATCCTCGATTCGTTGATGCTCTATACAGAACCCACGTGGCACAGCATGATCGCCAGAAAAAAGTGTGCCTAGATTGGCCGCTTTCGTCCCAACACGTTCAGTATCAGGCCGTCCGATATCACTGAGCCATCGAACCATGATACATTCTTTGTATCGAGGGGTTCAAATAGCTAGTGGTACCGTGTCTCGACCATCTAATCCTGGTCTTTGCGGTGTACACGGAAGTTTACAGGGATCTTCATTCCTGCACGATCGGCTGCCTTCCGTGCAACATCTGTGTCACTGCTATCAACGCGGACAAGAAGAATCTCTTGATCTTCATCCACGATGGCACCTCTACCGATCGGACGACCGAACGGCTTCCGCATCCCTTCATAGTAACGGTCGGCCTGAGCTACACCGGCAAGTGGGTGGTGGCGCAGGACATGATGCGGATACGGTTTTACCTTGAGATGATAGTCTTCCATCGTGAGATTTCGGCTCAGGTATGAGTTGGCTGCAACACGGGCCGATTCCAGTGCATTACTCCTGATACAGCATTCTTCATCGACCTTGAGCACGATATGACTGTCGTACTCACCGGTCTTGTCGCCTGTCTCGAAGATGGTGATCTTCGGTGCAGGAGCACCACTGATATAGTTGTCATTGTCACTCTTCTGGGACATCCGTGTGTACGGCTGTCCTGGCACGTCTCTGTAGATTCGTCCTGGTCGTAGACCCATGTTCCATTACCTCACTGCTCTGTACGGATGAAAAATTTATAAAGGGGTCGGTGGTTATCGCACCAGTTTCTGGAACAGGTGGAATGTATTGTTTGCATCCAGCTGGTACTGGTCACCGCCACCGACAGGGAATGCACTCATCAGACCGAAGTAACTGGTGCTTTCCTCTTCTTGCTCTGCCCAGTACGGACGGAGTGTTGCCTTGAGGTTGTGAATCGATTCCTTCGTATTGCCGACACCACATGTGTTGCCGACACCGATCACGAGCACAGTGCCATCGGTTGTCCGAATCTCATCCCGGATCCGTCCAAGCACATCTTCTTGTGCATCCCAGATCTTTCGGTGCATCGGTTGTGATGCCTGTGGACCACTCTGTTTGATGACATAGCCTTCGAGCGGTGCATCGTGCTCGATGGCAGCCTCTTCGATCTTTCCTTTCTCGACACCAGGGCCGCCCATCAGTACACCACTTCCATCGACCACTGTACCTGTCTCTTCTCCTTCGAATCGGAGACCAGCATCGACCGTGACAATCTTCTCGATCTCGTGATCTGCCATGACCTGCTCGACAGCATCACCATATTTGCCCAATCGAGCACCAGGTCCTTTGCTCTTCATGACGACATAGTCATGATCGTCCTCAAGTGTCTCTTCACTGACCATGATATCCTCAGCAACCTCTTTTGGTTCCTCGGTGGTCAATTTCGCAGCGACAAGTGGGCCGATCGTATCCCCGATCGGTACTTCATTGAGAAATGCTTCCGTTGCCTTCTTCTGCGATTCAGCCAGTTCCTTATACACTGGCAACATCATCTGGATCATGCCACCGATCTGGTAATTTTTCGTCTCTTCGACCAGATTCTTGAAGTGGCGGATGATCACGAAAATCTGATGCGAACCATAGACACCTTTGAACGCCATCGAAAGATTGGCCTTTTCCTCTTCACTGACATCAGGAGCAAGTGATTCAACATACCGTTCCATCTTGTCCTCGGAAGAGTCAAGGACATGTTCCATCTTATCGAACATCCCAGCAGGATCGAGACTCGCCGGTTGAGAGACAACCATGTTTTTCATCGGCTTGAGACTCTCACGCATTTCAGGCGTCGGAGAATCGGCTGCCGCATTGAGGAACATGTCTTCAGCCTCTCGAGCTGTATCTTCGAGCTCATTCACGGCCGACTTGAGCTTGTACATGATCTGGACAAGCATCAGCCGCGGGAAGAACATGAAAAACAGTAACATCATAACGATAGAACCAATCATATAGAGGACGTTGAACTCGCCGAATCCACCGATCATCGATCATCACCGATTTCGGTCTCGAGCTCCTTGAAGAACCCGATCAGTGTGTTTGCTTCGTGAGTATGCATAAACGACCGGCCGACAAAGTTCGTGATACATTGCATCGTTCGTTCGCGATCCTCCGCAGAATAGTCTAAATGACCCATGATATCTTTAAATACCTTTTCGAGCGTCTCCTTCTGCGCCCGTGTACTCACCGATTCGCCGGCTGTTGCGGTCTGGTTCTTGTATAGTTCATAGAACACGACTGCACCTGCATGGGTGATATTCATGACAGGGTACTCATCAGTTGTCGGGATCGTCACCACGAGATCACATTGACTGAGTTCCTCATTCGATAAGCCTTTCGATTCACGACCGAGGACAACACTGATATCTCCCTCGACATCTGCTGCTCGATCTGCCATGGTTGCAGGTGTTATAGGGTTTCGTAGCACATTCGAAGAACTTGATTCGACACCGGTCGTTCCGATGGCAACATCGATATCGTTGATCGCATCCTCCATCGTCTCATAGATCCGGGCATCATCGAGGATAGCCTGAGCATGGACTGCTGTTGTCCGCGCATCTTCACCGATACTGAACTGCGGATTGACAAGTCTGAGTTCCTCAATCCCAAAGTTTGCCATGGTCCTGGCGAGAAAGCCCAGGTTTTGCTCGATTTCTGGCTCAACGACCGTACATGAATACATATAGGAACGTACTCACTGTCACATTCTTTTTATATTATCGCCAGTAATCATATCACATGAACATCAAAGTCCTTACCGCGGTCTTTATCACATTGTTTGGTATCTCTGTCGGGATGTCGCAGGGAGCATTGAGTGTTGATGATCTCACAAACGTTTCAGGCTTGACAGATAAGATAGGCGATGCAGTAAGCCCGCTTTTTGAACGCAGCAGCGGGGATAATGATCCGACGGATGATACAGGAACGGAAGCGAACAAGACCTTTGTTGGAACCTTCTCGACCGATACTGCAGTGGCGATGACGATCACATCATCGGTCCAGCTATCGTTCGAAGGCCAGGCCAGTGTCGATATCGGCGGACTGGAGACAGATACGGCAACAGCCAGTCTGACCAATTTCACAGGCGATGTAGACCTTGGTGAGAATGCATCGATCAGTGGGGATGTCGATGAACTTGTCCTGGATGATTCGTCATTTACCGCGGATGATCGACGTTCGGTAAGCATGACGATCGAAAGCCTCGAAAGCGTTCAGATGGATGAATACATCAGTGACTCGCTGACATTCGAGAACGTTACAGGAGACTTCGAGACAGATGTTGGCTCATTCACCTATGATGAAAAGCGTACATTGACTATCGATACCTTTGAAGGAACAATGACCATCAGTGATGGTGAGATAGAACTTGATGGTGTTGTACAAGCAGCATCGATCGGGGACATGAGTCTCGGTGGTTAATCGAGACGTTCTTCCGATCCATCGGAATCGACGATCGCAATCTCTTCGAATGAATGCATATCCTTTTCATAGATGGTGATTTCTGTCTCATTCTTCTCCGCTTTTGCCTTTGCGACAGTCAGGGCTTCGAAATAATTATCATACTCTTTACTCCCATCTTCGATCTTGTAAACCGTATCAGTCATCGTCTGCTTCCTCGAGAATAATCGATTTCTCCTTCGATCCACTGGCCTTGGTATTCTTGCTATCCTTCTTACGTTTATCACTCTTATCGGAGCCCAAGAACTTCTTTCCGATACCGATGGCGGATCCAGCCGCATTGAGACCACGTTTCACAACATTCCAGACGATCGAAAGGACATCGGTAGCCATATCGAGCACTGAGAACAAGATAAACAGTCCGACCCCCAGGCTCATGAATGTCACGATCGTCCGCATCGTGATCTCTGGGCCCAGCCCCATGTAGCTCAAGACACCGACAAAGACACCTGAAAGCACAGCAACGATCATCGTCTGTACAACGACCTGCAATATCTTGTACGCGATGATGAACAGTGCTATAAGGACTAGTAATAGTACTATGTTACTCCCATCTGCCATGAATGTCGAAAGCTGGTCTGCTTGTATCATTGGTATCACGTTGGTGGTCCATAATCCATGCCGCCACCAGGGCTCTCATCGTCCTCGTCTTCAGGAACAATACTAAGATATACGACAACACCGATTATGATGATCAACAACAGCGGAATGATAATCAAAAGGATCGGGAACCCGCCACCGCCGTTGTCTCCTCCATTATTGTCACCATTATCACCACCACCGTTGTCTCCGCCGCCGTTGTCTCCGTTATCGCCATTATCACCGTTGTCTCCACCGCCATTGTCTCCACCGCCGCCTGTTCCTGATTCTGCGGCACTTTCGATCTCTCCTTGGAGTTCAGT
This sequence comes from Candidatus Nanohalarchaeota archaeon QJJ-5, assembly GCA_022865265.1. Taxonomy (GTDB): domain Archaea; phylum Nanohalarchaeota; class Nanosalinia; order Nanosalinales; family Nanoanaerosalinaceae; genus JALIDO01. The sequence goes on from JALIDO010000009.1 coordinate 15,064, forward strand.
TATCGAGGCCTGTGTCTCCGAATACAGGGTCGTGGCCTCACCATAGTTCCCATTCGCCCAGGCCTGATTTGCATCTTCGATATCACCTTCCAGATTCGTGATCTGGTCCTGGAAACCACTCAGGTCATCTTCAGAGATACTGTCTGATTCATCATTCAGCAACGACTCGACCTCACCAAGACTATCACTGAGACCTTCGATTTCACTCCCGATATCTTGGATGATCGCTCCTGTCAAGGCGGTTTCACCACGTGGTCCATCGTATTCTTTGACATTGACTGTTGCAGGATCATCTTCGGTAAATTCGATCGGATCTGCATCCGATGTATCGATCGTGATCATCAGGGTCGTGTTGTCCCCGTCTTCGAGTGTAATCGGTTCTTCATTTTCATCTTCAAGCCCTTCAGATACGTTGAGCTCGTCTATCGTCAATGTCATGTTATCAAGTGTCGTGTCACCGGTATTATCTACCGTGACAGCAATTTGTGGTGTATCACCGACTATGACAGTCCCCATCGATTCATTCTCGACCGTCACATCGATATCACCTTCTGGAATATTCACGGACAACGCTGTAGAGAGCCGAACCATGTCACTTCCATTCCGATGAACCGTAAGATTGCCACGATAGAACCCATTATCCGAACGATCAACAGTGAATGTCTGGTTCAGATCCTCTGAACTGTATCCTCCTATCGTCTCTGTCGTTTCACTGATGTGATCGGTGAGGTTCCCTTCGGCACCGAGTGTGAAGTCATCCGCCTCACTGTCAAGGTTTTTCACCGGTATATCGATTTCTTCATCGCCAGCCATATCCACAAAGAAGTATGGACTCTCTCTGTTGACACAGACCGTGTTGTTCCGACGCTCACAGTCAGGATCGACAGTGGAATCCATCTCTAGCTCACGATAATATGTTCCCTCACTATCCTCGATGGTGATGTTGATCGTTCCAGTGTAGGTATCATACGCATCGAGGTTAAGCTTGACATTGATGATATCCGTCTCTCCGGCTTCCATCGTGAAGGGCATATCATTGTGCTCGGTATGATTCACTGAAACAACATCAGAAAGTGCTTCAGGAACCGTAATATTTACTGACGGTTGTTCATTCGTATCTGATACATTGTTATGTAACAACAAGCCGCCCAGGTACGTCCCCGGTTCATCGAACGTCTTATCGATACGTGTCCCGCTGTCAGAAATTGTCGAGTTCACGTCCTCGATCAAAACCTGTGATGCGTTCGTGCCCGATTGATCTTCTTTTGTGACGGTGAATGTATGTGTGTGGTTCTCATCTTCACCGAACTGATCAACAGCCACTGTTTTGAGGTGATAAGTGCCGGTGGAAAGATCACTTGGACTGTCCCAGTCATAACGGATAGTGCCTCCGACATCGAAATGATCATCCGGGAACAAACCATTGTCTTCCTCGATTGTCGCATTGAAGACCTCGGTCCCGGTATCGTTCTCAATCGTGAACGAGACCTCCTGGACCTCCTGCTGTTCTATCGGCCCGTCACTGAATGGAAGCCGTAGCTCCTCCCGGATCTCCAACACATCGCCGCGCTCTAGGAACTCTGCTGTCCGGCTACTGATGTCGAATGGCTGTGTATTAATCTGAATACTACCTGCATCAGTATCGTGGCGGTGATCATAGAGGATATAATTCGTGTGGAAATCTTGTGGTGTTGGAGCAGCCGCATCCTGCTGTACGTATGCCGATGTGCTATTTCCGGTAGTATTCAGGTATCTCGGGATCTCAATTTGGGTCGTCCACGTACCGTCATTCTCTGTGAGCTGGTTGTATCCTGGTTGTATGCTCCAGTTGTAATCCTCGCCATCTTGAACGGCCGATGTTGCATTGACCCACCAGGTAAACGGTGGATCGATCTCATTTTCTATCTCTTCGACCGTGATATTGAACGATGTTCCTTTCTCACAGACAGCTGTGAAGATATCAGCAGTAGGCTGATTGGGGTTTTCGCCTGGTGGCATCACGTTACAGTGTGGATTATCATCTTGTAATGTCGTTTCAGGAATATCTACAGTCAGTTGTTCATCCAGCATGAATGATTCGGTCCCACCGCCAGTTCGTTCCCCGCTTTCCCAGACCATGATATCCATATAGTAATATTCGTTCGTGGTCTCAGGGAATTCGAGTGTCGTGGTATAGACATCACCATCATTACTGGCAGAACCATTGTCGACCTCGTTTCCTGCCCAGTCACGTAAGGTCCAATTCACATTTGCATTGGTGGGGTGGCCCGTGTTGTTATACACGTTCAACGTGACACTTTCGGTCCTGTTTTCCACTGCCCAGTACCAGTCACGTGTATCTGGTTTGGCCGTTGTTATCTCCGCTGTATGGTTACCGGTCGGGTCGAATGTACCTGTGATATGGGGGCCCTCATCACTCGAGGTCGGGAATGTGTCATGTTCTCCATCATACCACGCATACACATCGATCTGGCTATCTGCCTCAGTCACCGGTATCTGGGCTGCGTATCGGTTATCAGATGCATTGATGTAGGTGAAATCATATTGAAACTCATCGAACTGATCATAACTGTACGCCATGCGTATTCCTTCTTCGTAGGTATCTGGGGTGATCGGATCGCCATCGCCATCTTCAAGTGAGACAAGCACCACCACTTCAGAATGGTTCCCGGTGACAGCTGATGTGATCTCCATATCATAGAGATTCCAGTCTGCACCATTGTGGTTGGCCGTACCCATCCCCACAAAAACTGAGAAAACAAGCACAGCGGCAAGCCAGCGGTACTGCATAGTCAAACGTTTAACAGCGATATTATTTAAATCTTGGAAGCTGCTATAACCACGATTTTCTCCCATGACACCTTCTTTTCCCGGACAATCGTCGGCTCGAAGCCATGCTCTTCGAGACGGGTGCGTGTCTTCTCGATCCCGGTCATCGAACTCTGGACAATGACCAGTTCACCGCCTTCGTTGAGATGCGTACTGGCCTGTTGGATGAATTCCTCTATGACCGCACGACCGTCCTCACCACCATACCATGCGAGCTGTTCATCTGACCTATCATCGCGACTTCCCGGAATATACGGAGCATTGAAGATGATACGATCATATGGTTCATCAACGTCGTCAAAAAGATCACTCTCCCACGCATCGATGGTAAGATCGTTCCGTTCTGCGTTCTGTTTTGTCACCTCAATAGCCATCGGATTGATATCGACAGCATCGACATCCGCACCATTGGCCGATGCGATCAGTCCGAGGAATCCACAGCCGGTTCCCATATCGAGCACAGCCTCGCCATCCATCTGTTGCTCATCGAGATACGCTGCTGCGAGATACGAATCTTCACGTGGCACATAGAGCCCTTTCGGTATCTGGAATTTGAGATCATCGAAAAACGTCACCGGCATCGTAATCACCGACATGCATCGATGAATCCGCTAAACAACGGATGCGGAGTTTCAAGTTTGGAACGGAACTCAGGATGTGCCTGTGTCCCGATGTAGAACGGATGATCAGGTATCTCTACGAACTCGGCAAGTCCCTCCTCATCAGAATATCCTGCTATCTGTAGGCCTGCAGACTCTATCGTATCATGGTACTGTGGATTGACCTCATACCGGTGTCGGTGTCGTTCGGTTACATGATCGGCCTCGTATAACTCCTTCACCCGTGTCCCTTCGACAAGACGGGCATCGCAGTCACCAAGCCGCATCGTTCCACCGAGTGCCTCGATGTCTTTCTGTTCGGGCATCTTTGCCACGACAGGGTGCTCAGTTTCTGGATCGACCTCGGTCGTGTGTGCATCAGAAAGACCACCACAGTGCCGTGCAGCTTCTACAACCATAAGCTGGAGACCGAAACACAGTCCAAGGGTAGGGACGCCATGCTCTCGACAGTAGGTTAGCATATCGATTTTCCCAGTTACACCATCTTTACCAAACCCGCCGGGGATGATGATTCCATCATGACGATCGGCGAGGGTTTCGATCGCTGTATCATCGATCGAACGGGAATCAATGAGCTCGGTCTCGATATGTACACCGGCATGCGCACCGGCATGCTTGAGAGCCTCTTCGATACTGACATATGAATCATCCATCGCTGTGTATTTGCCACAGATACCGATAGAAACGGTTTCCTCATTCTTCATGTTCGATACAAGCTCTCGCCATTGATCAAGCGCGTGAGGATCGAATGCAAGACCTAATTCTTCCTGTATCACTGCCTGGACATCCTCATCATCGAGGACAAGTGGAAGTCGGTAGACAGTCTCGATATCCGGATTCGAGATGACTGCCTCTGTATCGACATCACAGAACAGAGCGATCTTTTCTTTGACCGATGAATCGAGTCGTTCCTCGCTTCTGCCGACAATCATATCAGGTGAAAGACCAGCTGCACGCAGTTCCTTCACAGAATGCTGTGTCGGCTTTGTCTTCTGTTCACCAACCGTCTCGAGATATGGAACAAGCGTCAGATGGATCAACAAACTATCCTCCTCCTGTTGCAATTGCCTGACCGTTTCCAGATACAGCTGGTTCTCGATATCACCGACAGTTCCACCGATCTCGACCACCATGATATCAGCATCATGCTGTTCACCGATAGCACGGAATGTCTCTTTGATATGATCAGTCACATGAGGTACCATCTGGACCGTTTCACCGAGATAGTCACCGTCGCGTTCCTTGTCGATGACCGTCTTGAAGATCTTCCCAGACGTCAAGTTCCAGGAAGACACTGCCTCGATATCGAGAAAGCGTTCATAATGGCCGAAATCCATATCGACCTCACCGCCGTCCTTCAACACGTAGACCTCACCGTGTTCTTTCGGGTTCATCGTGCCGGGGTCCACATTGAGATAGCCATCACACTTGACCGGGACGACACGACGGTCCTCATCCTCAAGAAGCTTCGCGACCGATGCAGAGAAGACACCTTTACCGAGTCCCGATAAGACACCACCGGTGACAAAGATCCATTTCATTCCTCATCCTCCGGCCGATCGATCGTCATATCATCCATGTTCGCTATCGTCTGCTGTAACTTCCTGAATCCATGGTGGAGACAGTCATGACACAGTTCCATATCTTCATGCTCTTCATGTTCAACGAAATCACCACAGATCCGGCATCGTGTCCGTGTCATAGCTCGTCCTCCAGGAATTGACAGATATCATTGATAGCTGGGATATCGAGGTTGATAACTCTTTGTTCACTGTGAGGGACCTCATCACGCACCGCTTTGACCTTATCTTTTTCTGTATTCAGTATATGACGGGCATCAACAACAGCATTTCGAACCTTCTTCCGTTTATGAGTGAATAGTGCACGGCTTGTCCGGAAAAAGGCTTCTTCATCTTGGATTCCATGCCTATCCTTCCGTGGATACAGTTTGACGAGCGAAGAATCGACCTCGGGCCGAGGATAGAACAGATCAGCACCGACCGTTTCCAGGACGACAGGTATGAAATAGTATCGAGCCATCACCGTCAGCCGAGAATACCCATCTTCGCCTGGTTCTGCGGTCAACCGGTCTGCGAACTGTTTCTGTAACACCATGACACTGAACCGTTGCCGTGTGCCCAGTGCTTCGATGAGCTCCGATGAAAGATGATATGGGGGATTCGATACACAGCGATCGAACGATGGCCACTCCATATCCATGATATCGCCCTGTGTGATCGTGACATTATCATAGGTAGATAGCCGATCTTCCAGCACAGAAACAAGATTTTGATCCTTCTCGACGGCGATGACACGGTCTGCTTTCTCTGCTAATCGCTCCGTCAATGTTCCAAGACCTGCACCGATTTCAAGAACTACATCATCAGCTTCTATATCCGCTGCATCAACTTCCTTATCAAGGATGCGTTCCGATGCCAGGAAATGTTGTCCCTGTTGCTTGTCCGCCTCAATGCCATATCTGGCAAGGAGTTCCTGGATCATATGCCTATATATTTGTCCTGGTTCTCGTTCTTCGGTGGAGCAGCGAACAGATACCGCTTCCGACCACCTTCGAGTTCCTTTTTCAACCGCTTTTTGATGATCGTCCGGGGATCCGGTAAGAGATCGACACGCTCTTTCATATCATCGAACCCCTCGAAATCACCAGTATCTCGTTCCTCGATGATCTCCCACATGTGCTTTTTCCCGACACTTGGAAGCAGTTCTAGGGAATGCTGCCGTGTGGTGATCGGCTGTGCATTGTTGAAGAATTCGACGAAACGGTCTTCATTCTCTTCGATCAGATCATCGAGCACATAATCAAGCTCGGAGCTTGCATTGCCGGTGAGATCATCTGTTGTGATGCGGCCTTTGATATATTTGACCTTTTCACGTTCACCATCACCGATATATACTTCCTCATTTGCCTTGAGACGTTGATCATCCCGAGCAACGACTTCCAAGAGATTGAAATACGTCGTACCAAGGACCTGCGCTAGCGGTTCCTCTTTGCCAGATGGTTTTCCATGTGCAAGAAAATCTAGAACGATAGCATTATCATCTTTCATCGTGATCACCGACGTTATGCATCAGTGTACGAGGAGCAAATCTCCACGATACGGTCGATATCACTATCCTCCAGTTTCACCCGTTCCTTCGAGAAAATCGTCTCTACCTCTTCCGGTTCGGTCGGGAGCAGTTCGAGGAGCTTGATGACATGTTTCTCCTTGATACTTTCGACCTCACTCAGCTCATCATAGAGTTCCTCAAAACTATCACGGTCAGCGATTTTCATGTTCTTCCGGAGATATTCCAGCCCGATTTGTTGTGCATGAGAAAGCTCATCAACATCTCGGTCACTCAAGATATCTCGGGCCTTGATTCCGTCCGAATACGATCGTTCGACGATATCCATCACTGATCAACCTCTTGGAGATGAGCAGGATAGACAGGCATCTCTTTTGCCTTTTCACGATCATGAATCTCTACGATGTAGGAATCACCACGACTGCCGATGACCGTTCCATGCTTCCCATGGAAACGCGGATGTGGCATGCCCTCATGGATAGCTGAATCTATCTGGATGAGAACATTGTCTCCCTCATCGAACTCTTTCAGATGCTTGGAGACGGTATCTTTGCTCCGAGCATGTTTTTCCAATTTCTTCCGCGTCTTGTTCCGTGATCCCTTAGTCTTCTGTGCCATCGTATAACACCTAGTTTATGAATTGTAGTATGACAGCTACCATATATCCAGTGCACGCAGAACTTTTAAATGGGTTTGTCTTCTGTGTCCCGATATCGGTGTGCGGGATATAACAGCGTCTGATCGATCGCCGACCCTTAGATATCGCTGTATCCATCTGGTTTTTCGATCGCAACGACATCAAGAGCTGTACACTCGGCATCGACACCGAGCACCTGACTGACCGAAGGTTCTGTCTTTTCCTTATCTCCAGATATGAGCTCCTTGATATAGAGCCCTGCATCGCCTTTGATCTCGAGCTCGATCGTCTGTTCGTCGACAAATGTCCATGAGATAGTATGAACCGTTCGTTCACGGGTCTTATCGGCCCGACGATGCTCGACCCTGGTCGGTGTTCGCTGTTCAACAACACCTTCGATCGATGACAGTGCCGAGAGATCATCCTCCTCGATCGGTGCCCCGAGCTCGATCTCTGCACGATAGGTCTTGTTCGATCGTCGGGATTTGACCTCTTCGACCAGCCCTTTCTCACAGAACTCGAGACCGAACACTTCGACACGGCCTTCGTGCCGATCATTGATCTCGGTCTGTAACTCCGCAAGATCGATGAACCGTTGCTGTGGCTCTTTTATCTCAAGCACAAATTCACGCTTCCCAAGACATCGTGCATCGACATCCTCTCGACCAGCCCCGTGGAATGCTGTCTCGAGGCCTTCGGTCGCCTCGATGATCGGTTCTGCAACAAGTTCTTCGACAGAATCCTGATACTGCTTCCCGGTCCAATCACAGGCCTCACAGCCCGAACCACGACACTCACTACAGGGCCATTTTGTCTGCGGGATACCACGTTCCAGTTTATTGTAGAAGCCATGGATCAACAAAGAATTGACCTGTAGTTCGACACGATCTTTCTCGATATCCAGTACTGCATTGATATCAGCGCGCTCATAATCCACATCAGTCTCGAGATCACGCTCTTCTAACAGCCGCTTTTCCAATCGTTTCCCGATCAGCCGGTTCAGTTCGCTTTTCAATGGCTCAACCCATTGAAGCCCTGTTTCTTCCCAGAGTTGCTCCTCAGCCTCGACGATCTCACTCGGTGGTCGTGTCCCGACGAGATAGGTCTCGAACTCATACCGCTCAAGGGCATTGACCACACGATCGACAAACTGCTCAAGATCGAGAAACAACCCCCGACAGACTGCACATGGTTCTCGTTGGATCACGCGGTCTGGAACATTATCCGGATCGAACAGATCCTCTGTAATATCTTTTCCTTGTTCCTGTGCCTCATAGATGATCCAAGCACGTTCATAGTTCTCAAGACCAGTACCAAGCCGTGCAAACTGTCGACCAAAACAGTGATCGCAGAGGTCCTGGTCCGCTAGTATCTCGACTTTCTCAGCAGGCTGCATCAGTATCACATCAACTATATACAGTGGTACGGTACCAGCTATCTTAAAGGTCACTGTTCGTACAGACCAGATATGGCCCCGACCTGGCGGAACAATACCATCAACTTTGTCATCGCGATGGTGTTGTTAGGATTGTTCTTTTACTTTGTGGGGGTAGAAGCGATCATTGAATCCGTCAGACAGGCATCACCATTGTTCATCCTTCTTGGTGTCATTGCAACCTTCGGGACATTCATCATCCGGGGTTTAAACTGGCATATCACACTCTCGATGACTGATCATGACATGGAGCTCGGGGAGACCTTACAGTACTATCTCGCGGCCCTGTTCGTCTACGGGATCAATCCATTTGGACCGGTGGGCGGCCAGCCAGTGATGGCATATATCCTTTCAGAAGACAGTGAGAAAGACTATGAGATATCATTGGCATCGATCTTTGCAGCAGATTTGATGAATACCTTACCATTTTTCACCTTCGCGGGCCTTGGGATCTTGCTCTATGTGGCATTACATCCGATCAACCCGGTGATCACGGTCTCGATCGTGTTGGCGATGATCCTTGCGACATCGATCGCATTATTATTGTTCCTCCTGTTTTTCCATCGAAGCCTTGCCGAGTATGTCTTCACGTGGATTATCGGTGTGCTCAATCGTGTCCTTGCTGTTGTCCCATATCTCAGCAAGACCGATGTCGATACAGAACGGATCGGTGATAAGATACACCATTTCTACTACACCCTTGACCAGGTGATCGATGAACGACGGAACATCGCTGATATCCTCATCATCGCCCATGTAGGATGGTTCCTGATCATGGTGGGCCTCTACAGCTTCATCCTCTCGATGGGCTGGACCGTCTCGTTCACCCTTCTCATGTTCATCATCCCGATCGCCTATGTGGTCTATTATCTTCCACTTCCAGGTGGCCTCGGTGGTATCGAAGTCATGTTGACACTGTTGCTGATCTTGTTGGCAGATCTTCCATCAGCAAGCGCTTCAGCGGCAGTCATCCTGTTCCGTGGATCATCATATGGCCTTGTGATGCTCATTGGCCTTGCTGTCTTGCTCCATCGATCAATCGATCTGTCAGAATACACATTTGCAGATGACAGAGAACGCATGTTGCCTAAAGACTAACCCATACCGAACTGACGCATCATCTTTTTCATACCGCCACGTTTCATATCGCCACCAGAGAACTTATCCATCATGTTTTTCGCCTGACGGTACTGCTTGATCATCTCGCGGACCTCCTGTTTGTCACGGCCTGCCCCCTGTGCGATCCGTTTCGCCCGGCTATCATCCACGAGCTTGGGATCTTCCATCTCTTCTTGGGTCATCGAATCCATCAATGTCCGGTAGGCACCGATCTTTTCCTCCTGCATCTCCATGACATTGTCAGGGAGCTTCGAGGTATTGAAGGGGAGCATATCCATGATCTGGTCCATCGCTCCCATCTCGGTCATCTGTTCCATCTGTTCATAGAAGTCCTGTAGGTCGAAATCGCCCTGCATGAAGTCTTTGGCCGTCTCCTCATCGATTGACTGTTGGGCTTTCTCGATCAGACTCTCCAGGTCAGGTACGCCAAGGAGATCTTCGACAAATGATTCTGGATCATAGATCTCCAGGTCATCAAGCCCTTCCCCTGTACCGATGAACTGGATATTCGCCCCGGCAGCTGCACAGCTACTCAAGGCACCACCACCTTTGGCCGAGGAATCGAGCTTCGTGACGACAACACCATCGATACCAACCGCTTCTTGGAACGTCTCGGCCTGTTCGCGTGCCGACTGTCCGATATCTGCTGGAACAACCAGCAATGTCTCATCAGGCCGGAACGTGTTCTCGATCGCTGTGATCTCTTCACGGAGCTCATCATCCATCGAATCACGACCAGCAGAATCGACGATCATCACATCGGTAGTATCGAGTTCGTCCATCCCGGCCTCGACCACTGCTGCTGCATCAGTCGCATCAGGATCACCGTAGAACGGTACATCGGTCTTGTCAGCATTCTGCTTAAGCTGCTCATACGCTGCAGGACGATGGACATCCGCAGCGATAAGGCCTGGTGTCAAACCCCGCTTACGATAGAAATTCGCTAACTTCCCTGCTGTTGTCGTTTTACCAGCACCAAAGAGCCCGATCAACAGCACACGTTTCGGTTCAATATCGATAGCCGGTTCATCACCGAGAATCGCAGCAAGATGCTCATAGACAATATTGAGGACATGTTCCTTTCGTGTCAACTGCCCCGGAATATCTTCCCGAAGCGCTTCTTCTTTGATATCCTCACTCAGCTCTTTCACAAGCTGGATATCGACATCAGCCTGGATGAGATCGCGCTGGATATCCTGTACGAGATCTTCAACAGCCTCTTTGTCGGCAACACCAAGCCCAGCGAAATCCTTGATCGAGTCTTTGAGATTATCGAATACCATAGTCTGAACGCTACTGCGATGACAATTCCTTTAAGGGTTTGCGGTATCCGCTGTCAGAACGGATTGCTCTGAACATTGCTCTTTGAGAACTCGCGCTTGCTTCCTGGCGAGTAGCCACATTGGTCACAGTCCTTCTGGCCCTCTTCAATCCAGTTACCGCAGCGCGGACAACGTGTTGCCATAGTATATCAAAGAATAATGCGGAACGGATGTTAATAAAACTGCCTATCATGGGCCAATAAGCTATAAAGCCTTGGGCATCCATCGATTGATAGATACAGATGGAAGTTATCGAGGAATTTGATGCCGGAAAGAACCGGTGGAATAACTTCGAAGTTGGCCTCAATGACGGTAACATCTTTGTGCGTGATGAGGCCGGATACATCGATTTCACCGAAGACGAGATCGATCAACTCGTAGCTGCGATCGATCAAGCCCGGCGACGACTCCGTGAGAAAAAGCGGAGACCGACTGAACAAGAATAACTGCGGCCGTGGTCCAATGGCTACGACTCCGGCCTTCCAAGGCCACCAGGCATCTATCAGACCCGCCTGGCATGCACGGAGACAGCCGGCGATCCGGGTTCAACTCCCGGCGGCCGCATCCTAGTATTTCTTCTGTATCGATCGAACCACTGTGACTGCACATAACTATGATCGATCAAATACGATTATAGAACAGTAATTGCTCTGTGACCGAGATATCGACAACAGTCACTCTCTTCAAGATAGCATCCTCATACTGGTGATACGATGACGGTACAGCGCAATGCTGCACGTGTCCTCCAGTACCTCTATCTCATCAGATGGAAGTGGCCGGCATATGAACATGTCAGGGAAACAGTCCGGATGGACGAGTCTGAGCTCATTAAGGCCCTGGAGTTCCTCGAAGACAACGATGCGATCGTCATGGAACAGTCGATGGTTGGCAGACCGACCGATCTGGCATTGACCGAATCAGGAATGGCCCTCGTCAAAGACGAACAGCGATTCAGAGACCTCTTCGGTGAATCACCGAACCTGGACGCGATCCGGGTACGATATGATCTGGACGAAGACTGATACGTATCTCTCTTCTAGAGATCAAACCCTTCAGCATACGCATGTGAATCGTTCACATCCTCTGGCTGTGTATCTGTTCCATCACTGTATTCATCGAGCCACTGTAATACACCACTGTAATGACCGCCACCAACAATCACATGTGCTTCATCACCGTCAACAGCGGATGCTACCGTTTCAGCGATATAACGTGATCGTTCCGATCTGACCACAGCCTGTTCAGGATCATCCTCCCAGAGCCGATCACGTTCCTCGAGAGGATCTGCCTGTTCATCATTGAGATGAGAAACATACTCATCAAGAGCATCTGGATCAGTCAGGTATCTGAGTGGTTCCATACGTTCTTCTTGTTCCTTCCGTTTTTTCTCGATATATTCCTCCCCGAGGACCTCTTCCTTCATGCCTTCGATCATCAGCTTCGGTGCTGCGACAAATGGCATCACAAGAGTCTTTCCCATATTCATCCAGAAGGCTTTTTTCCTCGATTTTTGATGCTCCGACCACTGCACCGTATATTCATCAGCAGCCCAGTCATGATCATCGATCTCGGTCACTGTCCCATCATCCAGACCATATTCTTCAGGAAGATTCTGTTCCATGTAGACAGCAGCACCTTCCCGCTCATAGCTTGTTACAGCATCATGGACATACTCACGCATCTCATCACTTGGCTGATAGATAGGCATGGTCGCATCGGTGTGCTGAACAGGATGTACATACACCTCCGTACCCTCTACCTCGACCTTTTCACCAGGCAGTTCGGTCATGTATGTCAATATGGGGAAGCAGGATGAAAAAAGAAAAACAGGGATATAACGGCGTTATATCCAGTCGCTGTGATAGACGTGTAGCAAACCAATAAGGAGCAAGGATCAGCATTTGATAGATGTTGGTATAAATGAGTTGGACAAGCGACAATATCGATCCTCTTGATGATACGACAGCCCTTGTAACCGGGCCTGATTCTGGTATCGGCTACCAGGTTACGAAAGCACTAGCTGAACATGGTGCAACTGTCATCATGGCAGCAAAGACAGAACAACAGGGACAAGAAGCAAGAAATGACCTGGAAACCAAGATCGAAACACCGGATCTATCAGTCATCGAATGCGATCTCGGTGATCTGGAAAGCATCGAGACAGCCACGACAAATGTCCATGAACAGACAGACACGCTCGATATCCTCTGTAATAATGCCGGTGTCATGGCACTTCCATACCAGGAAACAGCAGATGGCTTTGAATATCAGATGGGGGTCAATCATCTTGGTCATTTTGCCCTGACACTTCAACTCCTTCCGTTGCTCACAGCAGGTGAACAGCAGAGCCGGGTCATCACCCAATCATCAGGAATGCACGAGCGCGGACAGATCGATCCGACAGACCTCATGCCAGAGGAATATGACCGGTGGCAGGCCTATGCCAACTCGAAACTCGCGAACATCCTGTTTGCTTACGAACTCGACCGGAAAGCGAAAACACATGACCGTGATCTCGTCTCTGTGGCCACGCACCCTGGCTATGCCGACACGAACCTTCAGTATCGCGGACCGAAACAAGACGGCAACCGGATCAAGACTGCCATCATGCGGATCATGGGATATCTTTTCGCCCAGTCGCCGGCAGCCGGTGCCTTACCGATGCTGTATGCAGCGACCGAGACAGGCATCGACGGTCGGACCTACTGGGGGCCTGATGGACTGATGAATATGCGAGGCTCACCGGAACAACAGCAGTCAAGCGATCAATCATACGATACCGTCCTGGCACAAGATCTCTGGGAACAATCCGAACAGTTGACCGGCTGTTCCTTTACGGAATCACTGCCCTGAATCCACTGGTTCGATCGAGATCTCGATATCATCGTACTGGAACGCGATCTGTGTCTCCCAGACCACTGATAATCCGACAGCGACATAAATATGATCAGTATCGTCCTCAATCACGGGTGTCGTCCATGAGAACGAATACTGTTCCCATCCTGCAGCGCGGGCAAGAGGCTGTCGTAGCCCTGCCTGTAGGCCTGTCGTGTTGATCGTATCAGCTTGGGGGAAAT